>NZ_JBGFCC010000006.1:0-343295 GCF_041205745.1 Natrarchaeobius versutus | reverse complement strand
GACACCGAAGTCTCCCCGCTTCAACTCCTTTGATTTACTGACCTTTCCCGACGCCGTCTAGTGATTCAACGCAGCCGTTCCGGCACAACCGCCGTTCGAATTGCGGTTGTGTCGGAAACTCGTTTACAGGAAACCGTATCAGGCGTACCCGAGATAGAGGTTCCCAAAGAGGATCGCGTTGTAGACGCCGTGGATAAGCGCCGGAACGACCAGGTTTTCGGTTCGTTCGTAGATCACGCCGAGAACGATCGAGAGCCCGAAGACGACGCCAAGGCTCGCGACGAGTTGGCCGGTCCCGGCGGTCCAGTACGCTTGGGTGTGAACGAGCGCGAAGATGACGCTCCCGACGACGACGGCGCCGAACCGTGAAAACGGCGCGTACAACGCCTTCTGTATCACGTTTCGGTAGAGCAGTTCCTCGAAGGGGCCGATGACGAGCAACGACGCGGGGATCAAGACGAGCAGGATTTCGGGATTCTCCTGGGCCTGCTGGGCCGTGCCGTGATCGGAGCTTTCGACGCCCGTCGTGTAGAACAGCGCCGAGATCGCAAACAGCGCGCCGAAGATGACGAAGATCCCGCCGACGGTCCAGAGGACGTCCCGTTTGGTCGGCAACCGAACGTCGATGTACGACAGACCGTAGCCCCGGAAAACGAGGTAGCCAACGGCGACGGCTCCGGTTCCGACGGCCATCCCGAGCTGGCTTAGCGCGACGGCCTGGGCGAGCGAAAGCGTCCCGAAGACGAGTATGATCGGAATCAACAGCACGACCAGTGTCACCTCGATACTGAACAACCCAACGAGGCCGACACCCATCATCCCCGCCGTGTACCCGCTCCGGACGAGAAGCCCGAACGGATCGACGTCGGCGTAGTAAGCCGCGCCGAGACCGACGCTCAGACCGGCCGTCACGAACGCGCCGAAGAGCAACGGAAACGACACCGGGAACGGGTCGAGCGGGACCGGGGCGGCGTACCCCTGGTTCATCCCGTAGCCGACGAGAAGGAGGACAACGACGCTCGAGACGAGGGCAATTCCGCCGCCGATTCGGTGGTCGACGTCGTCGTGGAGTCCGACGAGAAACGCGAGCGTGGCGACCGCGGCGAGGGCGACGCCGGCCCAGAGAGCCGGCTCCTCGAAGCCACGGCGGACGGGGACGAGCAGGGCGATCAGCGTCACGGCCGAGAGTCCGGCCCCGATACCCGGGACGACCGCCGACGGAAGCGAAAGCGAATCGACCCGTGCAGTCTCGGTCATACGTGGACGTTCGAGCGAGGGCACATAGGGCCTCCGCAACCGGACGCGAACGCCGATGCTATCCGAACGATGGCTGTCGACGGAAGACGTCGAGTGGCGCGTCGGTTCACTCGGTCAGCGGGAGCGCGATTCCGAAGCCGAATACCGCGACGAAATCGATCCCGATTCCGGCGGCGATCATGTCGACCGCGAGCGTATCAGTCCACTCCGGAAGCGTTTCGAACACGAGCGGTCCGATCCCCGCGAGCATCACACCGAGTGCGATCAGCCCGAATCCGAAGAGAAAGAGACCTTTGGCCCAGCGTACGTAGTCGAGTCCCCAGTCGTGACCCATACGCAATGTAGTTCGGATATCGATTAGGCTCTTTTGGTCGAACCACCGATCAGCGCTCGACGCGAAGCTCCGTCTTCTCGGCGACCGCTTCGGCCTCGGCGAACTCCTCGCCGCCGAGCAGTCCGCGAGTCGCCGCCTTCGCCCACTCGACGGCGGGCTGGTCGAAGGCGTTTACCTCGTATAGCTCCCCGGCGAGGACGCAGGCGGCCTCCAGTCCGTACAGGAGTCCGCCGAGTTCGTACTCGTCGACACGCTCGAGTTCGATGCGGACGTTCGGGCGTCCCGCGGCCGCGAGGCTGGCCTCCGTCGCCGCGAACTCGGCCTCGAGTAACTCCCCGAGGGTCGCGTCGCCGAGATACGAGAGGTCCTCGACGTCCGTCGCGGGGATCGGTCGATCTTCGGTCTCGCGTGGCCGGACGAACGTGACGAGGGTATCCCGCGGCCCGGCCCGATACAGTTGCAACTGGGAGTGTTGGTCGGTGACGCCGAGTGCGCGGACCGGCGTCTGCCCGAGTTCGTCCTTGCCGAGGCTCTCGGCCCACAGCTGGGCGAACCACTCCGCGTACGTCTCGAGGGACTCGGCGTAGGGCATCATCGCGTTCGTTCCGGCGCCGCGCTGGTCGAGCGCGTAGGTCGTCGCGCCGTAGGCGTAGGCCGGACACTCGAACAGCGAGCCCGAAAGCGAGTCGGCTTCCGCGGCGGCGCCCGCGAGCAAGGCATCGAGGTCGTGGCCACAGACGGCCGCGGCGACGAGGCCGACCGCCGAGAGCGCCGAGAACCGACCGGGAACCCCGTCCGGAACCCGAAGCGAGGGGAGATCGTGGCGATCCGCGAGATCGGACAGCGGGCCGGCGTCACCGGTCGTGACGATCGTCCGCTCGGTCCAGTCGACGCCGGCCGACTCGAAGGCTTCCCGGACGACGAGAAAGTTCGCGAGCGTCTCCGCCGTCGTTCCCGAGCGGGAGACGACGTTGATCGCCGTCTCCTCGAGGGAGATCGCCTCGAGTCGGCGCGAGACCCACTCGGGGTCGACGTTGTCGAGGAAGACGGTCTCCGTGCCGTCGCCCTCGTCCGCCAGGGCGTCGACGATGGTCGCGCCACCCAGCGAACTCCCGCCGATGCCGATCGTGACCAGCGTCTCGGCGTCCGCGACGGGCTCGACGGCGGCCCTGATCTCGTCGGGATCCGTCCGCTCGGGGAGATTCAACGCGGCGTAGCCGTGTTCGTCGTCGGCCCGGCCGACCTCGATCCGTTCGTGTGCGTTCGCCACCCGCTCGTCTAAGCGCTCGAGGGAGTCCATCGAGACGCCCGGCGATGCGACCGACGCGAGGGCGTTGCCGATGTCGACGTTCATGGGCGCAACACCACTGGCCTGGACTAAAGTCGTTCCGTCACGCGGACCGTACGGTCCCGGCGTCGACGTAGCGGGACGTCCGAACTCGAGTGCGGCGCGTTTCGCGGTGCTCGGCCGTTCGGACGAATCCACCTCGCAAACCGATGGGAACGCCTTTGACGGCGAAGGGACAACGAGATTTCATGACTGAACTCGAGGAACTCGGGCTCTCGAGCTACGAGGAACGCGCCTATCGGGCGTTACTCGCAAGCGGCGCGGCGACCGCGCGGACGGTGTCGGAGACCAGCGGCGTGCCGACAGGGCGGATCTACGACGTGTTGAACGGACTCGAGGCCCGCGGCATCGTGGACGTCCTGGCCGGCGATCCACGCCGCTACGCGGCGGTCGAACCCGAGGCGGCCGTCGATCGCCTGCTGGCAGAGCGGACGCGAAAACTCGAACGGGAGGAAAAGCGCTACCGAACGCTCGCCGACGCGGTTCGATCGGATCTCGCGCCGACGCCGCCGACCGACGGGAACTTCTGGCCGGCACCGCTGGGAAGTGCGGACGCGATCACCACGCTACGAGAGCAGGTCAAAACCGCCGACGAACGCATCTTCGCGGTCGTCGGCTTGCCGTACGAGAACGCACCGTGGGAGCGCTACCGCGCGGAACTCGAGGCCTTTTTCGGCGGAATGGACGGTGATCTCGAGGTCGAGTTTCTCGTGAGCGCCGCGTTGGTCGAGACGCTCCCGGAGGACGCGTTCGAACTGGCGGCGAACCACGACGCCACCGTCGAGGTGAGACGGACGAGTGAGGGGTACGTCTCACTCGACGTCGTCGACGGGAAGGCGGTGGCCATCGACATCCCACACCCCTGTTTCGACGACGAGCGTATCGGCGTCGTCGACATCCGTGATGAGACGTTCGCCACGCGACTCGAGCGCCAGTTCGAACCGGTATGGAACGACGCCGATCCCGTGTTTCCCCGGTAGCACGCCGTTGTCGTCGTTCTCGTGATACGTCGTCCCTGTCTTCCGGTCGATTTTCCCCACTCAGCGAGGCAAAGCAGGGTCGATACGGCAGTCTCGAGACCGAATGCCGAACTGACGGTGTCGAGACGAAACCCCGAAAACCGTCCTCCACCTACGGCCGTACATGAGCGAGAAGACCGGGACGTTCGTCGTCACCCACGCAGAGGAGGAGTCGGCCGTCGTCCGGGACGTCGAGACCGCACAGGTACACACGTTGGCCTCGAACCCCGGCCTCGAGGTTCACGACGTCCTCGAGGCGACCGTCGCACCCGATCCGCCCCTCGAGGTGACCTGGCAGGTGATCGAGGTCGACGGCCGTCGATCGATCGAACTGGTCGACAGCGACCTCGAGCCGACCGGCCACTCGAAAGAACTCGCCGCGGACGCGCCCGTCGGCGACCTCGTCCAGGAAGAGCGAGCGGGGACCGGTGAGATCCACGTGTTTCGCGTCCCGGAGGAAGACGTCGAATCCGCCGCCCAGGACGTCATCGAGGACGAAGAGACCATCGCGCGAGCGGCACGCCTCGAGGCGGTTCGCGTCGAAGTCCGCCGGTCAGTCGACGACGGCGTGTTGAGCGTCCGGTATCTCCCCGACTGATCGATGCCGTGTGAACGGGGACGTTAGGAGTGAGTCGGCCCCTCCCGGCTCTGGACGCTCCAGGATCCCTCGATACCGCAGGCGTCGCGGACTTCGTACTCGATCGCCGTCTCCGCGCCGACACGGGAACCGCCTTCGATTCGTTCGACGCGAAGCGGGACGTCGAGCGTGTTCCCACAGCAACCGACGCCGACGAACTCCTCCCAGACGTCGCCCTCGCGCGCGATGTCCCTCGTTTTCCGGAGAAACGCGAGAAACGAGGGCTTCTCGACTTGAAACCGCCCCCAGTCGGAGAGATCGGCCGGATACGAAACGACGATCCGTTCGGCCGGTTGGGATCCGCCGGGAGATTCCGGGTCGTCCCGTCGTCCGCGGTGATCGTCCCGTCGTTCGCGGTGAGGTTCCTGTGTGTCGGTCATACGCCCGCATACGGGCTCGAGCGCTATCAGTGTGGGGAAATTTTCGGTAACGATCGGTACAGAAAATGCCACAGAAATTGAGAAGGCTTACTTCGGCTGACTTCCAGTGGTCCGATACATGGGGTATTTCGACGTACCGGAGATAGAGTACTCCCGGTACAGCAACCGCCAGCTCGCGGCGGTGCCGCTCGCGCTTCTCGCGGTTGCACTGCTCGTCCTCAGCGGCTCGTTTCTGCTGACCGGAGCGCCGGTCCAGCTGGGGATGGACTTCGCCGGCGGCGCGGAGTTAACGATTCAGACGACCTCTTCGGAGGCAGAAATCGCGGCGGCGTTCGACCGCGAACCCGACTCGATCTCGGCCATTCAGGCGCCCGGGGTCGACAACCAGTACACCGTCCAGTTCGCCGGCGTGGACGACCAGGAGACGATTCAAGGGCTGTCCGGTCAGGCCGAAGCGAACCTCGCGGCCGACGGTGATGCGTCGATCGTCCAGTCCGAATCGACGGCATCCGCGAGTTTCGCCCAGCAGGCCCAACAGACCGCCCTGCTCGGGATCGCCGTCGCGTTCCTCGGGATGAGCGTCCTCGCGTTCTTGCTCTTTCGGACGTTCGTTCCGTCGATCGCGATCGTCCTCTCTGCGTTCTCGGATCTCGTGATTCCGCTCGCGTTCATGTCGCTTGCGGGCATCCAGCTCTCGCTCGGGACGGTCGCCGCACTCCTGATGTTGATCGGATATTCCGTCGACTCCGACATCCTGTTGAACAACCACATCCTCCGACGGAGCGGTGACTTCTACGAGAGCACCCACCGCGCGTCCCGGACCGGGATCACGATGACGGTGACGTCGATGATGGCGATGCTCGTGATGGGGATCGCCGCGTCGCTGTTCGGCGTCGAGTTGCTCGCATCGATCGGTATCATCCTCTTCGTCGGCCTCGCGGCCGACCTGATGAACACCTACATGTTAAACGTCAGCCTGCTTCGCTGGTACAAGTTCCACGGGGTGAGATCGTAATGGGGCCGAAAGCGTTCGTCATGGAGTACTGGCGACTGATCCTCATCGTCGCCTTCGTCGGCGGCGCGCTGGTCGCCCTCTTTATCCCCGGCGGCATCGTCGCCGACGACTCGCTTGCCGGCGAGGAAGCCGAGGTCGACGAGCGGATGACGAACATCGAGTACGGACTCGGTCTCGACGGCGGAACGCGAGTGAGCGCACCGCCCGTCGGGATGACCGCCGACCACCTCGAGATCGAACACGACCAACAACGCCAGCTCACGGAAGCGTTGCTGTCGTACGACTACGAGGACGCCGACATCGAGTCGGCCGACGTCCGCGTTCGGTATCACGAGAACGACAACCGCTACACCGCGGAAATTTTCTCCGACGAGGTGAGCCACGCCGAGTTCGCGGACGCGCTGAACGCGGCCGGCGTCGGCCTCGAGGTCACCGAAGACGACGTCGAGGACGGCGTCACCCAGCAGACCCGCGATTCGATCATTCAGACCATCGAGTTGCGGATCAACGAGGCGGGACTCTCCGGCGGGAACGCCTACGAGGAGGCAACGCTCGGTGGCCAGTACTACATCGTCACGGAGGTTCCCGGCATGGAACCGGAGGAGCTTCGTGATCTGTTGAGCGACCGCGGTGACGTCCGGATCGACGCGTACCATCCCGACGGCGACGGTGGCCAGATGAACCAGACGGTCCTCGAGGGCCAGGAGATCGCCGAACCCGGTGTCGCCTCCTACGACGATCAACGCGACCAACACTACGTTCCGGTGACCGTCGACGGCACCGAGGACGAAGACGGCAACAGTCCGGCCTCGGAGTACCAAGATGCGATGAACGAACTCGGATTCACCGGCGAGGGTCAGGGCCGCTGTCACATCCAGGATCGCCAGGCCGGCGAGTTCAACTTCGACCCCGACGATCCGCAGTGGTGTCTGCTCACCGTCGTCGACGGCGAGGTCGTCGACGCACACAGCATGGGTGGCGGCCTCGGTGACAACATGGCGGCAGGAACCTGGGTGAACGATCCGACGTTCCGAATGATCGTGCCGTCCCAGCAGGATGCCCACCACCTCGCGGTCAACCTGCAATCCGGTGCGCTCGAGGCGCCGCTGGATTTCAGTCAGGAACAGACGTTCACGGTCCAGCCCTCCCAGGCCGAGCAGTTCCAGTTCTACTCGCTTCTCATCGGCGGGCTCGCGGTGTTGACCGTCTGTGGCATGATCTTCCTGCGCTACCGGAACCCGAAGGTCGCGGCGCCGATGTTCCTCACGGCGATGGCCGAAGTGTTGATCCTGCTCGGCTTTGCCGCGGCGATACGCATGCCACTCGACCTCTCGCACGTCGCCGGGTTCATCGCCGTCGTCGGGACCGGGGTGGACGACCTGGTCATCATCGCCGACGAGGTGATGGACGAAGGCGACGTCAGCTCGAGCCGGGTGTTCGAATCCCGGTTCCGGAAGGCGTTTTGGATCATCGGGGCCGCGGCGGCGACGACGATCATCGCGCTCTCGCCGCTTGCGGTGCTCAGCCTCGGCGATCTGCGCGGGTTCGCCATCATCACGATCCTGGGCGTCCTCATCGGGGTGCTCATCACCCGTCCGGCCTACGGTGACATCCTCCAGCGCCTGCTGACGGACAAGTAACGCCGCCCCGCCGAGCCGTTTTTCCCGCCAAATCACGACCCTCGAGCGACGAGTGACGACGCTTGATTCGGCCTCGAGCGAGAGCCGACCGACCTCAGGTCGGGACGACGTTCGTCGTGCCGACGCTCTCGAGGATCAGCCAGCCGACGAAAACGCCGTAGAGGACGAGCAACGTCCAGGCCTCGCGTCTCGTGAGGAGCATGTCGGTTCGTACGATGGCGAAGAAGACGACCGTCGCGAGGATTAGAAACCCCATCATCGGGACGACGTGCGGGAAGGAGATCTCGAGCGAGCCGGCGACGAGAACGCCCGCGGGAATCGCCACCAGGAGGTCGAATACGTTACTCCCGAGGACGTTCGCGAGGCTCACGCTCGCACGACCCTCCCGGGCGGCGACGACGCTGACGAACGCGTCGGGGACGCTCGAGCCGGCGGCGACGACGATCATCCCCCAGAGGAACGCGGGGGTGGCGAACGCGTCACCGAGCCCGATCGCGGCCAGGACCAGTCCCTCGACGCCGACGACGATAACGACCAGCCCGACGGCGAACCACCCCCAGGTTCCCAGGCCGACATCCGTCCGGACGGCGTCGTGTTCGGCGACGTCCAGAAACTGGACGAACAGATACAGCGCGTACAGTCCGAGCGGGAGCAACGCGAGCGGCCGGGTCATCGTTCCCGCGAGCCCGTTCCCGGATCCGGGGGAGTAGATGACCGCGAGCGAGAACGTCAACAGGAGGACGGCGACCGCGAGCATGTAGAACAGCGCCTCCTTGTACACCAGATCGCGGTTCGTGTCCATTCGACCGCCGACCAACACCGCCGCGCCGGGAATCACGAGCAGGTTGAACACCGCGGAACCGACGATCGCGCCGATGCCGAGTTCGAACTCGCCGTGACGCAGCGTCGCGAGGAGGACGCTCGCCAGTTCGGGCATACTCGAGCCGACGGCGGCGATCACCGCACCCTGGACGACGCCCGGAACGCCGTAGCCGGCCGCGAGGTCGTTTGCCGCGCGCTCGAGCCACTCGCTTCCCTTCCAGACGACGGCCGTCGCGACGGCGGCGAGTACAAGAAGCGACAGGACCTCGAGCACGCTTCGGCCCTGCATCGGGTGGCCGCATAAATCTTCGTCGCGCACTCGCATAGCGGTCGGTGTTCGGAGACGACGACCGGTTCGCTACTGGAACCGGCCGAGTCCCGTCTGTTCTGCGGCCGCGAGCACGTCCGCGCAGGTCGACCACGACGCGCGGGCGAACGGCGGCAGTTCGCCGCGGTCGGCGACGTAGGACTCGAGAAACTCGCGGGTCGTCGGATCGCTCGGGTAGCCGCTTCCCACCTCGCCGTACTCCTCGGCGATTGCGGCGACGTGAGCGTCGCGTTCGACCTTGGCGATCACGCTCGCCGCCCCCACGAGCCGCGACTCCTCGTCAGCGCCGTGGCGGGCGTCGATCTCGAGTGAGCGATCGATCTCGGGCGCACACGCCTCGGCCACCCGCCGGGCGAACCGGTCGGCGTCGGTATCACAGGCGTCACACAGCCCCTCGAGCGGTTCGCTCGAGTTGGAGTCCACTGGATCGAGGGCGTCGGCGATCGCTGTCGCGTGTGCGCTGACGGCGAGGGCGTTCATGTTCGTCTCCGGGTCGTCGATCGTCGCCGTCGTGATCTCGGCGACGCCGACGCGGATCCGGTCGTCCGCCCGAAGCGTCGCCGCGAGTTCTTCGCGGCGAGCGGGTGCGAGTCGCTTCGAGTCCGCGATTCCGTCGGGGAGGACGGCGGACTCTTCGAGGAACACCGCCGCCGCGAACATCGACCCCAGGGCAGGGCCCTTTCCGGCCTCGTCGACGCCGAATGGCATACGCCGATTCTCGGCGGCCGCTATCAAATTCGTTGTGACTCGCCGCTACTCGTCGTCGGGCGTCGACTCGGGTCGGTCCTCGCGCGGCTCGTCCCGGAAGTACGCCTCGAGTTCGAACGGCTCCTCCTCGCCGGAGACGCCGGTCACGTCGAGTGCGGTCACTTCTGCGTCGGTCTCGAGTAAGCCGGCGAGACTCGGCTCCGTCCGGCCGTCGTCGCTACTGATGAGTTCTTTGACGTAGAGGCCGCCAGCGCCGTGGATGCGAACCTCGGCTCGGGTCGGCTCTAGTAACTCGCCGCCGATCTCGTAGACCGTTCGCTCGCGCGTGAGGTTCGCCCGCCGGTGGTCGACCCGCTGGGGCGTGTACTGCTCGACCGTCGTCCCCGAGAGTTCGGCGAGTGCGGCCTCGAAGTCGTCGGCCTCGACCGGATCGCCGAAGGCGACGTCCGCCCGGTAGCGCTTGCTCGCGTCGTGTTCTTTGACGCGTTCGACCATCTCGTAGGTCGCCAGCCGAAGCCCCTCGACCTCGACTGCCCCCTCGGCGGCCTCGTTGATCTCGGCCTCGAGTGTCGCGGGATCGGGATCGCGCGTCTTCGGGCGTTTCACCTCGAGGACGAACGGCCGACCCTCTTCGAGCATCCGGGCGTCGACGTCCTCGCGGCCGGCGCCGTGGAAGGTTCCCTCGTCGCCGTCCATCGCGCAGACGACGTGCGGGCGGACGACCTGCTCGACGCTGGTGTCGTACAGATACCCCGAGCCGCCACAGTGTTCACAGGGTTCCTCGCCGTCGTCACCGAGCTGGATCCCGCTTCCGCCACACTCCCGGCAGGGCCACTCCGTCTGTGGAATATCCCGCTCGAGTTTACGGTAGCGTCCGTAGACGAACGCCGGGTTCACCTGGACGTCGACCGTGTGGCTCGTCACTTCGCCCGACTCTGTGGCCTCGAGCGGGTCGAAGCCCGCGAGGTCGATGACGGCGAGGACGTCTGGACGGTCGAAGTCGACGTCGGTTCCCGTCATCGCGCCGACGCGGCGACCGACCTCCCGGTTGACCTCGCGTTTCATCGACTCGCCGACGTCCGGCTCGAGGCCGGCGTCCTCGCGGAGGAGGCGTTCGTTCTCCTCGACGAGTGGGGGGACCTGTGACCCTACCTGATAGGTCTCGAACTCGACGTCGCCGATAGCGTCGACGACCGTCTCGGCGATGGCATCGAACGTCCCACAGTAGCCCTCACAGACCCAGCAATCCTCGGGGTCGGTCGGTTCGAAATCCTCGTCGTCGGCGAGCGCGATCGTCGTCCGGAGCGCCCGGCCGCGCTCGGCGTTGGTCAGCCCGAAACTCCTGTCGGCGAACGGGCGACCGAGACAGGAGTCACAGACCGCTCCCGTCGCCAGCAGTTCGCGGGCGTCGTCGGTGATCATGTCCCGAGCGTGGGGGGCCGCGCCTAACACGTTTTCTGTTCCGTGGCCGTCGAGTGTGCGTTTCGATCAGTTCCGGGTCAATCGAGCGAGTGTTCCGTTTCCCGGGTGTTCAAATGGGTGTAGTCCTACCCGTGGCGTATGCAAGGTCCCGAATTGAGTCGCCGCCACCTCCTCGCCGCCGCTGGCGGCGGTTTAGCCGGCTCCCTCGCCGGCTGTGCGGAGCCCCAGCGCGACAGCGCCGTCGAAGGCGGCGTCTCGGCGGAGATCGATCACGACAATCGCGCCGAGGGATCGGCGTACACCGACGTCTACGACGCGATCATCGACTCCGTCACGCAGGTCCGCGTCTTCGGCGTCGAGGACCCGCTCACCGAAACCGAGGGTCGCGGCCAGGGGTCGGGCTTTCTCTACGACGACCGCCACATCGTCACCAACGAACACGTCGTCGCCGACGGCGAGGAGGTCGACCTCCAGTACATCAACGGCGACTGGACGGCGACGAAACTCGTCGGCGTCGACCGATTTAGCGACCTGGCCGTCCTCGAGGCCGACCACGTCCCCGACGCCGCGACGGCGCTTTCGCTGACCGAGCAACGGCCCGTCGTCGGCCAGGAAGTGCTCGCGATCGGCAACCCCTACGGCCTCGAGGGATCGATGTCGGCGGGCGTCGTCAGCGGCGTCAACCGGTCGGTCGACCACCCGGGTCGGCGCTTTTCGTTCCCGAACGTGGTCCAGACCGACGCGGCCGTCAACCCGGGCAACAGCGGCGGCCCGCTCGTCGACCTCGAGGGGAACGTCGTTGGCGTCGTCAACGCCACCGCCCCCGGCGGCAACAACATCGGCTTCGCCATCTCGGCCGCCCTGGCCGATCGCGTGGTGCCGGCGCTCATCGAGGACGGCGAGTTCGAACACCCCTTCATGGGGATCACCCTGTCGACGGTCGATCGGCTCATCGCCGAGGAGAACGACCTCTCGGAGGCGGGGGGCGTCATCGTCGTCGACGTCCTCCCCGACGGCCCGGCCACCGGGGTCCTCGAGGGCGCGGATCGGACGACGACCCGTCGAAACGAGGAGATCCCGGTCGGCGGCGACGTCATCCTCGAGATGAACGGCGAGCCGATCCCGGATCGCCACGCGCTCTCGACGTTTCTCGCCCTCGAGACCAGCCCCGGCGACGAACTCGAGTTGTTGCTCCGACGGAACGACTCCGAGACGGTCGAGACGATGACGCTCGCGGCCCGTCCGGAGTAGTCGTTGCTCGCGTCGACGTGAGAGTGACTGATACGGTTTGCCGTAACGATTTACCGGTGTGACCGCAGGACGGGTCGCGGTCGCACCGGAAATGGCTGACAGCAGACCGTATGAGGACACCGACTCACGTCCCGCACACCTGCGGGACGTCGGCGGAGAACCGTTTGCGCCACGCGATCGATTTTTCGGCGAGCGCGGGTCGTAAATACGAGCTTACCCGACGGTAAGAGGAAACTTCTGCCGTCGTCGACCTGTAACACCACCGTACACGCGACGGGGAGACGAGATCACCTCGACGGGAACGACAATCTCGAATGCCGGTCCGTTGCTCGAGTTTCCTCGACGTTCGACACGGTAACCGATCGATAACAATGGGGTCCAATCGGTTAGATTCAGTTGGCGCGCACCTCGCCTGTTACCATATGACATACGACGTCGAATCACAGACCACAGAAATCGACGACCCGAACGAAGCCCTCGATCACGTCGTCGTCGAAAACGACGACGCGGCGAACGAATGTGCCATCTTTCCACAGGGGGCGAGCGAGGACCGACTGTTGACCAACTGGCTTACGGCTCACGGGGACTCGTTCGTCTCGCTCGAGTCGATGCGCTAGGGCGACGCATGCGTCTCGGTGCCTCCACGACCGCCGCCGGCTTCTGGATCAGCACGCTCCTTCCCGTCGCGTACTTTCCCATCTTCATCGTCGGTATCGACTCCATCGGGAGGCTGTCGCTGTTTCTCGGATTGCTCGCGGTCCACGCCCTCGCGCTCGTCGTCGGACACGACTACCCGGCGTCGCGCCCGCAGTGAACGCCGATTCCGCCTCTCTTCCTCTTCGTCGGTCCTTTAAGTGCCTCTGGTCACAAGGTAGAGATATAGCAGGGAAACGCCGTTTGCGGAAACCGCGGCGTTTCGCTTTCGTTCTCGCAATGACGACCGTTTCAGCCACCGTCTTCGACGCCGTCGACGAGGAGATCACCGTCCTCGAGTCCGACCACGGCGTCGACGTCGTGTTGGCGGCCGCACGAGGCAGTCACGCGTGGGGTGCGTCCGGGCCCGAAAGCGACCACGACGTCGGCTTCGTCTACGTCCAGTCGGACCTCCGGGGATACGCCCACGTTCGCGAGCCACCGACGACGATAACGGCGGAACCCGAACGATCCGACGTCGACCTCGAGTTTCAAGGGTGGGACGTTCGGACGTTCGCCCGGTTGCTCGCCGACTCGAACGACGGCGCGATCGATTTACTCCGGAGTCCGATCCGCTACCGGAGTGCGTACGACGCGACCGACCTCCTGGCGTACGTCGAGCGGACGTACAATCCGATGGACCTCTATCACGCCTGGCGCGGCGTCGCGACGAACAACTACCGGAAGTACGTCTCCCACCACCTCGTCCGAACCGACGACGAGACGTTCCCGATCCTCGAGACGACGGACGACGCGTACCTGGTCGAAACCGACGAGGGAACGGCGACGATTCCGGCCGACGACGAGCGCTACGCCGAGACGCAGACGCGTGCGACCGTCAAACGAAACCTGACGATCTGTCGTGGGTCGATGTACGCCCGCTACCTTCGGGCGACCGGCGAACGCGGCGAGCACGACCTCCCCGCACTCGAGTTCGAGCGCTTTCTGACCGAGCAAGCCCCCGCGGTGTTCGAGCCAGAACGGATCGAGCGCGCCCGCACGTTGCTCGAGCGAAAGCGCCGCGGCGAGGGTTCGGAGACGGTCGGCGACGCAGTCGGGCCGGAGTTCGCACGTCCGCCCGTCGAGATCGACCCCGAAATCCACGCCCGCGGCGGACCGGACGCCGAGCGACTCGACGCCTTCGTCGACAAGATGATCGCGGCGGCTCGAGTCGGCGACGATCGCTCGATCCTTTAAGTGCTTCTGGTGACAAGGTGAAGCTACGAAGGGCTTTTCGCGACTCCTCACGCACCGGAAGCGATAGCGTTCTCCGATCCCTGGCGGGCGAGCCATGGCGCTTTCCGAGTCACTGACCGCCACCGATCACCGCGTTTTCCGACCGCTGGCGTCGGGTAGTCACCGGCTTCGCCCCGTAGATCGTCTCTGAGAGTCGACAGTCGACGTCCCATCCGGCGCGAAACGAGCGAGCATTTTTCAGTCTCCCCCGCCGAACCATCGACGAGATGAGAGACGACGGTGCCGATCCCCGATCCACCCCGGAGGGGGGCGTCGCACTCGAGCGCCCTCGAACGCCCGAACGCGAGCGCCGCCTCGAGACGCGTCCCGGTTCCGGATCGCTGTCGCGGGCGGACGTCCAGCGTGACTCGACGGTCCGGCGATGGGGCGTCGTCACGCCGAGTGCGACCGTCATCGGCCGCGCGGAGTCGCCCGACGGCGACCTCTCGGAGAGCGTTCGCCGCCTGCACGACGAACAGCACGCGGCGACGCCGGGTTACAGCGAGCGCGCACATCACCTCGATCGCCTGCGCACGACACAGGCGCTGTGTAACGCCCTCGAGTTGACGCCGTGGCAACGCGATCTCGCCCTCGGCGTGATGGACGAAATCGACCTCACGGAGTTCGGGAGCCAGCGCGCGATTCCGAAAGTCGCGCTTGTGGTGATCAGACACGTCGTCGACGTCGACCGGCGGGCCTACTTCGGGCTCGACGACGTCGACGTCGGCGCGCTGTCGACCGAACGGATGGACGAGTTGTTCGGGCGCTACCGCGCACACGACATCACCGACGAGCCGGCGTTCACTCGGCTCGCCGCCCAGTACGGCCTCGACAAGACGAGTCTCAACCGTCTCCGACGAGTGTTGAAGAATCAACTCGCCGACGAGCTACCCGCCTACGGCCGGAACCCGTATCGCGATCCTAACCTGCCCGATTCGACCGACTCGAGGGGCGAATCCTCGACCGAAACCGATTCGATCGACTCGAGGGGCGGTGACGACGAACGCAGTTCCTGATTCGTGGATTGTTCCGGGCCGACCGGTCGAATCGCTGACTCGAGGATCGACTCGGTCACTCGAGTTTCTCGAGGCCGCCGAAGAAGTTCGTTTTGGGGCCGACAAGCGTGACGGGATCCGCCGCGAGCGAGACCGAGACCGTGGTAGGCGCCTCGAGACGGTGGCGGTTTCGCCCGTCGCTGATCGCGTACGCCGTCTCGGTGTCCGAAACGGTGAGTTCGAGCGCCGAGTCAGGATCGACGACCAGCGGCGGCATCGCCTCGTCGGCTGCCATCTGTGTGACGACGAGCGCGTCAGCCGTCGGGTGGACGAGCGGCCCGCCCTCGCTCAGGTTGTACGCCGTCGATCCCGTCGGCGTCGCGACGAGGACGCCGTCGGCGTGGCCGTCCGCGTACCGCTCGCCATCGACACGAATCTCGATCGTCGCGCCGCCGCCGTGGCCTCTGCGAGGCCCGTGGACGACGATCTCGTTGAGCGCGGGCTCGAGCGTCCACCCATCGCCACGGGCCCGAAGGCGCTCGAGCGTTTGCCCCTCGAGCGTGTCTCCGCCTCGGCGTCGATCGACGAGGTCGGTGACGACGTCGACGGCATCGGCGGGCGAAACGGCGTTCAGAAAGCCAACCTCACCGAGGTTCACCCCGAGGATCGGCGTCGATCCGACCGCTCGGGCGACGAACAACAGCGTGCCGTCACCGCCGATGCTCACGACGAGGTCGCGGTCGGCCATCTCGGCGACGGGAACGGACGCCGCGTCGATCGTCCCGCCGGTTTCCTCGTCGACGACCACCGCGACCGCCTCGCACTCGAGTGCGTCGAGGAGCGCTTCAGTGAGCTTCCGTGCCCGCTCGTTGCCACGTTGGGCGACGATTCCGACGTCGACGTCCATCGTCGGCGGATACCCGTTCCGGGGTCAAAAAGCCACGCCTCTCGTCCGCGACGGCCGGAAGCGACATTACGCCCGCTGAACACACTCTACGCGAGTGAACGATTCGCGACGGTCGGTCGTCGTCTCTGGGAAGACAGACGCCTCGACGGCCACGCTCGAGGCGGGGTCGAGAGCCGCCGAGAACCGCGTTTGCGCCGCACACCTCGTTCGGACGGAAACCGAGGGTGAACACACATGAGCGACGACTGGTTCGAGCGGGCGCTCGCCGAAGCGGCCGACGAAGACGAAGCGTCCGGCGAGTTCGACGCCACCACCGGCGGGGAGACCGACGAGCGTGCGTGTCCGACCGACGAAGCCAGCCGCCAGGCCGACCAAGAGGGAGCGGGCAACGAGATCGATCTCGAGTTCGTCGACGGGGACCGCGGTGACGGCCGCGAGAGCAACGGTGAAGTTCGCGGTGAGACGTCGAACGAGGACGGTGGTCCGACGGGCGAGGCGCATGAAGACGCTCCGACGGGCAGGGTAGATTGCGACGATCCGGCGGACAGGGCGACTGACGACGAAGCCGACGGTGGCGAGAGCGACAGCGGTTCCCTGTTCGACGAGGACTTCGGGTCGGCGCTCGAGAACGCCCCGGACGTCACGACCGACGACCAGGGCGGTGGGCCCTCCAGCTTTTCGGATGTCGACTTCGAAATCGGCGCCGACGACCCCGACTTCGAGGAAGATCCCGACACGGAACTCCCCAGGGTCGATCTCGGCGTCGACGGCCTCGATCGGATGATCCAGGGCGGCGTTCCGGAACGCTCGCTCATGGTGGCCGTCGGGAGCGCCGGCACCGGGAAAACGACGCTCGGACTCCAGTTTCTCGAGTGCGGACTCCAGCAGGGCGAACGGGCGGTGTTCATCGCCCTAGAGGAGAGCCGAGAACGCGTGATCAACAGCGCGACGGAGAAGGGGTTCGCCTTCGACGAACACGTTGCGGACGGCCGACTCGCGATCGTCGATTTAGACCCCGTCGAGTTGGCCAACAGCCTCGCGTCGATCAGGTCCGAACTGCCGACGCTCATCGAGGAGTTCGGCGCCTCACGGCTCGTCCTCGACTCGGTGTCGTTGCTCGAGATGATGTACGACGATCAGTCACAACGGCGAAACGAGATCTACACCTTCGCAAGGAGCCTGAAAGACGCGGGCGTCACGTCGCTGTTGACGAGCGAGGCGTCGGACGACAACCCCTACGCCTCGAGACACGGCATCGTCGAGTACCTCACGGACGGCGTCTTCGTCCTGCAGTACGTCCGCCCGGACGACTTCCGAGAGACGCGACTCGCGATCGAGATCCAGAAGATCCGCGACGCGAACCACTCGCGGGAGAAAAAACCCTACGAGATCACCGGCGAAGGGATCTCCGTCTATCAACAGGGGAACCTGTTCTGACCGAAGGGCTGGCTCGAGCGGGCGGTAACTATCGATTGGTCGCCGTTCGCTCCCCATACTTTTGCCGGGCCGTTCGCCACACCACACCATGGCCCAACGGACGACGGCCGACGAAACGCTCACGCGCGAGGAGGTTGCGACGTACTTCGAGCACCTCTCGGAGGCCTTCGACGAGAACGAAGAAACCGTCCGCGTTAGAGTCGGCAACAAGACGGTCGACCTCGAGCCGCCGGATGGCGTCGACCTCTCCGTCGACGTGATCGAACGCTCGACGATGTTTCGCGGGAAACGCGAGAGCGTCTCGATCGAACTGAGCTGGAAACCCTGATGCGAATCGCCAGCACGCGGCGAACCGGTTTCTGTTGGTTCGTCCACCCCTCGAGTGGCCCGAATCTCGTTCCCACCGAGTCGAATCGATAGCGAAGTTCTTGTCCCTTCGCGCGAGTAGTTTCATATAGATGTACGACACGATCCTCTTTGCTACGGACGGGAGCGATCACGCCGAAACCGTCGCAACCCACGCGATCGACGCCGCGACGACTCGAGACGCGACGCTACACGTCCTCTCCATCGTCGACGATCGCGCGTTTCTCGTCCTGGGCGACGACCGCGTCGAAGCCATTCGCGGGGAGCTTCGCGCGAACGCGCTCGAGGCGACCGACGAGGCCGCGACGCGCGCCGACGAGGCGGGTCTCGACGTGGCGACGGCGATCGACACCGGCCACCCCGCGGAGTGTATCGTCGACTACGCGGAGGATATCGGTGCCGACCTGATCGTTATGGGAACGAGCGGCGACGACTACGAAAACAACGTCGTCGGTAGCGTCTCCCAGCGCGTCGTCCGAACCGCGCCGGTCCCGGTCACGACCGTCGGTCCGGACGTCGACGCCTGATACGGGCTCCTGTACCGATGTATCGGCGGTGAGTCGAACCGTGTGAGACGAGTCACTGTGGAGGAGTGCAGCGAGTCCACCGTTGCAACCGCGACCCGTGCGGCGGTTGCCCCGGAACTGACTGACAGGAAACCGTACGAGACGGACCGCTCGAGCGAGCGAGACGACGACGGGCGAGACGGAATCGATTCGGTCAAATTGATATGTGCGGCGTCGGTAGTACGATTTCATGCGCCGCTCGATCGTGATCGCGACAGCACTGTTGGCGGTCGCGTTTCTGTTCGTCGGCGGTCCCTCGCTGTTTTTCTCGCCGTCGACGGAAGACATCGCACCGGAACAAGAAGAGCGACCGGAACCGGAGATCGTCTCGTTCGAGGACAGCGACGGAGGGTTCTGGCCGTATCTCAACTCCCAGGAGACCCACGAGAAACGAAGCCCGCTCAACGTCGTCGTCCGCGGCGACACCGACCGCGTCGTCCGCCTGTTGGCACGACATGGCGAGGGCGACTGGGAAGAAGCCGAACACGATCACTTCGAAGCTGAGGAGCTCTTAGAGCCCGGCGAACTCGAAAACGGCTCCGCGATGGATCCCGACAGCGACGGAGAATCCGAGACGACCGTCGACGACATTCGCCCCGTCTCCCCGACCGACATTCCCTGGTCCGAGGCGGACGGAACGACCCGCTACGCCTACGTCGATCCCGGCCCCGATGAGGACGCTTACTGGACGACCGAAACCACGCAACTCGAGGACGGCGAGTACTACGGCTACCGATATCACATTCGGCTCTACGACAGTCCGAACCCCGACGATCAGTGGGTCGTCATGCAGACCCACTCGGAACACTTCGACTGGTTTACCCTTCGCCACCGCGTCGACGGCGTCGAAGACGCTCAGTCGCGTCTCGAGGCCGACCTGATGGCGATCCCGAGCGTGGACATCCAGGAGGACGTCCAGCGGATCTACCTCGACAACGCCGGCCCCGCCGACGCCGACGGCTGGGCCACGAAAGTCGACCTCACCGCCATGGCGCTCACACCGGTCGCGGTGGGACTCGCCGCGCGTCGGAGACGCGACTCCCGGGCCGAGCGGGTGGTGGGCCCACTGCGAACCGAGCGAGCCGGCGTCCTCGAACGAGCCGAACACGAGGTCGACGGGAAGCTGAGCGAGTCCGATCGCGCCCGCCTCGGGGCCGCCTACGCCCGCCTCGAGGCGCGACACCTGATCCTCGCGGGCACGATCCTGACGATCGTCCTCGGCGTTCGAATCGCCGGGATCGCCCTCGATCGCTCCGCCGGCTTCCTCTCCGTCCACGCGATCGCGGCGTTGTTGTACCCGCTCATCGCCCTCGGACTCCCGATCGCAACCTATGCGATCGCCGGCGGGCTCGAGCGCCGACTCGATGCCGCACTGGCGGCGTCGGCCTCGCTCGCGGTCGCGATCTGGCTCGACTACGGCCTCCTCGGCGTCGACGTCCTCCCGATCGACGTCATCTTCCAGCGGGCACTCGTCGTCGTCGCACTCGGACTGATCGCCGGCGGCGCGGCCAAACGCGCGACCCGCGACTCGAGGCTGAACGACATGGTCGTCGCCGGCGTCGCGATGTGGACGCTCGTCCTGGTCGGGACGCTGTTGGGTTATTTGTAATCGGTCGCGTCGGCCGCGCGAGTCGTCACCGGCGATACGATCGACGGGAAATCGATCGTCGCCTCCTGACCCGGTCACACACCGGGAGATTTCGCCACACCAACTACGTACTGATCTATAGCAATACCCGTGACGACTGGCGCCAAATTATAAAAAATACGATATATTGAAGGCGGGTACGGAAAAGTCTCGGATGAAAGCCGGCACCACCGCCGGTTTCCGTACACCATGAACCGACGAGAACTGCTCTCGGCGATAGTCGGGACGGGGACGATCCCGGCCGTTGCCCTGACGCGTCGCCGCTCCGAGCGTTCGACAGCACCCGTGGACCGAACGACCCGCCGCGACCGGGAACAGGACGCCTGGATCAACCGGACCGGCGTCAACGCGACGGTTGTCGCCGGATCGACCACATCAGTTACGGTCGAACTTTGCTCGTCGACGCCACTCGAGCCGTTTTCACTTTGCGTCTCCAAACGGGCGTATCCGACCGGTCGAACGTTCGCGACGGTCGAGGGACCGCTGATCGAGGCGAACGTACCTCTCGATCGGCGCGTTAGCGTCGCCGTCGACGAGTTTCCCCGCGACTCGAGCTCGGTTCCGTGGCTGTACGTGATCGAAGCGAAACGTGGCGAGACGGCCAACAGATATCTCTGCGAGTCCAATCCGTTCGTTGGATCGAAGCGAAACGCGGCGACCGCAGGCGCCGAGCCTCTCGAGCTATCGCGGTCCGAGACCGGATACCGCCGCCGGAATCGCGAAGGACGATACGACCTCGAGTTTCGGTGGACCGACGGCGAAAACGCGACGTGGACGCTCGAACACTCACTCAGCAAATCAGCCTTCGAACGGGCACGAGCCCGCCCTCGAGGATACGCACGGACGTTTCTCGACTCCCGAACCAATCCGTACGCAGGACATCTGGGCGAGCGGCTCGTTTCCGACGCCGTTCGACCGGAGCCGGCCGACGACGATCGATCCACGACCGAGGCCCAGTGGCTCGACCGAACGGTCCGGTTCGTCCAGTCGTTCGAGTACGTCTCCGACATGGAGGCCGCGGGAGCGTTCGATTACCATCGGATGGTCGAGGAAACCCTGGTCGACGGCGCGTGCGACTGTAAGGACGGGACGTACTTGCTCGCCGGGCTCCTGTCTCACCCACCGTTCGGGTACGGAACGGCGCTCGTGTTGATGCCCGACCACATGCTTCTGGGCGCCCGGAAGTCCGATCTCCCGGATCGCTACGCGGACCGTGAAACCATCTTCGATAGCCCGTTCGTAGCGGTCGAGACGACGTCCAAGAAACCGATCGGCACGTACCGTGACGAGCCGATCAGTGCGATCGTCAGCCCAGAGTACCAGCGGATCGACCCCGAGACGATCGACGATATCGTCGACAGGCAACTTCGACTGTTGAAATCGCATTATTCGGAGTCAACGTCAGTCCATTGATCCACGCGGACGGCGGTGCCATCGACTACGGGCCGGGGTTCAGCGATTCGGACGCTCGAGGCGACGCCGGAAACTCACTCGAGAAAGAAGACGTTCGTCAGAACATGCGCCGACCGGGAATTGAACCCGGGCTATGAGCCTGGGAAGCTCATGTCCTACCATTAGACTTCCGATAGACTCCCTCCATTCGTCTATCGACCTTCGCCTCGCTTTGCTCGGCTCACCACCGGCGCTCGTTCACTCCGTTCACTCGCGGCGAGGATCGCAAATCCGACGGGTTTGCTCACCACCGGCGCTTGCAGTACTCGAGTCTACCCGCTCGGAACACTTCACCGTCGTGTCCTCGAGCGGTTCCTGTACGGATCGAGGAAATCGATTCACGTTCGTCCAGTTTTTTCCGGAAACACGAGCCTATTAGGACGGGGAACCCGTATCGACGGTCGATGATCGACCTTCGCTTCTCGGAGGAGGAACTGGAACGACGACACGAACACATCCTCGAGTTCGTCCGCGACACCGTCGACGCCGCGGGTGCCGATGGGGCCGTGCTCGGGCTCTCAGGAGGAATCGACAGCACGCTTACGGGCTACCTGACCGTCGAGGCGCTCGGTCCGGAGAACGTCCACGGTCTCGTCCTCCCGGCAACGGTCAGTAGCGACGAGAACATGAGCGACGCCGAACGGGTCGCCAGGGACCTCGAGATCGGCTACGACGTAATCGAGATCGAGCCGATCGTCGACTCGCTTCTCTCGGTCTACCCCGACGCCGAGGGCGACCACGTGGCCACCGGCAACGCGAGAGCCCGCATCCGCGGCGTACTGAACTACCTCGTCGCCAACCACGAGAACCGCCTCGTCGTCGGCACCGGCAACCGAAGCGAGGCCGCCGTCGGCTACTTCACCAAGTACGGCGACGGCGCCGTCGACTGCCACCCGATCGGGAATCTGTACAAACAGCAAGTTCGCCAACTCGCCCGCCACGTCGGCGTCCCGGAGGAACTGGCCGCGAAGACCGCCACCGCCGAACTCTGGGCCGACCAGACCGACGAGGACGAACTTGGCATCGCGTACGACACCCTCGATGCTATCCTCGCGACCCACGTCGATGGCCCGCTGTCGGTCGCCGCCACCGCCCGCGAACTCGAGGTCGACACCGAGACCGTCGAGATGGTCCGTGGCCTCTACGAGCGGAGCGAGCACAAGCGCAACGCGCCGCCAGCGCCCGAACCGCTCGAGTGAGTCGGGTTCCCCAACCGATGCGGTCGAGAGGGAAAGTCGAACCGATCCGAAAGGCGTCGACGACCGCTACTCCCGCCCGTCCCGCCACTCGTCGGCGAGTAAGCCGTACCAGTACGTATCCTGATGTTCGCCGTCGGCGAACCACGCGTCGCGGTGGACGCCCTCTCTCGAGAAGCCGATCGACTCGAGCAGTCGCTGTGAGGCCTCGTTGAACTCGAAGACGCGAGCCTCGATCCGGTGAAATCCCAGCTGGTCGAAGCCGTAGGCGACGACCAGTTCGGCCGCCTCCGTCCCGTAGCCCTGGTCGTGGTGGTCGGGCGCGAGCCAGTAGCCGATCTCCGCGCGCCGTGCCCGCCAGACGATCGAATTGAAGCCGACGATTCCGACGCGCGTTCCCTTGACGTCGATGAGGAAGTCGATCGTCTCGTCCCCGCAGACGACCTCCTCGAAGAACTCCCGTTCTTGTGCCTGATTGACCGGCGTCTGTCGGCCGATCGCCCGCCAGATTCGCGGATCGTTGATCCACTCCTGGAGGAACTCGAGGTCCTCTTCCTCGATCGGACGGAGCGTGACGCGGTCGCCGGAGAGAAACGCGGGTGTGGTCATAATCGTCCATTCCTCGAGTCGTACAAGAGGTTTCGTGTGCTATGGCACCAGCCGACAAGATCGGCTCCGCTCCGAGGGGATGACGGTCGTTCCAGCGGACACACCAGCCCACCCTGCGCTGGCTTGGGGGAGAACTCCAGGCCAGTCACAGCAGACCGTCTCACTCGAGCATCGCGTCGATATCGTCCGCGTGAGCCGCCACGAGGTCACCGAATGCCTCGGCCTCGCGTCGTTCCCGCGTTTCGCGGTCGGCGTCGTCCCGGATTCGGCGTTTCAGAACCTCACAGGCATCGGAGGCGTTGCCGGCGATCTCGCGTGCGACGGTCCGGGGATCGTCCTCGAGTCGCGAGATCAACCCAAGCCGAAGGGCCTCTTCGGCGTCGACGACGCGGCCCGTAAGCGCGAACTCGAGGGCGTGGCCCTCGCCGACCAGTCGAGGGAGGCGGACGGTGCCGCCCCAGGCACCGAACAGCCCGAAGGTGACGCCGGGTTCGCCGTAGGTCGAGTCGGGCGTCCCGACCCGAACGTCACAGGCGAGTGCGAGTTCGAGTCCGCCGCCGCGGACGGGGCCGTCGATCGCCGCGACGACGACCGCCGACGACTCCTCGATCGCGCGGGCGACGCGCTGGCCCAGGCGGGCGAACTCGATCGCGGCCTCCCGGTCGCCCTCCAGGGCGGCGACGGCCTCGAGGTCCGCGCCCGCACAGAACGCCGGGCCGCGTCCGCGGAGGACGATCACCGACTCGTCGGCGTCGACGATCGCCCGCTCGAGCGCCTCGAGTCCGTCCACGGTGAGGGCGTTTCTGACCGCCGGGCGATCGAGCCTAACGGTGCGAATCGAACGGTCGGCGTCGACTTCGACGTCGATCATGACGCGAGTCGATCGAGCGTTTCCAAAGGTCTTTGCTTCCCCCCTCGTAAGACCTCGATAATGGAAGAGGCCGACGACTGTCGGCGCGCCGCCGTCGAAGCCGTTGCGGACGTCGAACCACCGCGGTTGCACGATCTCGTCGAATCCGTCTTAGAGGACGCGTCGATGGTTCCCGGTGCACTCACGATCGAGAGCGCGAGCGTCGCCGCTCGCGACGCAACCCCCGGAGTCGAGACGGGGTCGGACGGCGAGGATTCCGTCGGCACCGATCCGGGCGCGGAGGGAGTGCTCACGCACGCCGCCGGCGTCCAACTCATCTACGAAGGACTGCGACTGACGCGAACGCTCGCTCACGAGGAACCCTGGCACGAAGACGGCAATCCTCACGAGGGTGAAAACGGCGACCTCGAGATTCTCGCCGCCGACATCCTCGTCGCCCGCGGGTTCTACCTGCTCGCCCGTACCGAAGCCGCCGGGAAAGCCGTCCGGACGGTCCAGGCGTTCGGCCGGGATCAAACCCGGCGTGACGACCTCCGCCGTGGCGAGGAAACCGGCGGCGATCCCGCCGCACTCGACGCGAACTTAGAACGTGACGTCCTCGAACTCGCCGTGCTCACCGGCGCGGCCGGTGTCGGTGAGACACCTTCGCCGCGACTGCTCGCGATCGCCGACGATCTGGCCGACGACTTCGCGCCGTCGTTCCCGCCGGTCGAGGAGTGTCACAGCGCGTTCGCGCGCTCGCCTTCGGACCGGTCGCTCGACACCACCGACAGGGCGACCTCGGCGACGGATCCGTAACCGACTCGAGCGAGCGAACCGTCCCCACGCCCGGCGGCGAATCGAAACCCATAAAGACGACTCGAGTCAACCAACAGTTGCGCGCCTGGGTAGCTTAGCGGTAAAGCGCGTCCTTGGTAAGGACGAGAGCCCGGGTTCAAATCCCGGCCTAGGCTTAGATTCTTTCGTTCGGAAATCCAACACAGCGACGCCAGTTACTACCACTGACTTGCTCAACTGCACGTCCCGTGACGTAGAGTGGCTACCATCGTTCCCGATCGAATCCCGAATCACGACTCGCTGTTCGCCACCGCTCGAGTCGACTCGTCGCTCGGTTTGTATGCTACGAGCGTAACCCGAGGCTCACCGTCGACGCGGTACTCGGCGTAATACAGCACCGTCAGGTTAGCACACGCCGCCAGGAGTTCGTTCGACGCGAACCGGTAGCGATCGCCTGGCCCGTTTCCGTCGGCCGACTCGAGGTAGTGTTCGTAAAACAGGAGACCGCCCGGAGAGAGCGCCGATAGTATCCCAGGAAGTCGGTCACGGGCGTCGAAGAAGCCGATCGTTACGACGTCGTACGTCTCCTCGAGAAAAACGTAGCTGTCGACGTCGGCCAGGATCCACTCGATGGAAACCGACCGCGACACCGCGCGTTCGCGGGCGCGTTCGAGTTGGGCCCTCGAGACGTCGAGCGCGTCGACGCGCAACCCGGCCTCGGCGAGGGCAATCGCGTTCCGGCCGAGACCGGTCGCGACGTCGAGCGCGCGGCCCTCCGAGCAGTCCTCGAGGAGTGTTCGCAGGATCGGAGAGGGTACCCGTTCCGTCCTCGAGACCGGAACGAGAGCGTCCGACGCGAGCCCGTTCGGAATCGCGTCACTCGAGTCGGCGTCCGGCGGGGTCGGTTCATCCGACGGTGAATCGGTCGAGTCGGGATCGAACTCCACCTCGCTCGAACGTAGATTCGACTCCGCCCCGGTCGAACGCAGATCCGGTTCAACCTCGCTCGAGCACGGGTCGGATTCTGCCTCTGGCGAATCGCGACTCGCTCGAGAGTGGTCCTCGGTCACGGCTCGTTCCGACGACATCAAGCGAGTACAAAGAGGTGTGCCACGGTGGCTCGTTCTCGGAAGCGGCAAAGCGTCGGTATCGTTCTCGGGAAAGGAAAACCGTCGTTACCGGGTCAGCGGTTGGTTGAACCCGCGCTCGCGCTCGTAGACGGCCTCCCATGTCAGCTTGCACTCACAGGAAACCTGCTCGAACACCGACGGGTCCTGGCGGAGGTCGAAGTCCTTGATGGCCTTTTGGACGAGGTCGTCGCACTCGCCGCAGTTGTGGGGGCCGCGGTCGGAGCCGTGGCCGACGGGGTCGGAGACGACGATGGCGTCTACGGCGGCGGTTTCCTCGAGGACGTGGGCGACCGACCAGAGCCACGGCGGGCGGTAGCCGTCGTTGAAGTAGAGTTCGTCGACCATGGTGTACCGCTGGACGTTACAGGGGTTCATCGAGACGGTGTGACAGCCCGAGACGTCCGCACAGCGTTCGATCGAGGAGATCATGTCCTCGATGGCCTCCGATTCCGTGAGGAAGGGCGGCTTCATCAGGAGGTAGGCCTTGATACCGGCGTTCGCCGCGTCTCCCACCGCTTCGTCGGCGACCGCCGCCTCGGCGCAGGCGTCCTCGAAGTCCGCGAAGTCGAAGTACTTGTTCACGCAGTCGTGACGGACGCGGTCCGTGGCCGTCTCGAGGCCGATCGCGACGTCGGTGTCGACGCCGTGCTGGGTGAAGTCGCCGATCTTCTCGCGGTCGACGAAGTCGGGCAGAGACTCGACGACCATACGATCGCGGTCGGCGAAGGTGTCTGCGATCGCTCGTCGCGTCTCGGCGCCGACCTCGCGCTCGTCGAGAAAGGAGCCGGAGGTGTAGATCTTGATCAGATCGGCAGGCTCGTCGGCGTTGTCGGCCTCGTGGTCGAGACAGACCTGAATTTGGTCCATCAGGGCCTCGTGGGAGACGGAGCCGCCGTCGACGCTCTCGGCGACGTAGCCACACATCGTACAGCCGCCGGCGCGGGCCCAGCGACAGCCGCCGGTATTGAGGATGATCGTCAGGCTCTGTTTGACGCCGTTGGGGGTGTTGTCCTCGTCGAGCCAGACCCGGGTCGGCTCGTGGGGATCGTAGCTCGCCTCCTTGCGCGAGCGAATCTCGCGCATCACCTGGTTGTGGGCGTCCATGCCCTTGCCCTGCTCGTAGACGTCGGGCGTGGGTTTACTCATTGGCGGGAAAAGCGGGCCGAGGCGTAAAGCGGCTTCGTCTGTGGCCGCTCTCCCGCAGCTGAACCGGGCGTGACCACCGGCACGACGGCCCCCTCGGATCGCTTCGCGGCCGCTCACGAGGACGGAAGTCCGTACCGAGAGCGCGGTGCCGGCTACAGTCGCATCTCTCGGGTCTCGACGGCGAAACAGGAGGGGCAAACGAACTGGTACTGGACCCGACTTCCAGTCGTCGTAACCCGCCATCCACCGTCGGTATCCCGGAACCCACACTGGCGACACTCGAGTTCGGATCTCTCGAACTTTCGCCGAAGCCGTTCGAACGGTGTGTTACCTAGTGACATGGGTAATGATATACCGTGAACAATCATAAGGGTCGTGGGTACCGGTTCGGGAGCCGAACTGTCGCCCGGATCACGATGGTTCTTTGCGGTGTCGCGCTTATTTAGGAGTATGACCGACGTCGAGTCAGCAGACGGTGGCGAGAATGACGTCGATCCGGCGAGGGCCGCACTCGAACGCATCGACGATCCGGTCGTCGCCGTCGCCGACGGGACGATCACCTACGCCAATCGCGCGGCGAGAGAGACGTTCGAGATTTCCGATGACGACGAGGCGGCCTCTCTCGAAACCTGGGATCGTCTCGCGGGTGCGATCGACGAGGCGACGGCAGGGACGGCAAGACACGTCGACCTCGAGGGCGAGTGGACCGGTACGGAGGTTCACCGCGGACTCGAGGGCGCGACGATCACGTTCGAATCCGACGACGGAAACCGACCGGGGGAACGCGATCGCGTCGTCAAGGATCGCGCGATCAACGAAACGCCGGTCGGCGTCGTTATCTCCGATCCGGCCCGCGAGGATAACCCGCTGGTTTACGCAAACGAAGCGTATCAGGAGATTACGGGATACGACCTGGACGACGTTATCGGACGCAACTGTCGGTTCCTCCAGGGCGAAGATACCGACGAGGAAGCCGTCGACGAGTTGCGAACGGGGATCGACCAACGACGACCCGTCACCGTCGAGTTGAAAAACTACCGGAAAGACGGCACCGAGTTCTGGAACGAGGTGACGGTCGCGCCCGTCAGAAACGACCGCGGGGAACTCACGCACTTCGTCGGGTTCCAGAACGACGTGACGGCGCGCAAGCAGGCCGAACTCGAACTCGAGCGCCGGACCGAGGAACTGGAGTACGTCCTCGATCGGGTCGAGGGACTCGTCCAGGACGTTACCGCGGCCGTGGCCGGTTCGACTACCCGGTCCGAACTCGAGGCGGAAGTCTGTGAGCGAATCGTCGCAGAGCCGGCCTACGACGGCGCCTGGATCGGCGAACGAAACCAGACGACGGGCGCCGTCGACGTCCGTGCGAGTGCGGGCGAGTCGTCCACCCACGATCGAGTACCCGTCGACCGGTCGGCGCCGGAGGCGATGGCGAACGAGAGCGTCTCGGTCGAGACGGTCGACGGACACACCCACGCGACGTTCTCGCTGGCCTACAACGAGATCGAGTACGGCGTTCTGACCGTTCGGATGGCTGAGAATCGGCCCGTCGACGACCGCGAAGCGGTGATCCTCTCGGCGCTCGCACGTGCGCTTGCAAGCGGGATCAACGCCCGCGAAACCAGTCGAATCCTCGAGACCGACGCCATCGTCGCGGTCGAACTCGAACTCGTCGACGATTCGATCGCACCGATCGCGGTCTCCGCGGCGGCCGACTGTCGCCTCGAGTATCGACGATCCACCCACCGAGAGGACGGAACGGCCGCGCTGTTCACCGTCACCGGGGCGAACGCGAACGAGGTTCGACGTGGCGCCGAGACCGTCGACGGCGTCGACTGCCGAATCGTCGTCGAACGGGACGACGAGTGTCTCGTCGAATTCGTCGGCGGTGACGACCCCATCACCCGGCTCTCGGAACGCGGTGCTCGCGCTCGAACGATCGAGTGCCAGGACGGTCGCGCCCGATTCGAACTCGAGGTTCCCCAGTCGGGGGACGTTCGGTCGGTCGTCGAGACCCTCGAGGATCGGTACGAGGGAACGAGCGTGCTCTCGATCCAGCAACGCGAGGTCGGCGATACCCGCGAGGAGTTTATCGATCGGCTCGAGGACGAACTCACCGACCGCCAGTTCGCGGTCTTACGCCGCGCCTATCTCGGTGGTTACTTCGAGTGGCCTCGCCCCGTTACCGGCGAGGAACTCGCCCAATCGATGGACGTCTCGCGGCCGACGTTCCACGAACACCTTCGGACGGCCGAACAGAAGCTCTGTCGGGCGGTGTTCGACGAGCAGTCGGGATGACTCTCCGCGGATCCGACCTGTAGTCCGAGGCTAGGACCGCGAACTGTGCCAGACGGTCGCCGACGTTTATGTACCCCGTCGTGATAGCCGGGGATATGCTCGAGTTCGCAACGCCGCTCCAGATCGGTGAGGGTGGGTTTCTGTACTGGGCGATCGTCTTCTTCGTGCTCGCGATCATCGCCGCGGCCGTCGGCGCCCGAGGCGTCGCCGGAATCTCGATGGAGATCGCTCGGATCTTCGTGTTGATCTTCATCATCCTCGCGATCGTCGCGCTGTTGCTCTGACCGGCGGTCAGCTATCGAAGTCCTATAATAGCCACTGCAGGTCTTGCACACCTGATCGCCAGACGAGCGCGGTTCGGAGTGTGCGCGGTTCGGAGTGAACGGAGTGAACGAGAACCGCGGAACGGCGAACGGGGAACGCAGTGACCCGTGAGCTCGGCGATGGGTGTGTACATCGTTGCAGTTGTTACTATAGTGAAACGGTTTGCTGTACCGGTGTACCGGGAAAGAGACTACGTTCGTCACCGGTTACGAACGAGCGGACGCCGAGAATGCCGTTCTCGGTCCCGTTCGTCGTTCCCGTAACCACAACCAGTTACATCCCATTGAGAACGACTAACAACGTTGGCGTCTTATATAATGGCTAGCGGTTTACCATGACAGAACTCGGCGGATTCCAAGACAGAGTCGCCCGCATCGACCTGTCCGAGGAGTCGATCGCATACGAGCCGATCGACGACGAGGACGCCCGGAAGTACATCGGTGCGCGCGGCCTCGGAGTAAAGTACGTCTTCGAGCAGGGGCCGGACGTCGATCCGCTCGAGCCGGAGAACCTGCTCGCGTTCATGAACGGTCCGCTGTCGGGCACGCAAGTGACGATGAGCGGCCGGATCGCGGTCTGTACCAAATCACCCCTGACGGGAACGGTCACGGACAGCCACCACGGGGGCTGGTCCGGCGCCCGACTGAAGTGGGCCGGCTTCGACGGCCTGCTGTTCGAAGGCGAAGCAGACGAACCCGTCTACGCGTACATCGAAGACGGCGAGGTGGAACTCCGGGACGCCTCCCACCTCTGGGGATCGGGCGTCCACGAGACTCGCGACCGACTTGAGGAGGAGGTCGACGGCTCCTACGGAAAGAACCTCTCGTTGATGGCGATCGGACCGGGCGGCGAGAACGAGGTCCGGTACGCCTGTATCATCAACGAGGACGACCGGGCCTCCGGACGGGGCGGGACGGGTTGTGTGATGGGGTCGAAGAACCTCAAGGCGATCGTCGTCAAGTCGAACACGAAGATGCCTCAGCCGGCGGACTCGGAGACGTTCCGCGAAGGCCACCAGCAGGCGATGCAGGCGATCCAGGAGTCCGACGTCACCGCGCCGAACGAGGGCGGACTCTCCCAGTTCGGGACGAACGTCCTGATGAACATCACCGAGGAGATGGACGGCCTGCCGACCCGAAACGCGAAGTACACCTCGACGCGGAGCATGCGCGAGGACGAAGACGCCGACATCGACGCCGAGCGCGTCTCCGGGGAGAACGTCCGCGAGAACATCCTCGTCGACGAGCCGACCTGTCACTCCTGTCCGGTGGCGTGTAAGAAGGAAGTCGAGGTGCAGACGATGCACAAAGGCGAGGAGATGAACGTCCGGATGGAGTCCTACGAGTACGAGTCGGCGTTCGCCCTGGGTCCGAACTCCGGACACACCGACCGTGACGACATCGCCCTGATGATCGACCGCTGTAACGACGTGGGAATCGACACCATCGAAACGGGCAACATGATGGCGATGGCTATGGAGATGACCGAGGAGGGCAAACTCGAGGACGTCGGCTCGCTCGACTGGGGCGACTCCGAGACGATGGTCGACATGATCGAGCGAATCGGTCGCCGGGAGGACGACCTCGCGGACCTGCTCGCCGAGGGCGCCGACCGCGTCGCCGAGATGCGAGACGCCACGGACAACTCGCTGGCCGTCAAGGGCCAGACGATCCCCGCCTACGACCCGCGCTGTATGAAGGGGATGGGCATCGGCTACGCCACATCGAACCGCGGCGCCTGCCACCTCCGTGGCTACACGCCCGCGGCCGAAATTCTCGGCATTCCCGAGAAGGTCGATCCGTACGAGTGGGAAGGCAAAGGCGAACTCACCGCCGCCTTCCAGGATCTCCACGCCATCAGCGACTCCTTCGACATCTGCAAGTTCAACGCCTTCGCCGAGGGCATCGAGGAGTACGTCCTCCAGTACAACGGCATGACCGGGCTGGACGTCACCGAGGAGGATCTCCTCGAGGCCGGCGAGCGCGTCTACAACTTAGAGCGCTACTACAACAACCTCGCCGGCTTCGACGGCGCCGACGACTCGCTACCCGAGCGGTTCCTCGAAGACGGCATCCCCGGACAGGGTGCAAGCGAGGGCGAGTATTGCGAACTCGAGGAGATGAAAGCCGAGTACTACGACCACCGCGGCTGGGTCGACGGCGTCGTCCCCGACGAGAAACTCGAGGAACTCGAGATCGAGATCGGACCGGGAACGGGTATCAGCGGCGACAGCGGCGGAACGGCCGCAGCGAGCGACGACTGATCGACACGTACTCGAGGCGAGTTTGACCGAACGCGAATCGTCCGCGTTCGATCGATTCACACCCCGAGACCGGCCGAGTTCGGCCCACAGTAGATCGGTGTTTTTCTCGTTCGATGCGTTAATATAATCCGAAACGTATCGGCGAGTATGGGGTTGGCAAAACAGTGGAAAGGCGTTAACGGGTACATGATCAAGAAGCCGAGCACGTTCTTCTCGGCGTACGACGAGGACCACGGGATCGGCTACCCGCTCCAGTTCCTGCTGGTCACGTTCGCTGTCGCGATATCACCGATTCTGCTGATCGGGGTCGTGCTCAACATCACCTCCCCGATGGATGCGGCCCTGATCGGCGCGTTCGTCGTCGTCCTGGGCCTGATGATGTGGATCGGCGTCGTCCTCGAGGCGGTGGTTGCACACGCGGTCGCCTCGCTGTTCGGCGCGAGCGGACTCACGCGCACCCTCGAGGCGTACGCGTTCCCCTCGCTCGTCCGGTACGGCCTCTTTTGGTTCCCGCTCGTCAATATTATGCTCGCCTTCTACGGGCTCTACCTCCAGATCAAAGCCCTGTCGTCGTTTCACGACATCTCGACGGGGAAAGCCGCAGTTGCCGTACTAATCGTCCCCGTCGTCGTGCTTCCGATCGTCTTTGTGGGCCTCATTCTGGTCCTCCCGATACTCCTGGCGTTCGTGATGGATCTCGGTGGATCGGCCGCCTGATCCACCGTCGAGAGGAAACGACTCGCTTCGATTCCGAGAAATTAGCCCTGATACCCCACTCTCGAGGCGTCTACTGCCTTTCATCGAACGCCCTCTCCGCCGACACGAGTTCACTGTCGACATGCCCTTACCGTCGAGACGCCCTCGTCCATCGAAACGTCCAAGGCGACGGACATATGCTGGGGCCCTGCGTACCGCCGCGCATGATGGCCACGACCCACGTCTTCGCGGGCCTCCTCGTCGCCTCCGCCGTCGCGCTCGTCGAGCCGACGGTCGCACTCGAGGCGGGCATCGCGGCGATCGTCGGCGGGCTATTTCCGGACCTCGACGTGGTCGCGACCCACCGGAAGACGCTCCACTTTCCGGTCTACTACGCGGCGCTCGCCGTACCCGCGTCGGGGCTTGCGCTCGTGGCACCGTCCGGGACGACGGTCGCCGTCGCCGTCTTCCTCCTCGCGGCGGCCGCCCACTCCGTCTCGGACGCCCTCGGGGGCGGCCACGAGTTGCGCCCCTGGGAGGGGCAGTCGCCTCGAGCCGTCTACAGCCACTATCACGGCCGGTGGCTCGAGCCCCGCCGGTGGATCGGTTACGACGGCTCGCCTGGTGATCTCGCGGCGGCGTCGGTGCTCGCCTTGCCCGCGCTGTTCGTCTTCGACGGGTTCGTCCGAACGGTCGTCGTCGGGATGCTCGTCGTCTCGATCGGCTACGCGGCGATGCGAAAGGCCGTCGCCGCGGGCGCAGAGCGATTCGTCGACTGATACCGATTACTGTAACGGTTTACTGGTCCAACCACGTCCAATCCTGCGGTTGCGCCGGACACGACTGACAGTAAACCGTATCACTTGTACTTTCGAAACCCCATATCGCGGGCCATCTCCCTGAACGACTGCCGACTCAGCCAGATGTCGTACTTTCCGACGAGTCCGTCCTCCCGACCGGTCGCACGACAGACGTGCGTGTGGCCGGTCCGTTCGGCGTCTTCGCCGGTTTCCTCGTCGGTCGCCGACTCGTCGTCACCTGTCGTCGACTCGTCCGACGCGCTCACCGCCGATCACCGCTCGATTCGAGACCGCGTTCGTTCCGCACTCGAGTGTTCCGCATCGCGTTGGACGACGGCCTCCGGACGGAAATGTGTTGCTAACTTCAGCACCAATATTAACAACCCTCGGGAAACGTGTCCCGAAACAGCCGCGTTCACCGTGGCTTGGGCGACCGGTCGCGCTCGAGCGCGGACCCGAGGGCGGCGACGACGAGATCGCCGGCCCGCCGTGCGCCGATGACGTTGCGAGCGAACGGGCCGAGGACCTGCTGTGCGGCGACACCGGTCACGAACAGCCGCGACGGAGATCCGTCTCGGCGCCGCCAGCGAAGCGTTTCGTCGTCGAGTACCGGCGCGCCGCGGTAGCCGGTGGCGAGCCTCGATTCCGCCCGAATGCGACGGAGCAACGATCCGTCGTACGGAGAGTCGAAGCCGGTCGCACAGACGAGCCGATCGAGACAGCGCGCGGTTCCGTCGCGGCAGGTGACGACGACCGTTCCCCCGGCTTCGGTCGCGACCTCGATCTCCGTGCGCTCGAGCGAGAGGCGATCACGCTCGAGGGCGCGACGCAAGCGAGCGAAGACGTGTGGCGGCATTGCGCCGTCGTAACGGGCCTCGACGACGGCCCGCGCCCGTTCTCTCGAGGCCGAGGGCAGGCCGTGGAGTTCGTCGACGACGCCGCCGAAGTGCATCCAGTCGGTTCCCGCCTCGAGGGACTCGACGCGAAACGGACTCCGTGCGAACATCGTCGGCTCGCGACCCGGCTGGGCGAGCGTCGGCGCGAGCTGGGCGGCCGTGATCCCGCCGCCGACGATCCCCACCGACTCGGTCTCGCCGACGGCGTCGGGGTCGAACGCGGGGTCCCAGACGTGACACACCGGCGCCTCCGGCGGCAGGGTCTCGGCCCACTCGGGAACGGCGTAGGACCGACCGTGGCCGACCGCGAGCACACACCACTCCGTCGAGAGCGGGCCGGCGGTCGTCTCCACGACGAGATGGTCCCCGACCGCTTCGATATCCGTCGCGGCGGCGCGGACGACGGTCGACTCGAGATCGTATCGCTCGCAGACCCATGCAGCGTGATCGAAAAACAGCGAGACCGTCGGTCGATCCGAGCCGACGTCGCTCGGGACCAACTCGTCGACGCGGCCCCGCCTCCGTGCGAAGTTTCTGAGCGAGAACGGATCGGGACTGACGTGGTGGACGTACGGAGAGCGGAGTTCGTCGGTCCCACACTGAGCGCACTTCCGTCGGAAGCCGCCGAGCAGTCCGTCGGGTTCGACGATCCGAAGCCGATCCGCCTCGAGGAGTTCGGCCTCGAGCAGTCGGATCGCGAGGTGGACGCCGTGGACGCCGCCGCCGACGACCGTCACCGTCGTCTCGTCACGATCCATCGACCGTCACCGGTTCCACCGCCAGGTTCGCCCTCGGTCACCGTTGCGTCGCCACCGTCCGTCGGTCGTCACCGTCGCCACGTCGCCCGAGATACCGCTCTCGAAGCCGTCGTCCGTCCGCCGTGGACCGAACCGGCCCGGTCGAACTGGACTCGAGTCGATCCGAGCGAATCCGACGTTCGACTGGCGCGTCATCATCGTTCGTTAGCAAGAATTATTATATCTTCCCCCTACTTTAACAATACCGATGTCAGCCGACGATCCACGCGAACGCTGGAACGAGCGGTATCGCGACGCCGACCCGCCGACCGAACCCACGCCGCTGGTCGAGCAGTACCGGGACCGACTCGAGGGGGAGACCGCTCTCGACGTGGCGACGGGCGGTGGGCGAAACGCCATCGCGCTGGCCGAAGACGGCTTCGCGGTCGAGGCGATCGACGTCGCCGAGGCGGGCCTCGAGATCGCACGCGAGCGCGCCGCCGAACGCGGCGTCGACGTCGAGTTCGTCCGCGCTGACGCCGAGGCGCACTCGTTCGGCGTCGACCGGTACGACGTGATCTCGGTGTCTCACTACTACAGCCTCGAGACGCTCGCGAAGGCGACGCGAGCGCTCGCGCCGGGCGGGACGTTGCTGTACGAACACGATCTTCGATCGCCCGGTGACGAGACGGATCGCTTCGGATTCTACCCGAACGACCTCCTTCGATCGTCTCTGGACCTCCGGATCGTCCGCTACGTGGAGCCGTTTCGGCTGGACGACGAGGAGACCGGGGTACGACTCGTTGCCCGGAAGCCGTCGGCCGTCGACGACGAGTCGATCGGTCAGGGCGGCTGATCCGTCGCCGAGCGTTCGAAGACACTGGCGGCGATCCGGGGTACCACGGCGGCCGTGGGCGGTCGGTCGACCACGACGGCCGTAGGCGGTCGTCGATCTGTCGGACGGTCGGATCGACCGTACGGCCCACCGCCGACTATTTTAATACAAATACAATATCTATTAGTAAGTCTTATTAATATTCATTCTTCTATTCATACCGTGAACGGAGAACGACTCTCGAGGCGAAGAGCACTGTCGCTAGTGAGCGCCGCGGGTATCGGAGTACTTGCAGGGTGTACAGGCGGAACTGACGAATCGGACGAAGCGGGCAACGGCACCGAGGCAGGGGACGACGGTGGGAACGCCAACGGTGACGACGAACCGGTTGCCGAGACCGAGTCAGCCGTCGACACGCCGTACGAAGTCTGCATGGACCCGATGGGGTGTCACGAGTTCGACGCCGTTCCCGAGACGTGGGTCACGAACGACGGCATCTACGCCGACATCGGCGTCGCACTGGACGTCGCCGACGGCCTCGAGGGGCTCGGTGAGCCCCACCGGTACTACACCGGCTACTACGACGAACTGCCAGGCGTCTCCCTCGAGAAGGAGACGCTCCCGGAACTCTCGCCCGACCGGAGCGCGGACAGGGAACTGTTCTACGAACTCGACGTCGATCTCCACGTCATCGACCCCAAACGCATGGAACACACCTTCGGGCTCGACGAGGACGACGTCGAGGAACTCGAGGAGAACGTCGCTCCGTTCTTCGCGAGCTACATGCGCCATCGCAACGACGACTGGCAACAGGACTACGAGTACTACGACCTGTTCGAGGGGTTCGAGCGAATGGCCGAGGTCTTCCAGCGCCAGGAACGCTTCGAGCAGTTCCGGACGTTCTACGACGAGTTCCTCGAGAACGTCCAATCCCGGATTCCCGACGAGGGGCCGGAGGTGTTGATCGTTCGGGCGATCGGCGACGAACCGGAGGAGTTCTTCCCGCGGTACATCGACGACGAGGCGAACTTCGTCAAACGGTGGCGTGACCTGAACGTCCAGGACAACCTCGAGGGGTCGGGCATTCCGGAGTGGGGAACCCGCCTGGATTACGAGACGCTCGCCGAACTGGACCCGGAGATCATCGTCGCCGAAGGCCAACACGACGACGACATCACGCTCGACGAGCAGCGTTTCGAGGACGTCCTCGTCTCGCACATGGAGTCCCACCCGCTCGGCGAGTCCATCACCGCCGTCCGCGAGGGACAGATCTACCCCGGCGGCATCAACTACGAGGGGCCGATTACGCTCCTCTTTCAGACCGAGATGGCGGCGAAACAGGTGTATCCCGAGGAGTTCACCGAGGACGAGCTCTTCGACCGCGAGGAACTCGCCGCGATCATCACTGGCGACGCGTAGATGGCCGACAGCGTCCGCTCGAGTTCCGAGCCAGCCCCGGAGACCTCCGGCAAGTGGCTCGGCTGGGTCGACTACTCGCTCGGAAAGCTCGTCGTCTCGAGCCTGCTCGTGACGATCGTCGCGGGACTGATCCAGGTCTCGCTCGGCTCCTACAGCATGACCATCGGCGAGGCCTGGCTCGCGCTGGTCGAGCCAGCGACGGGACAGGTCCAACGAGTGCTCGCCGGCGAGATTACCCCGTGGACCGCCGTCACCGGCTTCACGGAGAGTCTCGAGGCGACCGAACAGATCATCGTCTGGGACGTCAGGCTCCCGCGGGTGTTGGTCGCGGTCTTCGTCGGAATGAACCTCGCGATCTCGGGGGCGATCTTCCAGGCGGTTACGCGCAACGAACTCGCCAGTCCGTTCATCCTCGGCGTCTCCTCCGGTGCGGGGCTGGCGATCTTGCTGACGCTCGTCGTCTTTGCGAGTCTCGCGGTCTACCTGCCGCTTTTCGCCGCGATCGGCGGGATGGCTGCGTTCCTGCTCGTCTACGCGATCGCCTGGAAGGGCGGGACGTCGCCGGTTCGGCTCGTGCTCGCTGGCGTCATCGTCGGCACCGTCTTCAGTTCGATCCAGACCGCCCTGTTCCTGTTCGCACCCGATGTCGGCGTCGTCCAGAACGCGATCCAGTGGACGACCGGGTCGCTCGTCGGCGCAGACTGGGAACAGGTCCGACTCGTCCTCCCGTGGACGGTCGTCGCGGTCGGAATCTCGCTCGTTGCCTCGAGACAGTTGAACGTTCTCCTGTTGGGAGAACAGACGGCGAGCGCGCTGGGGATGAGCGTCGAGCGCGTCCGCTTTGCGCTCGCGAGCGTGGCCGTCCTCGCCGCGGCCGCGAGCGTCGCGGTCGCCGGCATCGTCAGCTTCGTCGGCCTGATCGTCCCGCACGTGGTCCGAAGCGTCGTCGGGAGCGACTACAAACGGGTGATCGTCGGCTGTCTGTTCGTCGGTCCCGCGTTGATGGTCGTCGCCGACGTCGGCGCTCGACTCGCCCTGAGCCCCACACAGCTTCCGGTCGGCATCATCACGGGGCTCGTCGGCGGGCCGTACTTCCTCTATCTGATGCGCAAGAAACGAAACCTCGGTGAGATCTGACCATGAACGATCACGAACACGACACGAACGAGACGGAACGCCGTGGAAACGAGTCGAAGACGGACGCGACAGTGGCGAACCTGGACCCGGAGCGATACGACGTCGCGGTCGTCGGCGGCGGCGCGGCCGGCCTCTCCGCCGGCATCTTCACCGCCCGCGCGGGCCTCGAGACGATCGTCCTCGCTCGGGGTCGATCCGCAATCGATCAGTGTGGGCTCCTCGAGAACTACCTCGGCTTTCCGGGCGGGATCGATCCGGCCACGTTCCTCGAACTCGGCCGAGAACACGCCCGCTACGAGGGGTGTTGCGTCGAGTCGGAACTCGTCGAGGACGTCGATCCGCTCGAGGACGGGTTTCGCGTCGAGACCGCGGAGGGGCGGGTCGTCGACGCGACGCGCGTCGTCGCTGCCTCGGTGTACGATTCGGAGTACCTGCCCGAACTCGACGCCGGCACGATATTCGACGAGGACGAGCGGTTCGTCGAGACGGACCGCGGCGGTCGGACCCCGATCGACGGCCTCTACGCCGCCGGCAGGCTCACCGACGTCGCACACCAGGCGATCGTCGCTGCCGGAAACGGCGCCCGCGTCGGTCTCGCGGTCGTCCGGGACGTCCACCGCGACCGGGGCTACTGGGACGAGATCGCCGACTACCGCGACTGGGTCGTCCCCGACGGCCGCTACGGCGGCGAGGAGTGGGAAGCCCACGTCGACGAGTGGGTCGACGGAACGATCCCCGAGGACGCCTCGTTCGATCCCGAACGGGTCGAACGGGTGCGCGCCGACGTCAAAGAACGCCGGCTCGAGCGACAGATCTCCGAGGAGGAACGGAGGCGGCGGATCGCCGACGGACGCGACCTCCTCGCCGAGCACGTCGGCACGCCCGACGACCCGAGTGATGACTGAACTCGAGCATTCCGACCGTCGGGAGCGTGAATCTGACGTGCTCGACGCCGACGAGCCGTCGGTCGAGGGTCGAACCGCACTCCGTGGGGAGGACCTCGTCGTCGGCTACGGCGACGAGCCGATCGTCGACGGCGAATCCCTCCGGGTGCCGGCGGGGGAGATCACCGCGATCGTCGGCCCGAACGGTAGCGGCAAGAGCACGCTCCTTCGCGCGCTCGCACGCCAACTCGAGCCCGATGCTGGGACGGTCGTTCTCGACGGACGGGACGTCACGGAGTTCGGGGACAAGGCGTTCGCCCGGGCTCTGGGGATGCTCTCACAGGAGAGCGTCTCGCCCGACAGCGTCACCGTCGAGGAACTGATCTACCACGGTCGGTACCCCCACCGCGGTTTCTTCGAGCCGGTCGGCGACGACGATCGGGACGCCGTCGAGCGGGCGATCGAGTTAGCGGGCGTCGAGGATCTCAGAGACCGCGAGGTGGGGGCGCTCAGCGGCGGCCAGCGACAGCTCGCCTGGATCGCGATGGCGCTGGCCCAGGAGACGGACGTGCTCTTGCTCGACGAGCCGACGACGTTTCTCGATCTCCGCCACCAGTTGATGGTGATGGACGTCGTCGAGCGGCTGAACGAGGAGTCGGCGACGACGATCGTGCTCGTCGTACACGACATCGGACAGGCCGCACGACACGCCGAACACGTGATCGCACTCCGGGAGGGCACGATCTACGCTCGCGGGCCGCCGACGGAGGTGTTGACCGAAGAACTGCTGGCGGACGTATTCGGAGTCGAGGCGACCGTCGAAACCATCGACGGACGGCTCCGAGTGCTGGCCGACCGGCCGCTGTGAGCCTGGCGTGAAACGGATTCGACACCGAACAAGGCGGATTCGTGATCGACCTCGAGTCCGGCGGGAGCCGGTGGGAAGGAGTTATCGGACGCCACGTCGGGCGATCACGGAGACGATCGCCGCAAGGGCGACGATCGCCGCGAGCGGACCGAATCCGGGAACGTCGTCGTCCCCGGTACCGCGATCGGCCGCGTCCTCGTCCGAGCGATCGCCGAGGTTGATGGTACCGGATTCGGTAGCCTCACCCGCGGACACGACCCACTCGAGACCATCGCGTGGTGATTCCCGGACGAAATCGAACTCGACGGTCTTCGACTCACCGGGCTCGAGCGTGATCCGTTCGGCGTCCGAGGCGTTCCCGGCGGCGAACTCGACGGAGATGGTTCCCGACGCGTCGCCGACGTTGGTAACTGTCGCCTCGACCGTGAGCGCCTCGCCGTCGTCGACCGATCCGCGGAGGTCGGCGTCGACGTCCCACTTCGGTGTCGGCGACTCGAGGACTCGTAACGTCCCGTTCCTCGCGTCGGCGTCGGTTCGAACGCTGTACTCGTACTCTCCCGGTGGAACTCCTTCGGTGGAGTCGATCTCGAGTGTGACCGTCGTCTCGTCGCCACCGGGGACGACCCGCTCGGTCGCGAGGACGAACCCGTCGTCCTCGAGGGGGTAGGCATCGTCAAAGTGGGGTCGTGCTTCATCGTCGAGTTCGGCCGGATCGACGACGACCCTCAGATCCACCGGTTCGTTCCGTCCGGCGTCGGTGACGACGGTCACGGTGATGGCGGCGGATTCCCCGGCAGTTACCGTGGTTTCCTCGGCGTCTCGATCGACGGCGAGCGTCGGAGCCGGATCGGAAGAAGAGCTCGGCCCGGACGACGAACCCGAACTCGAGCCGGACGACCCACCCGACCCCGACGACCCGCTTGAACCCGACGACCCATCCGACTGGTCGGCCTCGACGGAGAAGACGACGTGCTCGATTACCTCGTCGGCGTTGTCGGCGTCGGCGGTCACGGCGGCGGTGTACTCGTCCGACTCGTCGATCGACCCCACGTCGAACGCGGCCGATCGTTCGTCGCCGGCGAGCGACACGGAACGGTTCGTCGCCGCCGAGACGACGCCTCGCTCTTCGCCCGTGATCTCGAGTGAGACGGAGAGGTTCGTCGTCTCGACCCCGGCAGTCTCCTCGATCGGGATCTCGACCGTCCCGTAGTCGTGACCTGCCGTTTCGTTCGGGAATGCGTCGTCGAAGTCGCCGATCGCGAGAGCCGACGACGGCTCGGCCTCCTCGACGGTGACGGTCGCCGAATCGGTGTCGTCCCCGCTCGCGACGGTCAGCGTTCCGGTCCCGACGTCGCCGGCGTCAGTCGGCCACTCGAGGGCGACCGTGGTCGACTCGCCCGGCTCGAGGGTCACGTCGACCGCGTCGCGCTGTCCTCCCTCGAAGTCGGCAGCCGTCAACGTTCGCGTGCCGGCCGACTCGCCAACGTTGGTCACACTCGCCGTGACGCTGACGGAGTCGCCCGCGGTCACGGGCGCGTTCGTCTCGACGATTTCGACGTCGAACGACGCCGAATCCGCCCGTTCCTCGACCGCCAGCGTCCCCGTCACCGCCTCGGCCCCGGACGCCGACACGGAGACGTCGTACGTGCCGACCGGGAGCGAGTCCGTGACGTTCTCGAAGACGACCGTCGCGTGATCGCCCGGCGCGACGAACGGCGTTTCCTCGACGATCGGGTCGCCGTCCTCGCCGATCTCGAGCAGGATCGGGAACTGGCCGGCCACCTCGCCCGCGTTGGTCACCGTCACGGTCACGTCGCCGGACGAACCCGGTTCGATCGTCGCCGCGTCACCCTGTCCGGCGACGTCGAGGCCAGATAACTCGGGTGTAGCCGGCGCCAGCACGTCGAAGGTGACGGTGCGAGTGACGGTATCCGCGTTGTCGGCGGCGGCGGTGACCGTCGCCGTGTAGGTGTCGGGCGACTCGATCCGGTCGACGTCGAAGACGAACTCGTCGTCCTCGTCCGCGAGTTCGCGTCTGTCAAGCGTCTCCTCGTAGGTCACGCCGTCGTGCTCTCCGACGATCTCGAGGGTGACGGTGAGGTTCTCGGTCGCCACTCCGCCGGTCTCTTCGACCGGCACCGCGACGGTTCCGTACTCGTATCCGGCCCGCTGGACGGGGAGTTCGTCGCCGAACTCGCCGATCGCGAGGACGGCCTCGTTCGGAGCGGCCGCCTCGACGGTGAGCGATCCGGTCCGGCTATCGTCCTCGCTGAAGACGCCGTATTCGTAGGTACCCGGCTCGAGATCGGCCGTCTCGACGTCGGTGAACTCGACCGTTTCGGCCCCCTCGCTCGCGAGAGCGACCGTCTCGGTGGCGACGCCGTCGCCGTCGAGGCGAAGTTCCACGACCTGTTCGGCGTGGGTCTCACCGGTGTTGGTGACGGTGGCCGACACGTCGAACGTCTCGCCCCGCTCGAGCGTGGCCACGTCGGGCTCGAGGTCGCCCACGTCGAACGCGGACGGTGCGTACGGCTCCGCGAGTGCGAACGTCGCTTCCCGAGTGACGTCGCCGGCGTTGTCGGCGTCGGCCGTGACCGTCGCGGTGTACTCGTCGGATTCGGGCAGGGTTCCGACGTCGAACGCGAACTCCCCGGACTGGCCCTCGAGTTCCCGGTCGGCGATCGTCTCGGCGACGAGTTCGGCCTCACTCTCGCCGCTCACCTCGAGCGTGACGGTAAGCGAGTCGGTTTCGACGCCGGCCGTTTCGTCGACCGAAACGGTGACCACCCCGTAGTCGTCGCCGGCCGTTCCGTCGGGGAACTGGTCGGCGAACTCGCCGATCTCGAGGGTCGCTTCGTCGGGGGCGGGTTCCTCGACGGTCACGCCGACCGACGACGAGTCGTCGGCGCTCTGGACCGTCAGCGCTCCCGTCCCGACGTCTTTGGCTGTGGTGGGCCACGTGAGCACCACCGAGTCGTTCGACGCGCCGGGTTCGAGGTTCACGTCGAGCGCATCCTGCTCGGCATTCGTGAAGCCAGCGTCGACCAGCGCGATCGACTGTGCATCCACGGCGTCGCCGGTGTTCGTCACGGTCGCGGTGACGGTCAGTTCCTCCCCCGCCGTGACGGGCGCGTTCGTCTCGACGACCTCGACGTCGAAGAACGCCGACTCGGGAGTCGGTTCGACCGTAAACGCCGTCGACTCGGTCGATTCGTCCGCGTTGTCGGCGTCGGCGCTCACGGTCGCCGTGTACTCGTCGGCCGCCTCGAGCGTTCCGACGTCGAACGTTGCCAATTGCTGGCTCCCCTCGAGTGTGAGGCTCTCGTTCGTCTCCTCGAAGACGACACCCGACTGGTCGCCGGTGATCTCGAGGGAGACGGAGAGATTCTCGGTTTCGATCCCGGCAATCTCCTCGATTGGAATCTCGACGATGCCGTACGCTTCGCCCGCTGTGGCGTCGGTGAACTGGGCGTCGAGGTCGCCGATCGCGAGTACCGCCTCGTCGGGTTCCGGGGCGACGACGGAGACCGATTCGGTGTCAGTTGCATTCGCGGTCGCGACCGTCACCAGCCCGTCGCCGACGTCCGCCGCGTCGGTCTGCCACGCGAGCGTGACCGAGTCGTTGGACTCCCCGGCCTCGAGTGTGACGTCGACCGAGTCCCGCTCGGCGTCGTCGAAGCCGGTGTCGGTCAACGTCACGGTCTGGGTGTCCGCGACGTCGCCGGTATTGGTGACGTTCGCGGTGACGGTCAGCTCCTCGCCCGCCGTGAGGGGCGCGGTGGTGTCCGTGATCGCCACGTCGAAGGCCGCTTCGGGGGGGTCGACGAACTCGATCGTCGGCTCGTCGGCGAGCGCGACGCCGTCGGCCGTGATCGAGACGGTCACCGATTCGACCATCTCGTCGGTGACGGTGAACTCGTAGACGCCCGGCTCCGTCTCGGTGGGGTCGGCTGCGACCGTCGCGTCGCCGCCGATCGTGACGTCGAGATCGCTCGCCGCGAGCCCGGTGATCGGATCGCCGTTGTCGTCGACGACCGTCGCCGTGACCGTCGCGGCGTCGCTCCCGTCGGCGACGTGCGGGGAGGTGGCCGCGACGCTCGAGGCATCGGCGTCGACGACCGGCTCGGTGACCTCGACCGTCTCGGTGGCCGTCGCGTCCGGACTCGAGACGGTCACGGCTCCGTCGCCCACGTCGCCGGCGTCGGTTTGCCACTCGAGGGTCACGGTTTTCGACTCGCCGGGCTCGAGCGCGACCGTCCTCGAGTCCTGCTCTGTGTCCCCGAATCCGGTGTCGGTGAGCCAGATCGTCTGTCCGTCGGCCATCTCGCCGGTGTTGGTGACCTCGGCGGTGACCGTGACGTTCTCACCGGCGGAGACCGGCGCGTTGGTGTCCTCGATGGCGACGTCGAAGGCCGGCTGCCACTCGAGGTGTGGGTAGCGGTTGGTCGTCTCCCACGTGCTCGCGAAGTCGAGGGCCGGCATGTTGCCCTCGGCGGCGGGGCCGGTCATCTGGTCGGTCGTGAGCCCGGTCACGCCGGGGTAGTCGGGATCGCCGTCGACGCCGCCCGACCGGCCGGTCGCGTTGATGTCCCAGTAGGAGTCACTGACCGTTCCCTGGTTGTCTCCTACCACGCCTCCAAGATCGCCGCCACCGGACACTGGACCAGCCGCCCAGGAGTCGCTCACCTCGCCGCCAAAGTTCAACCCGACGACCCCGCCAGTATCCCATTGGGGGCCACCATCGACCTGTGCCGTCGACGACGAGTGCTCGACGGTTCCGGTCCCCATGTTTACCGGAACGAGTCCGCCCACAATTTCGTTCCCGTCGACGTGGCCGCTGGCCCTCGACGTGGTGATCGTCCCGGAGTTGCTGCCGACCAGTCCGCCCACCTCAATAATGCCGTCGACGTCGCCGGTCGCCGAGGAGCGGGCGACGGTGCCAGCGTCGACCGAGCCGACGAGGCCGCCAGCCATAATCGGCCGTGTGTCGACGCCGCCGACCGTGCCACTCGCCCAGGAGTCCTGAATGCGGGGCGAGTCGTCGGCGTCGGGGCTGTCGCGCATGATCCCGACGAGTCCACCGACGTATTCGTCCCCATCGTAGTTCTCGTTGTATGCGTACACGTCGCCGGTCGCGGAACTGTCGGTGACCAGTCCGTGTCTCCACACGCCATTGGAGTAGTCGCCACCGTTGATCACGCCGACGAGGCCGCCGACGTATTGCTCGCCGTAGACGTCGCCGGAGGCCGTCGAGTTCCGTACCGTCGCCCGGAGTGCCGAGTGCCGGTCGGCGTCGCTAACGTTGCCGACGAGCCCGCCGACGTTCTGCCCGCCGTCGACGGTCGCACTGGACGACGAATCCACGACGTCCACGACCGTGGTCTCACCGATCAGCCCCCCGACGTTCGTGGTCCCGGTGACGGTGCCACTGGCCGAGGATTGCCGAACGTCTCTGAAAAATTCCGGCGTGACGCCTGCGAGTCCGCCGACGCCGCTGGCTCCGGTGACGTCGGTCGTCACCGAAACGTTCGACGTGTCGTACTCCTTCGTCCCGAAGGCGCCACCGACGCGATGCTCGCCGTCGACGGTGCTTTCGACCGAGATGTGCTGACTGTCGACCCTGACGAACCCACCGAGGCCACCGACGTTGTTCCTGCCAGTCACAGTCGTGTTGACCGACACGTCAGTCAGGTCCCCGAGGTACATCTGGCCGACCACGCCGCCGACCCGGTCTGTCCCGATGACGGCCCCCTGCACGTGGACGTTCGAGATGTCCGGACCGGGATTCGCATTTCCGACGAGAATCCCGACGTGATCGTCGCCGTCGACCGTCGCGTTCGTCATCGTGGCGTCGCTGATCTCCATGCCGGAAGCGGAACCGAGGTTTTCCGTGTAGCCGATGAGCCCGACGTCGCTCTCGGTCGGTCTGTCGATGGTCAGCCCGTCTATCGTGTGCCCACGCCCGTCGAGATCGCCGATGAACGGCTCGGACTCGTTGCCGACCGGATCGAAGCCCTTCCCGTCGTTCCACTCGGCGGTGTTCGAGGCATCGATGTCGTTCCCGAGCGCGTAGGAGGCCTCGGGGTCCTGTTCCATTGCCTGCAACTGCGTGGCGTTCGTGATGACGTAGGGATCGTCGCTGGTGCCGCTACCGACCATCCCCGCCGGGCCGAAATTCTGCGCCTCGACGGTGACGGTCTCGGTGGCAGTCGCGTCCGGACTCGAGACCGTCACGTCGCCGGTTCCCTCCTCGTAGACGTCGGTTTCCCACTCGAGGGTCACGGTCTTCGACTGGCCGGGCTCGAGCAGCACGTCGACCGAATCCCGTTCCGTATCCCCGAATCCGGTGTCGGTGAGCCAGACGGTCTGCTCGTCCGTTCGGTCGCCGGTGTTGGTGACTTCGGCGGTGACGGTCAGGTTCTCGCCGCCAGTGACGGGTGCGCTCGTCTCGGTGATCGAGACGTCGAAGTCCGGTTGCCACGAGAGCTGTGGATAGCGGTTCGTGGTCCGCCACGTACTCCCGAAGTCGAGTCCCATGTTCGACTCGGCTGCCGTTCCTGTCATTTCGGCGGTCGTGAGTCCGATGGCCTCGCCCTCTTCTGGTACTTTTTCTCCCGCCCCATCTCCGATTCCGTCGGTCATCCCGGACGTGTTGACGTCCCAGTAGGTGTTACGGAGGATAAACGACGGATCGACGAAATAGGAGCTATTGACCCCGATCAGTCCACCGCCGGGATCTGCTTCGGACACCTCGCCCGTGGCGAAAGAGTCGACGTAGGTTCCGACAGCACCGCCTAGACCCCCACCCAATCTACCTGTAATGTCGCCTGATGCAGAGGAATTTTCTACGACGCCACTCGACTGTCCGATTAACCCACCCTTGACAGACGAACCGGAGACATCACTGGTCGACCGAGAGTGGGTCACCACTCCCGTCGTGTTGCCGACCAGTCCACCAGTAAATATGGTTCCCTCGACGGTGCCTGTCGCCAGTCCTCTCGTCACGGTACCGCCCTCGGCGTAGCCGACCAGCCCGCCTGTCTCTGAGCGACCAGTCACGTTACCGGTCGCCGACGAATCGCGTACCGCACCGCCGTACTGCGCACCGATTAGCCCACCGACCTGTTCTTTCGAGCCCACGGTCGCATCGAGGTCGACACTGACATCGCCGGTTGCCGTCCCGTCTTCAACGTACGAATACTCCGGATCGGTCGGATAGACCACTTTGAAGACGCCGACGAGGCCGCCGGTGTCGCCCTGACCACTCACGTCACCGTGTGCGGTCACGTTGGTTAGTGGGGCGTACGGTGCTTCACCCGACTCGCTCGTTGCGTCGTTCGTCCCTACAAGACCGCCGACGCGCATTCGCCCCTCGACGGTTCCACTCGCTATCGAATCGCTCACCCCGACGGTGTTCGACCCGATCAACCCACCAACGTGACGCTGTCCGCTCACCGTGCTGGTCGCACGACTCTCCTGCACTGCGGCAGCACTTTGGTAATAGTTACTGTCGGTCTGGCCGATCAGACCACCGACGTAATCAGTGCCCTGTACAGTGGCCGAGGCGTCCGAATCCACCACTGCACCCGGGCCTTCGAGCCTACCCACCAAGCCGCCGACCCGGTCGCGGCCGGTCACGTCGCCGCTCGCCGAGGAATAATACGGCGCGCCGCTGGGCATGTACCCAATGAGGCCGCCAACGTCGTCCGTCCCGCTTACGTCGCCGCTCGCAGTCGCATACTCGATGATCGGCCCGTCGAGCGTGCCGATCAATCCCCCGACTTCAGTCGTGCCGGTCACGCTCACGTCTGAAGCCACCTGTTCCAGCGTGACCTGACTCTCCGCGGCATAACCGACCAGCCCACCGACGTGGGTCGAGCCGTTGACCGTACCGTGTATCGATACCTCCGCCACTGGCGTTGCTGATACTTCTGAAGCGAGGACCCGTCCGGCCAGCCCGCCGACGTAGGTGTCGCCGTCGACCGACACGTTCGTCAGCATCACGTCGCTGACGCGTTCGCTCCCGTCCGTCTCAAAATATCCGAACAGCCCGACGTAACTCTCCGTTGGCCGGTCGACCGTCAGGCCGTCAATCGTGTGGCCCTTCCCGTCGAACTCGCCGGTGAACGGGTGGGACTCGTTGCCCACGGGATCGAACCCCTGCTCGCTGTTCCACTCAGCGGTGTTCGAGGCATTAATGTCGTTGCCCAGTTCGTAGGACGCTCCGAGGTCCTGTGCCATCGCCTGCAACTGCGTCGCGTTGGTGATGACGTACGGGTCGTCCGATGTGCCGCTGCCGATCATCCCCGCCGGACCGAAGTCCTGCGCCTCGACGGTGACGCTCTGCGTGGCAGTCGCGTCCGGACTCGAGACCGTCACGTCACCGTCACCCTCCTCGTAGATGTCGGTTGCCCACTCGAGGGTCACCGTTTTCGACTCGCCGGGCTCGAGCAGCACGTCGACCGAATCCCGCTCCGTATCCTCGAACCCGGTGTCGGTGAGCCAGACGGGCTGTTCGTCGGTCCGGTCGCCGGTGTTGGTGACCTCGGCGGTCACCGTCAGGTTCTCGCCGCCGGTCACGGGTTCGTTCGTGTCCGCGATCGTAACGTCGAAATCGGGTTGCCACGAGAGCTGTGGGTAGCGGTTCGTGGTCCGCCACGTACTCCCGAACTCGAGACCCATGTTCGTCTCGGCGGCCGTTCCCGTCATCTCGGCGGTCGTGAGTCCGATGGCCTCGCCTTCCTCGGGAGTCGGCGCTCCGCCGCCGTCCCCGATGCCGGTCGTCGTCCCGGACGTATTGACGTCCCAGTAGGCGTCGTCGAGGACGAACGGCGTCGAGACGCCGTAATGGGATTCGTTTCTCCCGATCAGTCCGCCCTCGATGCCGTCACCGGACAGTTCGCCGGTGGCGAAGGAGTCGACGTACGTTCCACGAGTGGCCGCCAGTCCCCCGCTTCCGGACGTGCTGGACGTGACGTCACCGGATGCGAGCGAGTTCTCGACGGTCCCGCCCGACTGGCCGATGAACCCACCGAGGACGCCGGTTCCGTCGACGTCGCCGGTCGACCGCGAGTGGGTCACCACGCCGGTCCCGTTGCCCACCAGTCCGCCGGAGAAGGCGTTCCCCTCGAGGTCTCCGGTCGCCAGCGATCTCGTCACACTCCCGCCCTCGGCCTGGCCGATCAGGCCGCCCATGAAGTTCTGGCCGGTCACGTCGCCGGTCGCCGTCGAGTCGCGCACCTCGCCGCCGTACTGCGTGCCGATCAGCCCGCCGAAGCGTTCGTAGGGGGCGGAGTACTGGTCGTCGATGCGAACGTCCCCCGTCGCCACCCCGTCCTCGACGTACGCCGGGTAGGACGGGCTCGTCGACCGGAAGACCCCGATCAGCCCGCCGACGTCGCTATGACCGCTCACGTCGCCGGTCGCCGTCACGTTCTCGACGTACCAACCGGTGTTTCGTCCCTCGCTCGTTCCGATCAGTCCGCCGACCTGCGTTCGCCCGTCGACGGTCCCGCGAGCCGTCGAGTCGTACAGGCGGACCTGATTGAAGCCGATAAGGCCGCCGACGTGGCGCTGCCCACTCACCCGCGCGGTCGACTCCGATTCCAGCACCACACCATTATTCCCGGCTTCATCTCCATCCTTGGCTACGCCGACCAGGCCACCGACGAACTCCTCACCGGTCACCTCCCCCGACGCGTTCGACCACCCTACCCCCAACGTCACCGGATCGTCGCCGACGAGCGAACCGACGACGCCGCCGACCCGGTCACCGCCTGTCACGTTCCCGGACGCCCAAGAATACTCGACTCCGCCGTCTGAGATGTTTCCGACGATTCCGCCAACCGCGTTCTCCCCGCTTACGTCCGTGGTCGTCGAGGAGTCGGTCACCCTATCCCGATCCAATTTTCCCACCAAGCCGCCAACGCTCTCGGTACCGGTGACGGCCCCCTGAACGTGTACGTCCTCGACGTTCAGTTCGAGGCCTCGCCCGACGGCCCCGCCGACGCGTTCGTCACCGACGACGGAGACGTTCGTGAGCGTCACGTTGGAAAACTCCGGTTCACTGACCGACTCGGCCGTCTGGTCGACCTGGCCGAGCAGGCCGACGTCGCTCTCGTCCGGCCGGTCGATCGTCAGGCCGTCGATCGTGTGGCCCTTCCCGTCGAAGTGCCCGGTAAATGGCTCGGACTCGGTGCCCACCGGATCGAAGCCCTTGCCGTCGTTCCACTCGGCGGTGTCCGAGGCGTCGACGTCCTTGCCCAGTTCGTAGTGCGCGCCCAGGTCCTGCTCCATCGCCTGCAACTGCGTCGCGTTCGTGATCACGTACGGATCGTCGCTGGTGCCGCTGCCGAGCATCCCTCCAGGGCCGAACTCCACCGCTTCGACGGTGACGGTCTCGGTCGCTGTCGCGTCGGGGCTCGCAACCGTCACGTCGCCGGTTCCCTCCTCGCGGACGTCGGTTTCCCACTCGAGGGTCACGGTTTTCGTTTCACCGGACTCGAGCAGGACGTCGACCGAATCGCGCTCTTCTTCCTCGAATCCGGAGTCGGTGAGCCAGACCGTCTGTTCGTCGATCCGGTCACCGGTGTTGGTGACCTCGGCGGTGACGGTCAGATTATCGCCGCCGGTCACCGGTTCGTTCGTCTCGGTTATCGCAACGTCGAAATCGGGTTGCCACGAGAGCTGTGGGTAGCGGTTCGTGGTTCGCCAGGTGCTTGCGAACTCGAGTCCCATATTCGACTCGGCAGCGGCGCCGGTCATTTCAGCGGTCGTGAGTCCCGTCGCGCCGTCTTCCGATCCGTAGCCGACCCCGGTGGTCTGGTTCGTCGAGTTCCGGTCCCAGTAGGAGTCGCGAATCTCCGAGGGTGCGCCTTCTTGCGTGAAGTTGCCTCCGGCCAGCCCACCAAACCTCGACTGTGTATATGTCTCCGGAGTTACCGTACCGGTCGCGAAGGAGTCGACGATCCTACCGTACCCGCCGGTTACTCCGCCGACATAGTACGTTCCAATGCCGGTAACGTTTCCACTCGCCGTCGAGTCCGCGACGACGCCTGCCGTCTGTCCGACGAGGCCACCGACCATCGAGTCGGCAGACGCGTCACCTGTCGACCGGGATTTCGTCACGTTACCAGTCGTGTAGCCAACGAGACCACCGTTGTTGCTGCCCACGAGGTTTCCATCCTGAAGCCGCACCTCCCGGGTGTCTCCGGTCGCGAGCGATCGCGCGACGAGGCCACCCTCGGCGTATCCGACGAGACCACCGGCGTCGTTGCTGTGAGCCACGTCACCGGTCGCCACCGCGTTCCACACCGAACCACCGTTCTGTGTGCCGATCAAGCCACCCGACTCCGAACCGTAGTCCTCCTCCGGCGGGAGGGAAACGTCACCGGTCGCGGTGGCGTCGGCGACGTACAGCGGCTCACCCGTATCGACACCGTTGAATTTGTCGTCCGATTCCAACGGGTCGGTGGCGTCGGTTGCGTATGTTGGGTCGTCCTGGTCGCCACCGTGGAAGTGGCCGACCAGCCCTCCGGTGGCCGCGGTTCCGTGTACGTCACCGGTTGCCGTCACGTTATTCAGCTTGGCGTAGCCGGCGTTCGTTCCGACCAGGCCACCGACGCGCTCCGAGCCGACGACGGTCCCCATCGAACGTGAGTCGAACACTTTGATGCCGTTTTTCCCGATCAATCCACCGACGTGACGGTCTCCACTCACGTTGCCGGTCGCTTCGACGTCCAATATATGGCTGTCGCTCCTATCGTAAGCGTAGTCCGGGTCCAGATTGACCTCGGCTTTCCCGATCAGGCCGCCCACGAATTCGTTCCCCGCGACGTCGCCCGACGCGTTGGAAGACCACAAAGCGACCGCAGTTCCGGGAACGTCGTACGTACCGATCAGTCCGCCGACCCGCTCGGTCCCGTCCACGCTCGCGGTCGACGTCAAATTCTCCATACTGACGCCGGGGGCGCGCCCGACGACGCCACCGACGTCCATCTCCCCGGTGACAGTGCCGTGCGTCGACGCGTGGTCCACAGAGGTCCCGGTCGTCGAGAGATTGCCGACCAGGCCGCCGACCGCCGTCGTTCCGTCGACCGTCACGTGCGCCGACGATCGTTCCACGACGCCTGCGGCCCCCGCGACCCCGTCAGTTGCTGCCGTTCGGCCGACGAGTCCGCCGACGTCGCTCGATCCGTCGACCGTCCCGGTCACCGAGGCACCCGACACGGACATGTCGGTCTCCGTTCCCCTGAAGTGCCCGGCCAGCGCGCCGACCCGCGTGTCGCCGTCGACCGACACGTTCGTCAGCGCGACGTCGTCAGCGTGGGCGCTGAGATAGCCGAACAGCCCGACGTAACTCTCGTCGGGCCGGTCGATGGTCAGGCCGTCGATCGCGTACCCATTCCCGTCGAAATCGCCGGTGAACGGCTGTGACTCGTTGCCGACCGGATCGAAGCCCGCTCCCTCGTTCCACTCGGCGGTGTCCGAGGCGTCGACGTCGTCACCCAGTTCGTAGTGCGCGCCCAGGTCCTGTTCCATCGCCTGCAACTGCCTCGCGTTCGTGATGACGTACGGGTCGTCGCTCGTCCCGGTCCCGTCCATCGCCTCGAGGTCGTCCTGGCTCGTCGACTCGGCCGCCGCCGCGCCGGTCAGTCCGATCCCGAGTATCACACACCCCACCACGACCGCGAGACCGACCGCGGTCCATCGCCGCGACGCTCTCGAGGGTCCCCCGTCGTTCATTTTTTCGACGTAGTAGTCATGACAGAATATAGTCATTGGGTGAGACGATGTTTCACGCCGTGAGATTTCGCCGACGTCGCCGCGGGCCGCGAGGGGGCAATTCGACGTTCTCAGACGCTCATTCTACCGACCGAAACACTTAGGGAATTTAACCCATAGCTAGCGCTATGAATCAGTACGACGGGGAGTACAGCCGATTGCTCAATCAGGCGCCGTTGCTCGCCGCCGCTCGCGATCGGCCGACTGATCGGTCGCGACTGCAGGAAGAACTCGACATCTCGCGTGCGACGGCGTACCGACGGACGACCGGGCTCGTCGATCGAAATCTACTCGAGCAGACGCCGCGGGGATACCTGACGACCGGCCCCGGACGCGCCGTCGCCGACGCCGTCGAGCGCTTCGAGCGCACGATCGAAGCCGTCGATCGCCTCGAGCCGCTGCTCGAGCGGGTCACGGCCACCGAATTCACCCGGCACGTCGACTACTTCGCCGACGCCGACCTCGCGGTCGCGACACCCGATCATCCGAATCGGCCGACTGACAACTGGGTCGAGCGGTTCAGCGCGGCCGACCGCTTCCGCGGATTCGTGGCCAACGGGTGTCCGCCCGTCGTCTCTCAAGAGGGAGCCGAGAACGCCGGCGGCGGGTTCGAGATGGAACTGGTCTGTACGCCGCTGGCGCTTCAGGCCGACAGGAACGCGACCGACGAGGCGTTCGAGACGGTCGTCGGGGCCGACGGATCCGCCATATACACGCACTCCGACCTCCCGTTCACGATGAGTATCTTCGACGACGACGTCCTCGTACTCGTGGGGTTCGACGACGGGACCGTCTACCCGGCCGTGACCGCCGCGACCGACGACCCCGAAGCGCTCGCGTGGGCCGACGGACTCTTCCGACGGTACAAGAGCGAGGCGACCGCGTTCGAGCCACTGGAAGCGGACGCTCCGGCGTAGACGAACTGATACGGGACCGTCGAATCGACTCGACAGACGGACGATCAGTCGCCCGCGACGGCGTGTGGGGACTCGGAGTCGGGCGTTGGCTTCGTGAGCTCGACCTCGACCGATCCGCCGTCGGCGACGGAGACGACCACGTCGTCGAAACAGGTGTGATACTCCGTGGCGTGCTTGCCGGAGGTGTTGATCCGAACGCGCTCCTCGACGAGGTCGGCGTCGGCGAGCATCTCCACCTTGCGGTAGGCCGTCGACATCGGAATCTCACAGCGTTCGGAGAGTTCGGTCGCCGTCAACGATTCGTGATCCGTCGCCTCGAGGATGGCTCGACAGGCGTCGTCCTCGAGCGCGGTGAGCACCGCCTGAGCGTCGGTTTCTTCGCGTTCGGTCGGCCATCCTCGAGCGACATCGGCGTTGGAAGCGGGCATCGTTACTTCGTCGTAGCGGGGGAGGACCCTCCAAATGAGTCCCACTAAATACAGGGCACTTTATATCGGGTCGGATATCCTCAGTTAGGCGGCGGTAGTTCGCCCCACGGGACGGAGGGTTTACTTGAACGGAGCGATCATCGAACCGTAGATGGCGACGGGGATTCGCGCGGAGGTGAAAATTGACGATCCGCCGGAGTGTGTCGTCACCCGCGCCTCCGAGGCGGTCGACGGACGGGCACACTCCGTGTCGAAAAGCGCTAACCCGGACGATCCCGACCGCGTCACCGAGGAGTTCGTTCTCGAGTCCGACGGCGATCTCGACGAGTCCCGCGAACTGGCCGACGCAGACGTCGACCTCTCGGCGATCTTCGAGTACGGTTCCGGCTCCGTCTACCGGTTCGAACGCGACCTCCACAGAGGGTGTCCGTGCGAGGCCGTCGAACGGTTCGACTCCCCCGTAACCGACGTCCGAAGCCGCGGCTCGTCGCTGTACCTCACCTTTCACGCGGCGGATATGGAGGCGCTCCAGTCGATCATCGGCGAACTAACGCGTCTGTGTTCGAACCTCGACGTCCAGCGACTCCTCCAGTCCCAACAGGACGGCGGCGATCGAAACCTCGTCTTCGTCGACCGGAGCGCACTAACCGACCGTCAGCGCGAAGTCCTCGAGACCGCCCACCGAATGGGCTACTTCGACCACCCGAAACGGGCCAACGCCGGGGAGGTCGCCGAGGAACTCGAGATCACGGGAACGACGTTCGCCGAACACGTCGCGGCGGCCCAGACGAAGCTCCTCAATGCGATCCTCGACGACGAAACGCGGTAACGACTCACGAGCGGCCGGCGTTCGAACGGACTCGCTCGAGATGAGAGCGGACGCGAATCGAACAGACGTAAGAACGCTTCGGGAACTACTGGAGTGCGGAACTGAACCGCAATCCTATATATACCGACGCGGAGCTAGTAACGTACCGGACGCCACTCGACTCCCCCTCATGAGCAGATACGAATTCACCTGCCCCGACTGCGGACAAGCGATCGAGGTCAACGAGGAGATGCGCGAGGCGACGCTGACCCACGGCTGTCCAGTCTGTGGATCCAGCGTCACGGGAGCCGCGTTCGCGCCAAAGCAGTCGACCAACTAGGACCCTCCCAAGCGTCGACTGATGGGCGAAATCGACGTCCACCGCGTGATTTCGCTCATCAGTTCAGGCTTGGAACGCCACTAGTCGTCGGGGCGTGATCGGCGCCGTCAGGCACTCTCCGCTCGGTCGACCTCGGTTCGACGGCCGTTTACCGATTCCGGGGTCAATCGGTACAGTTCGATGTCGAGGTCCCGCTTTCCTTCCGCCCAGATTTCGAACAGCGGTCGCTTCGCATCGCCGTACTGGGCGATCTGGTCCGGCGTTAGCTCCGACGGCGGGATGTTCTCGAGGGTTCCCGTCGCGATGACGCTTCGGTACGTCGACTCCCGTTCGTCGTAGACGACCAACCGTGCGCCGGGGTCGGACTCGAGGAACGTTCGCTTCTCGCTTTCGGGCGTCGACACCATTCGCATGTAGAAGAGACGGTCGTCGCCGTCGTAGCCGTAGGAGATCGGAATCGCGTACGGCTCGTCGGTCCGTGCGAGCGAGAGCACTCCCGTCTCGTGACGAGCGAGAAACGCGTCCACCTCCGCGTCGGTCATTTCGGTCTCGTGGTCGATGGCCATCGTCTCGATGGCCGAGAAGAGGGGAAACACGCTCTTTATAGTTGCCATCGAACGCGCAGAGCGCTATTCGTCGACGCGTTCGGTCGTCCCGACGCCGACGAGCACCGGCTCGCGAATTTCGAGCGCCGATTCGAACTCCGCCTCGCGGCCGGTGCGCCGTCCAATTCGGCGCAACTGCTCTTCGTGAGCCCTGCGGATCGCTCCACGAGCGCGATCGTTAACCCCCAGACGGTCGCCGAGTCGCTCCCAGTGGCCCTCGGCGACCAGGAACGCCTCGCAGTTCTCGCCGGCGTAGACGCGCTCGTGGGTTCGGCGGTAGCGCTCCAGGTCAGCCTCGAGCAACGCCTGTGTACGCTCGACGAGCGCCGGCAGTCGAGCGGGCGGGACGCTCGCCTTCGCGGCCGTAAGCAAGAGCACCTGCCCGTCGATCGGAACGTCAGCCATCTATCCACCCGCACGCATCGCCTTCCGGGCGAACTCCTCGACGAGCGACTCGAGGGATTCCTCGTCGCCTTCGAAGACGACCGTCACCTCGGTCAGCGACAGCGTCGGCCCGACGCCGACCTGCTCGGCCGAGATCGTCGCCGTCCACCCCTCGCCGGCGACGGTATCCTCGTCGATTCGCTCGCCCTCGAGGTTCCGCAGGTACCGGATCGCGAGTCGCTCAGAGATGCCGCGAAAGGAGCGTTCGATCCGCGTTCGCTCTGGCATACCTCACGTTCGACCGTCGAACGGATATAGTATCGCCCGGTCGGAGTCGAAAGGCGACCGATTGCCGAAGCGCTCGCAGTCACACCAGCGCGCGCAAGAACACCACGCCGGCAACCCCCGCACACAGCGCCAGCAGAATGCTGTCGGTGCGCCACATCACGAGCAACACGACGCCCGCGGCACCCCACTCCGCCGGCCCGCCGGCCGCGAGTTCCGGCGCCAGGATGGCGATCACGATCGCGCCGGGCAACACCGAGAGGCCGGCCTCGAGGCGCTCGCTCAGATCGACGTGGCGGACGAGCCACATGCCGCCGACTTTCGTGAGGTAGGTCACGACGGCCATCGCCAGGACGACGCCGACCACGATCGGCTCGAGTGCAAGCATCTCCCACTCGAGCAGGCCGTTACCCGTCATAGCGGATCACCTCGACGACGGCGGCGGCGAGGCCGCCGAGGAGGATGTACCACCGGCCGGGGACGAGTTCGGCGGCGGCGACGGCGACGCCGAGTGCGACGAGCCAGGGGAGAAGCGACGAGCGCCCCTCCCAGAGTTCGGCCGCGAGCGCGACGAAGACGGCCGCGAGGATGAAATCGAAGCCGTACCGCGTCGGATCGCCGACGACGCCGCCGGCGACCGCCCCGACGATCGTCGAGCCGACCCAGAACACCCACATCGCGATGCCGCTACCGAGCAAGAACGCGCCGCGACCGCTCCCCGACGTGAGATCGCGCATCGTCAGCGCCCAGTTCTCGTCGGCCATGAAGTAGAGACTGCCGTAGATCTGTTTCGGCGAGAGCTGGCGAAACCACGGCTCGAGGGCCGCCCCCATCAGCGAGTACCGCAGGTTGATCGCGAAGACGGTAAACAGCACCGCCGCGACGGGAATCGGATCCGCCCAGAGTTCGACGGCGACGATCTGTGAGGCCCCGGCCAGGACGGTCGCACTCATCAGCGCCGCCTCGGCGACGCTCAGCCCAGCCTGATTCGCCAGCACGCCGAAGGCGATCCCGTATCCCCCGACGCCGAGAGCGATCGGAACCGTCGTGGCGAACCCGGTTCGGATCCCCTCGCGAGAGAACGTCACGCGTCGCGGGGCGTCGTCGCTCTCGTCGGATCGTTCGTCGACCGATCGGGCGCCCGTTTCGTCCGTACCGTCGGCTCGAGTGCGATCGATATCGCGTTCGCCGACGTCGCCTTCGGGACCCATGGACGGTCCCAGGAAGACGACGCGTAAATGGGTCTCGTAAACGATCCGTCGCGGGAGGACGGGGTACCGCCGGAACGCAGGTCACAGCGGCGGGTCCGGGAGACTCCCTCACTCGTGCTGTCGGGCGGAGATTCCCGAGAAGCCGGTCTGTCCGACGGTATCAAACGCAGAAGACGGTCAACGTGAATCCGACGACCGCCAGTGCGATCCCGTAGTGCGGTCCGATCCACAGCCCGACGACGGCCGAGAACAGGAGACACAGAACGCCGAGGAACAGTCCCGCCCACCGGGGCCCGCTTCGGTCGGTTCGATCGAGGAGCGTTCCGAACAACAACTCTTCGACCAACTGGAATACCATTGCCGACAGATGTTCCGTCACCGATAAAAACGTACGGGTCAGCCGGTCGCCGTCATACGGTTTACTGTCAGTCATCTCCGGCACAACCGCGATCCAGGCCGGCGGTTGCAACGGTGGACTCGCTGCACTCCTCCACCGAGACTCGTCTCACACGGTTCGACTCACCGCCGATACATCGTTACAAGAATCCGTATCAGCCGCCGGCGACCGGCGGGAACACCGACAGCACGTCGCCGTCTTCGAGCGCCGTTCCCGCGTCGTTCATGTGCACGACGTCGCGGCCGTTTTTCAACACGCTCAGCTGATCACGGATCGTCCCGTCTGCGAGCAACTGGCCCTCGAGACCGTCGTACTCGGTTTCGAGGGTGGCGAGGACGTCACCGACCGTCGCGTCCTCGTCGAACGTCTGCGTTCGCTCTTTCTCGCCGACCGCATCGCGAAACGTCGCGAAAAAACGAAGGTCGATCTCCATACGCGGTGGTCGTCCCGGGAGGACATAAGTCCGGGCGATCGGTCGCGGGCCGGGCAGTCGGCCGTCAGTCAGTGCCAACGGACGGCTCGTACGGTCCGCGATGATTGATACGGTTCACTGTCGGTCAGTTCCGGTGGTACGGTTTGCTGTACCGATTTGCCGGTCCGATCGCCCGCCGTTTTGCGATCGACCGGTAACGATTCACGGCAGTCCGTCTCAGTCAGCAGACGCTGTCGGCGAAGCGGTGTACGAAATTGCGCCGACGTCGGCGGTCTCGAGGGCCTCGTCGATCGCGGTCGCACCAATCTCGGCCGCACGATCGGTGTCGTCGGCCTCGACGGCGGCAGTCGCCACGAACGCGAGTTCGACGGTGTACGGTTCGAACGGTGCGGTCGGTGGCTCGTGGATCTCGACGTCCGTGATCTCCCACTCGGCGATCGGCCCCTCGGCCTCGAGCGCCTCGAGGGCGTCGACGAACGTCGCTCTCGCTTCGTCACGAGCGGTCGTATCGGTTCCTTCGTGAAGCGTCACCAGGGCTCGTCCGTCGCGCGATACTGCGAATTCCATACCCCGTTCTGGGAAGCCGAGCATAAGTCAGTACGGGTTCGAACGCGCCGAGGATCACACCGCAAAACGTCCCAGCCGACCACGCACATGTCTGCTCGTTTCTTAATCCGGTGGCCGCGGAAGGGCGTGGTATGGACTCGAACACTCGACAGACGCGTCGCAGACTGCTCGGAACTGCGGCCGCCGCGGTATCGACGATGGCTCTCGCCGGCTGTGGCGGCCCCGGCGAGGAAGAAGACGAGGCCGACCCGGACGAACCAGCCGGCGAGGAGGAACCCGGCGAGGAAGCACCCGACGAAAACGGCCCAGACGCCGAAGAAGGAACTGGAAACGGACAGGAAATGGACGACGAAGACGAACCGGGCGGCGGTTGATCGGCGTCGAACCGACGGACACTTCTTATCACCAGAACGCAACCGTTACCCGCCTCTGTCCCCTCGGAGACGACGATGACTGACGACCTCGGGGACGACGTTGACGGGCTCGGCGACGTCGCAACGCGGCGGGACGAACTCGCGACGCGCGTCCGAACCCACGCCGGCGAGATCGCTCGAGAGCTCGCGCTCTTTCAGGGTGGCGACTACGGAAGCGAGACGTTCGAGACCGACGCCGGCCGCTGGACGCTCAAGTACGAGGCGGGTGACGTCCAGTACCTTCGGTTCGACCCGAAATCCGGCTCGGAGATTTACGTCGTCTCGAGCAAACAGCCGCCCGACCCCGGCGAACTCGAGACGGCGATGGACGACTACGATGCGTTCGTCGCCGCCTACGACGAGTACGTCGCGTCCTTCGAGGGGCTGTTCGACGACGTGTCGGCCGACTTTCCAGCCGTCTCCTCGACGGCCGAACTGACGGCCGAACGGGATCGGATCGTCGACCGGATTCGCGGGGTGGCAACCACCATGGCGGGCGAACTCCACCGCTACGACGGCGAATACGGCACGTACGCGACGACGATCAGCGGCACGCGCTGGGAGCTCAAGTGGGACGGTGACGCCGTCTCATATCTGCGCGTCGGCGGCTCGGACGGCGTTTATCTCCTCTCGCAGTACGGCCCGCCGTCGGCGACGGAGCTTCGGCGACTCGTCGACGACGTCCCGGCGTTCGTCGACGCCTTCAACGAGCACGTCGAGGACCTCGAGGCCGATCTCTCGACCGTCGCATTCGAGTGAAGCGGGGCAGACAGTTTTCGTGAGCAGTCTCGGAGCCAGAGACGCCGTCGCGGGATGCCTGTAGGGTTCGGTTGCGACCCAGTACGGAACGCCTATCAGCGGTCGGTTCCAGTGTCGAAAACACCGAAGCGGTAAAGCGGTGATCTATGCAACGGTACTCGCCGTCGATGAACACGAGGGCGACGGGCGAGCCGACACGTATTCTGACGACGTCGAGGCGATCCGAGTTGCTCACGTCTCCCCGGACACATCGAACGTCGACATCTACGCGGACGACGACGTCGTTCTCGCAGACGTCGAGTATGGGGTCGGTTCCCGTGCCTCGAGATTCCGCTGGGAACGTACACGGTTACGGCCGCAAGTGATCCCGAGACGGTCGTTTGTCGATACTCTCTGATTGAACCAGCCGATGAGTCGGTCCGCAAACAGACCGTACAGTATAACTATTGAAGAAAGTAGCTCTTGATCATGCGAGACGGAGAGCGAGAACGTGTGTACGGTCGAGAGGAATATTACTGGGGAACAGAACCGAACGAGATGGCCAGGAGAACGACCGAACTGGCACGGGACGTGGGACCCAACCCCGAAATCGTCGATATCGGTGCCGGAGAAGGCCGAGATGCGGTCTTTTTCGCCGAGCGAGGATGGGACGTGTATGCATTGGACGTCTCGCCCAACGGGCTGGCGAAAGCGAAACGGCTCGCCGAACGCAGGGGCGTAACGCTCAGGACAATTGAAGCGGATGCGAACGACGTTACTCTCCCCGAACCGATCGACGTCGTCTACTCAGCCGGCACGATTCAGTACATTCGACCCGAGAACCGCGACCGGCAGTTTACGCATTTCAAAGAGCAAACGGTCACCGAGGGGATACACGCTCTGTTCGCGTTCGTCGACCACCCCGAGATACCGACGCCACCGGACTGGACAGACAACGAGTACTTCTACGAAAAGGGGGAGTTGTCGGAGTGTTACGGTGAGTGGGAGATTCTCGAGAGAGAAGAACTCATCTTCGATGACGATTCGAGTGGGGAACCCCACCAACACGCCGCAGAAATACTGTTCGCCCGAAAACCGAATTGAGTCACTGCACCAACTGTCACAGGGACCGCCAGGACGTACGTTCACAACAAAGTCTAAAGAGAACGCGATAACTCCCCTAGGCGTCCAACAACTGTAACGATTTGCACACTGATCGCACAGCAATCGTGCGATCAGGTGTACAGTGACGATTAGTGGCTACTCGAGACGTCGACGTACTGGTCGACCCACTCCTGTCTGCGCTGTAAGACCCGCTGGCCCTTCGGCGTCAACGCGTAGTAGTTCGTCCGGCGGTCGAGCTGTCCCTTCTCGACGAGTTCCTTCTCGACGAGCGTGTCGAGGTTCGGATACAGTCGGCCGTGCGTGACCGGCTGGTCGATATAGTGGTTGATATCGTCGAGAATCTCCTGGCCTGACGGCCGGTCTTTTCCTGCGATCACGTACAGCAAGTCACGCTGAAATCCAGTTAACTGATCCATGGATCATCCTCTGAATACCGACGTTCACCGATCTGTGGTTTTGTTATAGAGCAGGTACAGCGCCGAGCGTGGCCGAAACGGGTGCCGTCGAAACGTACACCGCCGCTTTCTCCGGCGAGAGTCGGCCCGTCTTCTCCCCGACCGCGTAACGGGACGCTTTTGACGATCATCGGCGTACGGGCGCGTATGACGGCAGATCCGCTCGCCTGGGAGACCCTCGACAGCCGGGTAGCGTACAGTTGTCCGGGCTTCGATATCGTTAACGAATCCGTTCAGCTTCCCGACGGCACCGAGACCGAGTTCGATTACGTCTCGGAGCCGCCGAGTGTCTGCGTGCTCCCGTTTACCCCCGACGGCGACGTCGTCTGCATCGAAGAGTGGCGACAGGCCGTCGACCGGATCAATCGCGGACTCCCCGTCGGCGGCACCGAGCCGGACGACGACGACCTCGAGGCGGCCGCTCGTCGCGAACTCGCCGAGGAGACGGGCCACGAAGCAGATCGACTCGAGGCGCTGGTCACCGTCGAACCGGCCAACGGAATCGCCAACTCGCTCATGCACGTCTTCGTCGCTCGCGGCTGTCTGCCGACCGCCGAACAGCAACTCGACCACGACGAGAGCATTCGCGTGAAGACGATCGAACTCGAGGAGCTGACCGCGTCGGTTCTCGAGGGCGAGATTCGCGACGCCCGGACGGTCCTCGCGCTCTCGTACTATCGGCTGAGCAACGAGTGACCGCTTTCGAAACGGACACGAACTGGACGTCGTCGGCCGAGTCAAAAAGAAGACAGTGTTCGGCCATCCGGACTGTCGTCGGTCGTCCGGACACAGTCGCCGCCTCCGAGGGGAGCGGCCGAGCGTCGCTCGAGGGAAACGACTTTCAACTGTCGATCAGCGCCAGTCCGTGAGGATCAACCCAGGACGGCGATCGACTGCTGGTCGTCGTTATTTTCTGTGTCGTTCTCGTCGGTGTCGTCCTGCTGATCGTTTTCGTCGTCGGCGCCGTTGTCGTCGACATCTTCATCGTCCTCAGCGATCGCTTCGAGGTCCTGTGCATCACCGATCGTCACGGTGTCGGCGTTTGCCTCGTCGATCGACATCGCTAACGCCGAGGCCTGTGAGACGGTTTCAGTCGCTTCCTCGTCGTTCTCGTCCGCGGCGTCGTCGTCCTGCTGGTCGTTCTCGTCCGCGGCATCGTCGTCCTGCTGGTCGTTCTCGTCCGCGGCATCGTCGTCCTGCTGGTCGTTCTCGTCCGCGGCGTCGTCTTCTTCGTCAGCCTCGTCGGCTTCCTCGAGGGTGTCGATGGACATCGTGCTGATCGACACCTCGTCGATGTCGAACTGCTCGATGGTGAGGTGGTCGATCTCTTGTGTGGTCGCATCCTCGTCCTGCTGGCCGTTCTCGTCGTTGTCGCCCGCGGCGTCATCGTCCTGCTGGTCGTTCTGGTCGTTCTCGTCCTGCTGGTCGTTCTCGTCCTGCTGGTCGTTCTCGTCCTGCTGGTCATTCTGGTCCGCGTCGTCGTTACCGTTGAACAGACCCTCGAACCAGTCGCCGATCTGATCGAGGAGACCACCGTCATCGACCTCGAGGGTGTCGATGGTCATGTTCTCGACGTTCATCTCCTCGATGGTGAGCTCCTGGATGGTGAGTTCGTCAGCGTCCTCGTCGATCAGATCCTGTTCACCGGTCTCGTCGTCGACGCCGTTGTCCTCGTCGTCGACACCGTTCTCATCCTCGGCATCGTCCTCTTCTTCGTCAACGCCGTTTTCCTCCTCGATGTCCTCTTCTTCGTCAACGCCGTTTTCCTCCTCGATGTCGTCTATTTCGTCTTCGTCGAGCTCGAGGTCCTCGATCGAGACGTCGTGAAGCTCGAGCTGTTCGATCTCGATGTCGGAGATCGTCACGTCCTGGACCTGATCGAGGTCGTCAGCCTCGTCGTTCTCGTCGTTTTGCTGTTCGTCCTCTTCAGGTTCGGTATCGTCGTTCTCCTCGAGTTGTTCTTCGATTTCCTCGGCATCGAGTTCGAGGTTGTCGACGTTCAGCTCCTCGATCGTCGCGTCCTCGACGGTAACGTCGTCGAGTTCGAGTTCACCCACCTGTACGTTCTCGAGTGTCGCGCTCGTGTCTCCGGCGTCGTTCGCCCCAGATGTCGCACCGGCGAGGGCAGGACCCCCCGCAAGGGCGACCATCAGGGCGACAAACACCACACCGATTGCTTGCGTTCGTGAAGCCATTGCGCTCCGGTCTACAGCCCATTTCGGGCTAAAACAAGCCGACTGTTACAGGATTATTTCGGAGAAACAGACGGTTGGGTATCGAGCCGGTGTCGCTAATCAGTCGTTCATTCTGTCGCGTTCGATGACAGTCCTGACTACCTGTTCTCGTCGTCGAAAGTCCAGTGGATTTTCGTTTCCCTTGCGCTCGCTACCGGCTTATTGCAACGGCGAAGAACAACGCGGTTACCGGACTCGAGTCCGGGCAGAATACCCCGTCTCGAAGCCTCTCCGCTGGCGGACGGACAGTCGACCAATCGCGTATAGAAAATGTATCGTTATGGATTCGGCTGGCACCGATGCCGATCAGCGGTGCGTGCGGTGACCACGGACGAGTTAGTTCTCAGCCTCGTCGTTATCGTCGACGCCGTTCTCGTCGAGTTCGTCGTCATCGTCATCGAGGCCGTCGTCAGTCTCGTCGTCGACGTTCTCGAGGTCAGTTGCGTCACCGAGCGTGATCGAGTCGGCGGTCGCATCACCGATGGTGATCGACGAAGCGGAGACTTGCGAGACCGTTTCGGTCTCGTCGTCAGCGACGTCATCCTCCTCGTCGACACCGTTGTCATCGACGCCGTTGTCGTCATCGGCGACGTCATCGTCTTCCTCGTCGGCGTCGTTCTGATCATCGTCTTCCTCGTCGACGCCAACGTCACCGTCTTCCTCGAGCGATTCGACGGTCATCGATTCGACCGTCACGTCGTCAACGTCGAACTGCTCGATGGTGAGCTCCTGGATTTCTTCAGCAGGCGCATCATCGTCAGCAACGTCGTTCTCGTCGTCGACGCCGTTGTCGTCATCGTCGTCAGCAACGTCGTTCTCGTCGTCGACGCCGTTGTCGTCATCGGCGGCGACGTCATCGTCTTCCTCGTCGACCTCGTCGTCATCCTCGACGGTTAGCTCGTCGATCGTCATCTGATCGACGTCCATCGTCTCGATAGTGAGTTCGTGGATGGTGAGTTCGTCAGCATCCTCGTCAATCAGTTCGAGTTCGTCGTCGGCCTCGTCGTTATCGTCGACATCGTTATCCAGACCGTCGTCGGCCTCGTCGTTATCGTCGACGCCGTTCTCGTCGAGTTCGTCGTCTTCGTCCAACTCGAGGTCGTCGATCGAGACGTCCTCGAGCTCGAGCTGTTCGATCTCGATGTCGGAGATCGTCACTTCTTCTTCGTCGTCAGCCTCGTCGTTATCGTCGAGACCGTCGTCAGCCTCGTCGTTATCGTCGAGACCGTCGTCAGCCTCGTCGTTATCGTCGAGACCGTCGTCAGCCTCGTCGTTATCGTCGAGACCGTCGTCAGCCTCGTCGTTATCGTCGGGACCGTCGTCAGCCTCGTCGAGTGCGTCCTCGAGTTCTTCCTCATCGACGTCGAGGTTCTGGACGTTCAGCTCCTCGATCGTCGCATCCTCGACGGTAACGTCCTCGAGTTCGAGTGAGTCTACCTGTACCCCTTCGAGTGTCGCTGTCTCTCCGGCGTCGGTCGTGGCTGTCATCGCGCCCGCCAGGGCGGGTCCGCCCGAAACGGCGATCATCAGCGCCACGAATACGACACCGAGTTTCTGCGGTCGTGAAACCATGCGTTCAATCGTACCGGCGGTCCGCGGCTAAAACGACCCGACTGTTACGTGATTATCTCGAAGAAAGACACAGTTTGAACTCGAGTCCGAATCACTAATGTCGGTTTCCACGTTCACGGCTCCCGAACGGTCGGATTGTCGGAAGTGTCCGGATCGACCAACGGAGGGTACCCCTTGTGCTTGCGTTGGCCGCAACGTATCCCTCTGTCGGAGAACGGACGACCTACGGTCGGACCCGCGCCCCGCCGACTCGGCGAGTCACCGACTCGTCCACACTACCGGTCGAAAACCTTCACTGACTTACGTCGGACGCGCCAACTGACGGTCGATGCGCGAGTGCTTCGAAATCAGGGACACCGACGCTGGTGGGCGAATCGGCCGGCTCACCGTACCGCGAGCCGACGTCACCGTCGAGACGCCCGCACTGCTCCCGGTGATCAACCCGAACCTGGACACGATCAGCCCCCGCCGGCTTGCCGAGGAGTTCGGCGCCGAGATCCTCATCACGAACTCCTACATCGTCTACGGCACCGACGACGTCCGCGAGCGCGCACTCGCCGACGGCCTCCACGACTTACTGGATTTCCCCGGCGCGATCATGACCGACTCCGGCTCCTTCCAACTGGCGGAGTACGGCGAGATCGACGTCACGACCGAGGAGATTCTCGAGTTCCAGTACGAGATCGGCTCGGATATCGGCACGCCGGTCGACATCCCGACGCCGCCGGACGTCTCCCGCGAGCGCGCCGAGGCCGAACTCGAGACCACGCAGGAACGCCTCGAGATCGCCGAAACCGTCGACACGGGCGATATGCTGGTCAACGCGCCGGTCCAGGGCTCGACGTATCCCGACCTTCGTGAGGACGCGGGGCGCCACGCCGACGCGACCGATCTCGACGTCTTCCCCGTCGGCGCGGTGGTTCCGCTGATGAACGACTACCGCTACGACGACGTGGTCGACGTGGTGGCGGGCGCAAAGCGAGGACTCGGCGCCGACGCGCCGGTCCACCTCTTCGGCGCCGGCCACCCCATGATGTTCGCGCTGGGCGTTGCGATGGGCTGTGACCTGTTCGACTCCGCCGCGTACGCGCTGTACGCCCGCGACGACCGCTACCTGACGGTCAGCGGCACCCACCACCTCGAGGACCTCGACTACCTCCCCTGTTCGTGTCCCGTCTGCACCGAGTACTCCCCCGAGGAACTCCGCGCACTCGACGACGAACGCCGCGAGGAGGAACTCGCGGCCCACAACCTCCACGTCACCTTCGCGGAGATCCGTCGGATCAAGCAGGCGATCCGCACCGGCAATCTGCTCGAACTCGTCGAGGAACGCGCCCGCGCCCACCCGACGATGCTCGACGGCTACCGCACACTACTCGACCACGCCGACCAACTGGAGCGCACTGACCCCGTCTCGAAAGGCTCCTTTTTCTACGTCTCCAACGAGAGCGCCCGCCGACCCGAAGTGGTGCGCCATCACCGCCGACTCGAGCGGCTGTCCGTCCCGGATTCGCTGTTTCTGACCGAAGGGAAACCGACTCGCGGCGACGAGTTCGACGAGTCCTGGCGCGTCGAGGCGCCGTTCGGGCCGTTCCCGCGGGCGCTCTCGAAGAGCTACCCGCTGACGGCGGAGGTGCCCGACCGGACGGATCACGCGGCGCTTCGGGCCGCCGCCGATGGAATCCGCCGACTCGTCGAGGCGAACCCGGAGACCGAGTTCGCGCTCGGCCATCGAGGGTGGCCCGAGGACGTTCTCGAGACGGTTCCCGAACGCGTGGATTCGATCGATTTCGAAGCCGACGAGGAGTGACGTGACGGTTTGCTCGCGGTCTCCCGAACCGGCAGAGCACCGGCGGATGACGATACCAGAACAGCAAAGAGGCGAGCGCCGCCCACATTCGGTATGCTCGGCGTAGCGTCGCTGATACTCGGGGCGATCGTGATCGTCCTCTTCGGATCGTGGCTGATCCGGCGGTTTCGCGGCGGAAGCCGGTCGGCCAGCGAGCGCGAGTCACTCGAGCGCCACCAGGAGGCACAGGGGCGCGAGCCGCCGGTCGCCGTCGGCGACGAACGCGAGTCAGCAGTCTACGAGTTCGCCGACCACCACTCGGGGGAGAAGCGAGCGGTCTGTAAGGTCGAGGGATTTGTCGTCTTCGTCGAGGACCTTCCGCCGGGGCTCGAGGAGACCGACGTGATCCGGTTCAAAGTGCTCTCGTTCAATCGCGGACACACGTCCGCGACGGCGGCGTACCTCGGTCGCGCGTAATCGCTTTTTTGTCGGTATCCTCAGCCGATTCTTGGTCGGACAGTATCCTCAGCCCGACAGCGAGACGGCCGTCGCGCCGACCACGACGACGAACGCCGACGCGCCGACGCGCCAGGTCACCCGCTCGAGCCGTCGCGGAAGGAAGGCGACGGAGAGGCCGGCGACGAGAAGCGGCGTCAGCTGTAACAAGGGCATGACGAGGACGACCGGTGCGACCTCGAGGGCGGCGAAGTAGGCGACGAAGCCGATCGTCGTGGAGAGACCGGCGGCGAGGTACCACGCCATCGACGCGGTTCGAAGGGGAATCCGGCGCACCGATCGGGTCGCCACGAGGTACGTCGCGAAGCCGACGGTCGCCGTTCCGGCCATCACCGTCAGTCCGGGGAGGATCGCGGTTCCCGCCGCGAGCCCGACCGAGACGAAGATCGGCTCGAGGCCGATACAGACGGCGGCGGCGAGGGGCAACACGAGCGGGGCGCCGGTCTCGCGGATCGACTGCCCACCGTTCGTCGAGGCGGCGGTCTCCCAGGAGACGACTGCCAGGCCGACGACGATCAACACGATGCCGGCGAAGTGGACCGCGGTCAGTCGCTCGTCGAGGAGGACCACGGCGAATATCGTCGCGAAGAGGACGTTCGAGGCGATCACCGGCGACGTCAGGCTCGCGCCGATGCGCTGGATGCTCTCGAACATCAACAGTCGCGCGACGAACATCCCGAGTATTCCGGCCGCCGCGAACGACGCGAACGAGACGGGCGTAAACAGCGAGGTGTACGGCGGCGGGTACAGGACGAGCGTCGGCGCCGCCACGAGCGCGACGTTACACAGCAAGACGACCAACACGGCATCCCCGACCTCTCCCTCGTCGGTCCCAAGCCGGACGCAGAGAAACTGCCCTGCAAACGCCAGCGCGCCGACCACCGCCAGACCGACGCCGAGAAGCGAGTCCGAGACCTCGAGCATACCTCCGGTTTCCCTCGAGGGCGGATAACCGCTCTGAATGCGGTCAGCGGTGTCGGCGTGGGGCCGCGCTGGACGGACTCGAGAGAGTCAGCGTGGAACCGTCGATCAGTCCCGGACGGGGGTGGGAAAGGCCGGTCCGACGTTTACCCCTTCGAGCGATCGCCGACCTCGAGCAGGCCGAGCGCGCCAGCGATCCGTCTCGCGAAACCCGCCTCGACGACGACGGTCACGAGGATAACGAGAAAGACCGTTCCGAGGAGGATATCCGCGCCCGCGGGATCCGTCGGCGGTGCGTCCGTCCGGAGACGGATGGCGAACAGGGTCGCGACCGACGCGGGGATGATTCCGCGAGGCCCGGCGAAGCTAATAAAGAGCCGCTCTCGCACCGTAAAGACGTCCCCCGCCGTCGACACGAAAACGAGCAGAGGACGGAGGACGACCATCAAGATCACGACGACCGCGAGCCCGGCCACACCCAGCGCGAGCAGTTCCGCGAACTCGAGCAACGCCGCAAGCGTGATGAAGACGAACGAGAGGACGAGCACCGTCACGTCGCGTTTGAACTGTTCGATGCTCTCGCGGTGGGGTAACTCGAGATTTCCGAGGGTGAACCCGGCGGTGGCCGCGGCCGCGATTCCGGCTTCCGAAAATATCGAATCGGCGGCGGCGAAGGCGACGACCGCGCCGGCGAACACGAGCAGTCGAGCCGTCTGCGGTGCGGCGCGAGCCGAGAGTTCGACGCGAGTAAGGAGCATCCAGACGGCCGCGGCGACGAGAAGCCCGATCAGAATCCCGGTTGCCAGACGCTCGACGAACAGCATGACGTACCCGCCGGGTGCGAGGTGGCGAGCGGTCATCGCCTTGAAGAGGACGGTCGCGAGGATCGCGGCCGTCACGTCGTTGACGATGCCCTCGACCTCGAGTGTCGTCGCGACCTCCTCGCGGACGGGAACGACGGCGAGGATGGGCGTGATGACCGTCGGGCCAGTCGCGACCAACAGCGCACCGACGAGGAACGCGATATCCCAACTCGGCCCGAGAAGAACTCGGACGGCCACCGCGGTTCCGAAAAGCGCGATCGCCGCGCCGATCGTCACCAGCCGACCGACCGCCCTCGGCGTATTCCCGATCCCCGCGAGTTCGAGTCGGAACGATCCCTCGAAGACGATGATCGCGACGCTCACTCCGACGATCGTCGAGAGCGTTCCGCCGACCGCCTCGAGCGTGACGAGGCCGACCCCTTCTGGCCCGATTACGATGCCGGCGACGACGAGGAACAGTACGCTCGGCACCCGGTACTTCGCCGCGAGAAACTGGGCCGCGACGCCGAGTCCGACGATAGCCGCGACGAGGACGACGAGGTCGGGATTGACGTGGGTGGACACCGGCTCACCGCCCTCCTGAATCGTCCGTTTCGGGGTCGCACTCGAGTAACGTGGTTATGTCCGGCGAACGTGTCCCGTCAGCGGAGACCGACATGCGTCGTTCTCCCACACCGAGCGGGAAAATGGTCTCCCCGGGACGAACCCATCGATGTCGGCCGACTCGCGAAACGGAGACGACACACCACGATCCGTCGGCAGGTTCGGTCGGCGGATAGTCGCTGTGAGTGGATTGAACGCGGTAGACTGTGGAAAGCTGTGAGGAGATTGAACACGGAAGACTGCAAAAAGAGGGCCGAACGCAGCGGGAAACGTCTCGGCCTGCGACCGATAGCCTCTTTCGCGTTCCCCGGTCATGTCCGGTATGACCGATTACTTCGAGGTCCACGAGCGCGACGGGGCGGCGCGCGTGGGCGAGCTTCGCCTCGAGTCGCCGATTTCGACGCCCGCGCTCGTCGACGACGTCGTAGCGGACGCCGGATCGCTGTGGAGTGCGGACCGAGAGATTCCGGAGGGTGACGACTCGACGCTCACCGTCTTGCCCCATCGGGCGTTTCCCGGCGGCACCGCCGAGGAGGTCCAAGAGTCGTTCGCCGTCGAGTACCCCGACGTCGACTACCCGAGCGTCGCGGTGATCTCGAGTGAGGGCGCCGCGGACCACGGAACCGACGCCTACGCCGTCTCGGACGTCCAGTCGATCACGGGCCACGGCGCGGCGCTCGTCGATGCCGTCGTCTCCGTCCGCGAGGCGATCCCCGCCGACACCGCTCTGTACTTTTCAGGCGTCGCGACGCCGCGAAACGTCGCCTTGCTGGCTTACGCCGGCGTCGACCTGTTCGACGCGACCGCGGCCATCGTGAAGGGGACCCAGGGACGATACCTGACGACAGACGAGGCGTACTTCCTCGAGGATTTGGAGGAACTGCCCTGTACCTGTCCCGTCTGTCAGAAACCGCGCGAGGAGTTCACCCGCGAGGATTGTGCCGAACACAACGTCAACGCGCTCGAGGCCGAACTGGGGATCGTCCGCCGACGGATTCGGGACGGCCGACTCCGGGATTATCTCGAGGGCCAGGCCCGCCACGACCAGTGGCTCACCGCCGCGATGCGCGAACTCGACTCGCAGTGGGGCTATCTCGAGGAGCGCACTCCGATCCTCCGGGACGCCCAGATTTCGGCGGCGACCGAGGATACCCTCCGGCGGGTGGAGATCCAGCGCTACGCCGACCGGGTGACGAGCCGGTACCGGAATCGGTTCAAGAACCCGCTCGTGCTCGTGCCGTGTTCTGCTGCGAAACCCTACAGCGAGTCACAGAGCCACCGCCAGTTCCACGACGCGATCCAGTGGCGGGCCCATCTCGTCTCGATGACCAGCCCGATCGGCGTCGTTCCCCAGGAACTCGAGACCACGTATCCGGCCCAGCACTACGACACCGTGGTGACTGGGCGGTGGTCCGAGGACGAGAAGGAGTTCGTCGCGAACGTGCTTCGTCGGTACCTCGAGCGAAACGCCGACACCTACCCGTACGTGGTCGCACACGTCCCCGACGAGGGCTACCGCGATATCGTCGAACGGGTCGAGGAGTCGTGGGAGGGCGACGACCTCGAGATCACCTACACCGTCCCGCGAGGCGGTCACCCCACGGACGAGACGTCGCTTGCGAATCTCTCGGAGGCGCTGTCGGGCGAACTCAAGTACTCGAAGCGCGAGCGCGAGCACAACACCGTCCGGGCGATCGCGGACTACCTGCTCGGCGACGGCGCCGGTGACGAGTTATTCGAAGACATCCAGACGACCAGCCGATACCCGAAGATCCAGGTTCGCGACCGCGAGGACACCCAGCTCGCGACGATGGTGCCCCAGTACGGCACGCTCTCGTTCACGCTCGAGGGTGCGAGGCGCTGGGTCGACAGCGACGCGCCAGTGCGTCGGGTCGAAATCGACGGCTTCGTCCCCCACGGGAGCGTGCTCGCGCCGGGCGTCGTCGACGCCGACGAGGACATTCGCGTGGGTGACGAGGTCGTCGTCGAGGGGCCCAAAGCGTTCGGTGTGGGTCGTGCAGAGATGTTCGGCCGGGAGATGGAAGCGAGCACGCGCGGCATCGCGTGCGAGATTCGCCACGTCGAAGAGAAGTGACTCGAGCGGTTCGGGGCGTCTGACCCCATTCGAGCGGTGATTTTCAGTATTTGGTCGACGCACCACGTATGCGAACGTAAGCGACGTCTGTCAGCTATCGGTGGTGGGAAAGCCGTAGTGGATACAGGCGAAGACGGTACCGGTCCCACTATGCCGCTCCGAGTTGCGGTGGCGTGCGCTGTCGAGGGGCGAGTGGTAACGAGACCCTCGACGAAAACGCGCGAGGGATGAGCGACCGAAGGGAGCGAATCGGCTGGGGAGGGCGTGGCTACTCCCCGTTGTCACGATAGCACAACGTTTGCCACCTCTTCGACTTACTCGAGCGATCCGACCAATACGAATGCCGATTGAACGGATAATTCACACAATTCTGTATGAAACAAGTGTACCCGTCGCACCGAACTCATCCTCCGTATTCAGTTCGCCACGGTTGATAGGACGCCGGGCAAGAATCTTCACGCCGTAATCGCAATCTCGAGTCATATGCGCCCAGATTCGGGACGTGATGACCGAGGACGTGATCTCGTGTGAGAACACCACGTCACTGAGGCGGGTAGCGGAGCTAATGATCCGCAACGACGTCGGGAGCGTCGTCGTCACGACCGACGGCGATCCCTACGGGATCGTCACCGAATCGGATCTCATCGAGGCCGGCTACCGGTCGGGAGAGTCCTTTGCGGAGATACCGATTCGAGCAGTCGCGAGCCATCCCCTCGAGACGGTCGATCCGAATCGGGGAATCCGGTTCGCTGTAAAACGAATGCGAGAAGAGCGGATCAAGAAACTCGTCGTCGTCGAGAAACTCGACGTCTGTGGTATCGTCACAGCACAGGATCTGCTCGACCACTACGGGACGCTGAACCAGGAGTTGCGGAAAATCCACGAGATTCGGGATCGACGCTCGAGCGAGCGTTGACGAGATCTGTCCGGAAATCACGTCGGTATCAGCCCATTCTCTCCACCAAAATTCCAGTAAATATATTACATTCCTTGAGAGACTGTCACAACGGAAGTCACCTCCACACGAAGACGCGGGGGCATGCGTACGAAATGCCCCGGGTGGTGAGACACCCGAGACGTGGCTTCCATTGCGGTCACAACGGATGCCATGCTTCCATTACTGCCATCGAGACAAAAAGGTCTCGCACGAGCGGTTAGTATCGCAGACGACCAGCTGACGGAACCCTACAGCCACCGGAGCCTCGATTCAGGCTCGAGTCCGCCCACTGATGCACACTCAAGTTCACGTACGGATGCACGCTCGAGTCCGCCCACTGATGCACGCTCGAGTTCACGGAGCGGCCACGCCGAAGCCGGCCGGCGGCGGTGGTGTCGATGAGCACGAGTCCCGACGGATCGACCGACGACTCGAGTCTCGAGTCGTCCGCTCACAGGCCCGACGAATCGTCCGCCCACAACCCCGACGGTTCGGACAGCGACGATTCCGGCGCTTCCAACCCCGAGCTGATCTGCTACCGCTGTGATCGGCCACTCGAGGGCGAGCGCTGGATTCGCCTCGACGCACGGCCGGGGCCGGGCGTTGCAGACGCCTACAACGCCGTGACCAAGCCCTGCTGTCCCGACTGCGTCGCGGCGATAGGACTGCTCGAGATTGCGACAGGTGCGCGCTCGAGGGACGCAGACTGAGCACGGCCCTGCCGTCTCAGAGAACACTTCACGAGTTCTTCCGCGTATTCTCGCTTCGACAGCGAAGACACGTATTGGGAGCCGTTATGAGAAGCGATCGGTCGACACGAGGACGAGTCCGTATCCGATGGAGCCTCCGAGTACCATCGCATAGAGGAGGTGGTGTAATCCCCTGAGCTGAAGCTCGACGCTCAGAACGAGTGCGGCGAAATAGAAGAAAACCAACGCGATAACTCGAAGGGCACCACGGCGTTCGGGAGACATTCGACCACGGATACTCCTCGCCACCGGTCCCGAAAGAAGAACTGCACCGATAGCAGAGGCTCCGACCCAGAGCCATACGACCGGACTCGTGTCGTGTTCTACGAGTAAGACCGCGCTTAGAAGGGCCAAGAGAGCGAAACACGCGAGGACGGCTTTGATTCGCGTTTCAGTTTCCCTCAGGAACCTCATAGTATAATTTACGTTCAGCTGACGTGTACTTTATTGGCACGGGTTTTCGAGAGTGCACCGTTTCGAGATTCCTTCACTCGAGAAGCAGGTATCCGGATGCTCGGCCGTTTGGCCGGGAGATCCAACCGGACCTCGAGCGAAAGCGCCGTCGAACACCTGCCAGTCGAAGGGAAACGGGAACGGCCGAGAACGTGGGTCGAACCAAACACTTACAGTTTCGAGTTTCGTAACTCATCACGACATGAGCTACGACACGGAACACGTGCGGAACGCGGGCGACACTCCGGAGTTGATCGCCGGCGTCCCCACGTTTACGGAGCTGCTTTCCAACGCGGATCTCGCCTCCCTCTATACGGACATCTATCGCTCGGCCGCTGGGACGGCCCCCGAACTCACGGAGCGGGCAGACGTGTCGAAAAAGACGGTGTACGAATACCTCCGGAAGTTAGAGCGCGCGGGCCTCGTTACCGAGGTCGGAGATAGCGATGGAACGCGAGCGTACGAAGCGGAGGCGTTCGAGATGACTCTCACGGTGCGTGACGTCGAGGTGTCGATCACTCCCGAACTCGTCTGCGCGATCGCACATGCGGACGAGTTCCCGGTGATCGAGCGCGTGCTCGAGGACCACGGTCTCGTGACGTTCGCGCTCGCCTACGACCTCGTCACGGCTCACAGCGAGGGCGAGGTCACCGTTCGACAACTCGCGACGCTGGCGGAGCTGTCGTCTGGAACGGCCTACGACATCGTCGAAGCGATCTACGAGATCCGTGACCTCGGTGACGAGGACCCCACCCCGACGACGTACACCCCGGACGACGTCGCAGGTGGATCCGACAGCCTGCTCGAGGAATCGACTGACGAGTGACTGCCGGCGACGAATGTACACCGCAAACGTCGTGGATACGGTGATCTTTCGGAGTGTGGGAAAACACCCGAATTCGCGCCTCGATTCGCTCGAAGACGCCGTAAAAAACGCCGGAACTGAACTGTGGGTGCCCGCTACAGTCTACCACGAACTCGCGGACCACGGAACCGCTGAGACCCCGGTGAATCCGTATCTCGATCCCGCAATCGAAGCGGGATGGGTCCGCGTCGCGACGCCGCTTCCTGGCGATCGAACCGACGCCCTCGATACCGTCGATGAACCGGTCGAGGCGGCTCGGCACCTCGCCGATGAGTTCCTGAATCGGCGGAGCAAGTATCCGGTGACGAACAACTGGCGAGATGCGTCGCTGGTCGCGTTGGCTGTCCGGTTGTTCGAACGCAATGTACGGATTCGCGTTATCACTCACACGGCCGACGAACGGTTGGCAGCGGCGTGTGCCCGCATTCCACCCGAGTTTGGGTATTACGAGATCGAGTCACGGTACTACAACCCACCACAGACGGCGAAACGCGAGTTCCCTCACACCGATTCCCTGACGTGGGATGGCAGGTGAAAAACGCCGTATACCGTAAACCGAGCCTACTTCCCGACCTACTGCATCGACTGCGTTGCGGCGACGGAACTGCTCGAGATCGCCGCCGATCTGCGCTCGAGCACCTGATATGGATTGCTGTAACGATGTACCGGCAGTGAGTCGAACCGTGTGAGACGAGTCTCGGTGGGGGAGTGCAACGAGTCCACCGCTGCAACTGCCGCCCGGGTCGAGGTTGTGGCGGAAATGACTGACAGTAAACCGTATGACTCGGACCGCCGGTTACGATCCCGGGCACACCTTGGTCAAGTGCTCCCGGTAGGCGACCGTCGGGACGCGTTCGCCGCAGAACTCGCACGTTCGGTGCTCGAGTCGCCCGTTATCGTCGACCAGACCGTTCAGTGCTTCGGTCACGCTCGCCCGTCGTTTCGGCCTCGTCCCCCACGAAGGTTCGGGACGAGTGATCGGGCGGTCGCGTATCGGGTTTCGGGTCGCATCGCCGTATCGTTCGACGCTCACGGCCGCCAAACGGGTCGGTAGCAGTGATTGCCGTCGGAGATGTGGGACCTCGTTCGAGGTCGGTTTCGATGCCAAAATTCCGGGACTCGAGACCGACGTTTCGTTAAGAAAGTCTCTCAAATATATTCCCGCTTTGTTCAGCGACGTCGAACAAACGAACCGCAGACGGAGCGTCGCCCAGCCGCGCTCGTACCGGTCCCGTCCACATCGCCTCCGTTTTCCCGAGCTGGGGGTGGAAAACGGAGCCGACCTCCTCGAACACCGAGAGCCGGTCGAAATCGTCGGCAACGTCTTCGCTCTCGGGGAATATTCCTCGAGAACACCGCGAGACGACGGCCAGCGAGCGCGGGGCGAACGCCGAATTCACGGGAGATCCGGTTGTCGACTGATCGAACTCGATGCCGAGGAGACTCCGCCCGCGTTCGTGATTCTCGAGACGTTCAAGAAAACCGAAGCAACCGGTAAGCAGCCCTCACCGGTCGGAATCGTCCGTTCCCATCTTCACCCACTCGAGGGCGTCGCCGCGTGCGGACAACTCGTCGTATCGCATCTCCGCCGGGCTCACCGGGAAGACGGGTGCGACGGCCCGCCACTGGTAGTGGAGGAGTTTCGCCAGGGCGGAGTCGCCGACGGCGGCGTGGCGGTCGATGTCGAATTTCGGTCCGTATCGGAGATCCGGGAGGAGTCCGTGGTAGTGTGAGAGGTACGTCGACAACGTCCAGTTCGTGGTTTCTTCGTAGAGGTGAACCGTTCCGTACGCGTCGGTCTTCTCGACGAGCAGTTCGTACAGCGCTCGATAGCCCTCGAGAGAGCCCCCGTGCAACCGAATTGCGACCACCTCATCGTCGGTCGCCTCGAGTAGCTCGAACATCGGAAACTCCGATCGCCCCGTCGAATCGAACGGAGAGGGAGAGTCCCCCGTCATCGGTCGAGAAACCGATCGTGAGAACCGAGGCGAGCGCTTCCGAGGATCCGGTTCGTCGGTCGGTCGATCGAGGGCGACGGTCCGTCGGGAACGACCCCTTCGATCCGTTCGTCCACCCGTTCCGTTCTCGGATCGTTACCTGTAGCGATCATACTCGTCGACTTACGAGTGGCCGGCTTTCCTCGATTTCCCCTTCGATTCGAAACTCTGTGATCGACGATTCTTCAGAATGTGAACTGGGGTCGGTCGCCCGTCGAGAAGTGGATGCCTGTCGTCGAGCGCTTCGTCGCTCGAGGATCAGTTCTCGCGTTCGAGCGTGGCCGGGGAAACCCGCTCGAACGGTGGGTACACGTCTACGAGGGAACGGTGCGTTCGAACGGAGCCAACTGGTCGCCTACTCGACGTCCCGCGAGAGGCCGTCGCGAAGGTCGCGGCCGAAGTAGTACCCGAGAACCGAGACGACGAGCCCCGCGACCGCGCCGGCGAAGAGCAGCGTCCGCCCCGAGCCAGCGATGGCGAGGGGCAGATCGAAAAGCACCGTCGTCAACGCACCCGCGGCCGTCCCCGCCACGGATAGCTCGAGGTAGCGCCGCTTCGAGGTGAGCACTCCGATGAGGAAGGCGACCGCCAACAGGCCGACGAACCGACCGAGGGCGCCGATCGGCAGGACCGTTCCGCCGACGAACAGCCCGACGGAGACGAGCGCCAACACGGCGAGAAACGCCTTCGGCGAGAAGTACTCGCCGAGCGATCGACTCGGCCGGAGCCTCGAGAGGCGTCCGGAACCCGAGTCACTCGTCTGGGCGGTTTCGCTCGACTCCCCGCTTCTCGAGTACGGCCACCACGAGCGCGATGTGTCGGCGCCGTCGGTCTCGCCGGGCGTCGACGGCGACGTGGACGACCGATCCCGGTGGTCGGCCGGCGCGGGCTCGGTGCCCGTCTCAGAGAGCAACTGCTCGGTCTCCTCGAGGAGGTCGTCAGTCGACGGGGCGTCCGCGTCGGGACTCTCGGTCAGTTCGTCCGAACGCTCTCCCATGTTCGAACGGTGGCCGGCGAGCACCATGGAGCTTTCCCATATCCGCGTGGTCCTCGAGAGACGATTCCGGACGCTCGGCCCGTGAAGATGTGAACACGTTTTTTCACGGATCGGCTGGTATGTCGAGGAGTGAACGTCGAACTGGTCGCGTTCGGGGCGATCGCCCTCGCCGCCGGCGCCGGATTGCTCTACACCGCACGCCACCTCTATCCGAGACTCGATCTGAGCGAGGACGCACTGGCGTCGATTCGACTGTTGACGGCGCTCATCATCGGCGTACTCCTTCTGGGCGGGGCCGGACTGGTTCTCGTCGGGATCCTCGCGTAAGTCGGTCCGCTGGACGTCAGTTCCGGCGCGATCGGAGCCCGTCTTGTGAGGCCACCGGTAAATCGGAACAGCGTTCCGTACTCGAGCCGCCGGCACGTGGGAATTCTCGTCCGAGGACGAAAGCGTGGCTTGAAGTCCGCCGGCGCGCAACGCCCACGCATGAACCCAGGCGACCGCGTTCGCGTCGACCGCGCGGACCGCACGTACGAGGGCGTGTTGCTCCCCTCGAGTACGGACGACCATCTCGTGGTGAAACTCGAGGGCGGCTACAACGTCGGCGTCGACCGCGCCGAAGCCGACGTCGAGGTGCTCGCGGAGGACGTCTACGAGATTGACGGAACCGATTCGGTGGGCGACAGCGACGAGGCCTCCGAGATCGAGTTCGACGACGACCTGCCGACGATTTCGCTGATCTCGACCGGCGGGACGATCGCCTCGACGGTCGACTACCGTACGGGTGCCGTCACGGCGCAGTTCGACGCCGAGGACGTCTTGCGCGCGGTTCCGGACCTGGCGGGGCGGGCGAACTACCGCGGGCGCGTCGTCGCGAACATCCTCTCGGAGAACATGGAGCCGCCGATCTGGCAGGACCTCGCCGAGGCCGTCTACGAGGAGATCGAGGCCGGCGCCGACGGCGTCGTCGTCATGCACGGCACCGACACGATGCAGTACTCCGCGTCGATCCTCTCGTTCGCCCTCGAGACGCCGGTGCCGATCGTTTTCACCGGGAGCCAGCGCTCGGCGGACCGACCGTCCTCGGACAACGTCATGAACGCCGTCTGCGCCGTCGAGGCCGCAAAGAGCGACTGCGCCGAGGTGCTGGTCTGTATGCACGGCTCCGAATCGGACGACGTCTGTGCGCTTCACCGCGGGACGCGCGTCCGGAAGAACCACACCTCCCGTCGAGACGCCTTCGAGACCGTCGGCGCCGAACCCCTGGGAGCGGTCGACTACGACGCGCTCTCCGACGACGGAACCGACGCGATCGAGTTCCACCGCGAGCACGGAGAACGCGGCGAGGCCGACCTCGCCATCGAACCCGACCTCGAGAGCGACGTCGAACTACTGAAGTTCACGCCCGGGATGGACCCCGCCTTCCTCGACGTCATCGAGGGCTCTGCGGGCCTGGTGCTCGAGGGGACGGGACTCGGCCACGTCCACACCGATCTCATCCCTCGCATCGAGGAGCTGATCGAGGACGGGACGACGGTCGTGATGACCAGCCAGTGTCTCGAGGGCCGGGTCTGTGATCGGGTCTACGACACCGGCCGCGACCTGCTCGAGGCCGGCGTAATCGAGGCCGGCGACACCTTACCCGGAACCGCGAAAGTCAAACTGATGTGGACGCTCGCGAACGCCGAGGACGTCGAAGAAGCCATGCAAACCTCGCTAGCCGGCGAGATTCAAGAGCGGTCGGTCCCCTGGGAGTGAACGCGGCGGTTAGTCCCACGGCCTGCTATCGGCCATTGCCAGTATACCCGCGACAGGGCTGCTGTTCCACCGAAAGCCAGACGGCGGCCCGTGTTAGTGGTCCGAATTGTCCGCTGAATCCGACTCGAGCGGCACGCGTTCGACACTGATGGTATCGAACGCTTGATCGCTCGAGAGGATCGCGTCGTCCGCCAATGCGGCGTGGAACGCGTCGAATGTGTTGAGACCATCGTCGATGTACTCCGACGCCTGAAACACGGCGTCCTCGTCGACGTCGCAGTCGGCCAGTTCAAAAATTGCGAGCGCAGCCTGTTCCCGATCGAACGCGTACCGTTCCTCGATCAGAAAGAGTTCGATGAACGTTGCGAGCGAGACCTCAAGTTCGCCTCGGTACTCCTCGAGACGAATCTCGGCTCGGTCGGCGAGCCAGTCGTCGTCTTTCAAGATGGCGACCCAGAAATCGGTATCAGCGTACATGCCCGGTCGCCTCTTCTTGGGCCTTTTCGAGCCCGGCTTCGCGCAGTTCGTCCATCGACGCCTGCTTGAACTCTTCGCTCGAGGCCTCCCGTAGCGCTGTAACCGGGTCATCTGGGACCGCCAACAGTTTGACCCCGTTTCGAAGCTCCACCATCCGATATCGCTCGCCGAAGCGCTCTCGGATCTCCTTGGGAATCGTGATCCGCCCCCGTTCGTCCGTCGCGATCTCGGTCATATACACCAGTACAAAGTGGGTACACAAAAGCGCTATTCCCACATTGGTCACTTCGGTGGGTTTTTAGGACAAACGAAACGAAGCAGTCTGTCCGAACGCCAGCGCCGATTCTCTCGAGGAGGATCGAAGAAGTATAGTAGCCACTGAACGCCAATGCACACCCGATCGCCAGATGGATCGGCGATCAGTGTGTGAACCGTTTCAGTTGGTACTATAGTAGCCACTGCAAGTCATTGCACACCTGATCGCCAGACAGTTCGGCGATCAGTGTGTAAATCGTTTCAGTTGGTACTATAGAGTAAGTTGCCAACGGTCGACAGCCCGGAGTCGAATCCGAACAGCATACCCCGCACCGAGCCGAACCGAATCCCGAATGAACGTTCGCAGGGCGACACACGACGATTACGAGGCCGTCGCCGAGATGACGAGCGATATCTGGGCGGACCGCGGCGGGGACTACCTCCCAGAGATCTACCACGACTGGCTCGAGGACGAGGGCGACCTCGACACGAAGACGTTCCTGGCGACGATCGACGGCGACGCGGCCGGGATCGTCCAGGCGAGGCTCCTCTCGTCCGAGGAAGCCTGGTTCCAGAGTCTCCGGGTCGACAGCGACTACCGCCGGCGAGGCGTTGCTCGCCGACTCAACGAGGTCTGTTTCGAGTGGGCCCGCGAGCGCGGCGCCCGCGTCGGCCGGATCATGATCTTCTCGTGGAACGTCGCCTCGCTCGCGACGGCGCGGACGATCGGCTTCGAACCGGTGACGGAGTTCCGATTCGCCCACCCCAAGCCCGACCCCGGGGCTGAGGGGCCGGCGAACCACGCCATCTCGAGCGATCCGACGGCGGCGTGGCGCTACTGGACCCGAAGCGACGCGTGCGAACACCTGCGGGGACTCGGACTCGCGCCCGAAGAATCGTGGGCAATGCGCGAGATAACGTCGGCCGACTTCGACCGGTTCGTCGACGATACTGCCGTCCTCGTCGTCGAAGGTCCGAACGGGACCGCAGGAACCGCCTACCGGTCCCGAACGTTTCATCGGCGAACGGACCGGGGCGAGGAAGAAACCGTCGCCGAGTACGGCGTCGGGGCGTGGGACGACCTCGAGGCCGCCAGGGCGCTGTTCGCCGCGATCGCTCGAGACGCCGCGGCGCTCGAGGCGAACCGAACGCGGATCGCGATCCCCGAGACGGCCCGGTTCGTCAGCGACGCCGCGGCCGCCGGCGCCGAACTCGGCGAGGAGCCGGATTTCATCCTCGAGATCGATCTCGCAGGGCGATCGCTGCCAGACCGATAACGGAGTGCCTCAACCGCCGCTGACCGGCGGAAACAGGGCGAGTTCGTCCCCGTCGCCGAGTTCCGTCTCGAGACCCTCCTCTTCGACGAGGACGTTCGTTCCGTTGCGTAAGACGTTGACTTGTGATCTGAGTTCGCCGTCCTCGAGAACGCGTGCCTCGAGTTCGGGTCGGCCGTCGAGCAGTTGCTCGAAGGCGTCCCCGACGGTGTCTCCGGCCGACGCCTCGACCGTGACGTGTCTGTCGCCGGCGTGTTCGGCGAGGTCGGCGAACAGTTTCCACTCGGTGGCCATACGTGGCGGTATCGGTGCCGGAGGCAAGTAGCTACCGCTCCTCGAGTCTCGAGCGATACCTCGGTTCGGTCGAACGCGGACGCGTCGGCGCTCGGCGAGAAAAACGGCGAATCTTAACTGCCGGGGCGACCCAACACAGCATATGGCCGCCGAGACCGTTCGGGACCGCCTGCCGGAGGACTGGCAGCGGGTGCTCACGACGCGAGCCGCGATCGCCCTCGCACTCGCGGTCGCTCTGCTTTCGGTCGCGACGGCGCTTTTCAACATCGGCTTCCAACCCGCCTACGAGCCGCTCGATCCGTACATTCCGGACATCGTCCAGCGAACGGCTCGCTTTACGGGCGCAGTGACCGGATTCATGATGGTCGCCGGCGCGCTCGCACTCAGACGCGGACTGCGTGTCGGCTGGTGGATGACGATCCTCTTGTTACCCCTGACCGCCGCCCAGGGGTTCCTCCAGTTGAGCCAGTACTCGGCGCCGCTGATCGTCCTCTCGCTCGTGTCGATTCCGGTGTTGTGGCTCACCCACGACCACTTCACCAAACCGCTCTCGCTGAGTACCACCCAGATCGCCGCTGGCGCCGCGTTGGTCGGCGTCCAGGCGTACGGCACCATCGGTGCGTACGCGCTCCGTGCCGATTTCGACGGAATCGAGAGCCCACTCGACGCCTTCTACTTTACGCTGATTACCTCGAGTACGGTCGGCTACGGTGACGTCACCCCTCACCTCGACTCGACCGAGGGACAGCTGTTCACGATGTCGGTGCTGGTCCTCGGCGTGTCCAGTTTCGGCCTGGCGGCCGGGGTGCTCCTCGGCCCGGCGATCCAGGCGCGAATCACGAAGACGCTCGGAATGATGACAGAATCGGAACTCGAACTGCTGAGCGACCACGTTCTGGTGCTCGGCTACGGCGAACTGACCGAACCGATCGTCGACGAACTCGCGGAAAACGACCGGGAGTTCGTCGTCGTAACGCTCAACCACGACGCGAGCGACGCGCTCTCCGAAAACGACATTCCGGTCGTCACCGCCGACCCCAGCGACGAGAGCCCGCTCCACCGCGCCAAGATCGGGCGGGCGTCCGCGATCCTCGTCGCGACGAACGAGGACGCACAGGACGCGCTGACGATCCTCACCGCCAGGCAACTCGCCCCCGAGACCCGAATCGTCGCCGCCGCGACCGACCGCGAGAACACGAAGAAACTCGAGCACGCCGGGGCTGATACGGTCATCAGTCCGGCGGTGCTCGGCGGCAATCTGTTAGTGCGATCGGCACTCGGCGGCGACGACTCCGAGTTAATCCACCAGATCCTCGACAACGATACCAAATCGGCTTAAAGCCGCTCATCGAGATATGCCGCCATGATCCGGTAGGCGCGAATCTTCTGCTCGGTGTCCGTCGAGCCGTGGCCCTCCTCGCCGAGTTCCTCGTAGCGGAACTCCTCGCCTTCGGCCCAGCCGCGGTCCTCGAGGGCGTCGCGGAACCGACGAGCTTGCTCGATGGGACAGCGCGGATCGTTGACCCCGTGGGTGATCAGGATCGGATCGGCCATCTCGTCGACGTGGGTGATCGGCGAGCGCTCGCGGTAGAACTCGGCGACCTCGGCGTCCGACGGATTGCCCAGTTGTTGCTCGAGCATCGTCCGATAGTGAGGCATCGAGTTCTCGTAGAGCGCGAGGAGGTCGGTCATCCCGACCCAGGCCATTCCGGTCGCCCACAGCCCGGGATATTTCGTCAGCTGTCTGTACGTGCTGTAGCCGCCGTAAGAGCCGCCGAAGACGGCGACCCGATCCTCGTCGATCCACTCCCGGCCCATCAGCCACCGGCCGCCCTCCGCGATGTCCTCGGCTTCCATGCCACCCCAGTCACCCCGGATCGCGAATTTGAACTTCCGTCCCCGGCCGGTCGATCCCCGATAGTTCGGTGCAAAGACGGAGTACCCCCGCGAGACGAAAAATTGCGCGTACTCGTCGAACCGTTTGGCCGACTGGAAGTGCGGCCCGCCGTGGACCTTCACCAGCCCGGGCTGGTCGGTTGCCTCCGAGTCGGCGGAGGGACGATCCCGTGCGTCCCACAGGAGACCGCCGATTTCGGTTCCATCCGTCGACTCGTAGGTGACGTACTCGGCGTCGACGAACGCGTCGGGATCGATCTCGCCGTACTCGGCGTCGAGGAGTACGTCGTACTCGTCGGTCGCGAGGTCGTACGCGAGCAGCCGCGACCGTTCGCTGGGGGTCGACTGGCTGAGGAGCATTCGCCCGTCCGCGAGAAACGCCTCCGAACGGGACTGGGGAATTTCGGCGACGCCCTCGGGAAGCTCGAGTTCCCGACCGTCGCCGGCCTTATCGATCACTTCGTTCCCCGTTCGACCCGCCGAGTCACGCGACGGCTCACACTCGAGGCCGTAGACGACGGGCACTGCGGCACACCGCCGTTTGCGGATCACCACGACGTCGCCGTCGGGCGTGAACACCAGGGGCACCTCGACGTGGTCGCCGTCGCCGAGCCACTCGACGGTATCGGACGCGAGGTCGTAGACGCCCGCCCGTGGCTTGTCCTCGCTGTTGTCAAATAGCAGTAGTCGGTCGCCGTCGGGGTGCCAGTCCGCCGGCCCGGCCTCCGTGCCCGTCGCGCCGACCTCGAGGCGTCGCGGGTTCGAACCGTCCGCGTCGGCGACGTAGACGTCACGATTGTCGAGGTCGTCGGTCTCGTTGGCGTCGTAGGCGATTCGGTCGCCGTCGGGGCTGTATCTCGCTCCCCAGACGGGTTCGTCGTATTCGGTGAGCCGTTCGACGCCACCCGTCTCGGTGTCGTACCGATAGCAGTTGAGCTGGTCGCGTTCGTCGCTCGCGTACAGCAGGTACCGCCCGTCGGGGGACGGCTCGGAGATGTACGCCTGTCCCTCGGGTTCGACGACGACCTCGTGGTCGCCCTCGAGGCCGAGCGCGTGGATGTCGTGTTGCTCGTCGCCCGCGTCGTCGCGGTGGAAGTAGACGCGTTCGTCCGTCGCGTCCCAGCGAAAGCGCCACTTCGCGTCCCGCGGAACCTCGCCGTCGCTAATCTGCCGTTTCTTGCCTGTCTCGACGTCCAGCACGTACAGCTCGTTGCGTCCCGTGACGTCGTCGTAGTACGCCACGCGATCACCCGACGGGGACGCCGCGGGATGGAAAAACGAGGGGAGGGATGCGAGCGCTTCGAGCGGGTACTCCGGATCAGCCGTGTCCTCGGTCGCCATGACGGACCGTTGACGCGAAGCCTCGTAAGTTCCCGGGGCGCTCGAGTCGGTCGACTTCGGTTCGCGAATTGTGGTTCGACACCGGAAGAAAGGATTTTACTCGAGCCGGAAGAATGAGACGAGCGATGGCGATCCCGACGTGGCTGTGGTCGACGAACACTGAACTCGAGCGGGGAGAGACGAGTCCATCCGGCGCCTCGACGGCCGCCGGTTCGCGCTCGGGATCGACTCGATCCGCCGTCACACAATCCACACCCGCGTCACCCAGGTCACCGTCGCGACCCACCGGGTCCGAGGCCGCGCCCGTCCTCGAGCGAGAACGCGAACCCGATCACGAATCCGAACCCGGCGTCGAGCCCGCCTCCGAAGAGGATCTCGAGAACGTTTCTGAACGCGGCGTCGAGCCCGCCACCGAAGACGACCTCGAGAACGGTTCCGAGCCCGACCTCGAGCGCGCTTCCGAGGAGTTCGAACTGCTCGCGAGCCCGATTCGACTCGAGATTCTGGCGGCGCTTTCCGGCTGCGATCGGCCGCTTCGGTACTCCGAACTGCGGGCGCGCATCTCGATCCGGGACAACGGCAAACTCAACTACCATCTGCGAACGCTCGAGGAGCTGGTCGACGGGAGCGACGACGGCTACGCGCTGACCGAGCGCGGCCGACGGCTGCTCGAGGGTGTGTCGATCCCGGAGCGCCCTCCCGAACGCGTTTCGACCTCGCGGTCGCGATAGAGAGTTTCTCGCCACAGCGGCGAACGTTTCGACCGCATTAGAGAACGGCTCTTCTCCGAGATATTAGGTTCCTCGAGCGCTCTCGAGGGAAACGGGTAGGATGGAATCCGAAGAGATCGACGAAACGACGAAATCGGTCACGTCGGGAGAATCGGTCACGTTCACCGTTGCCGGCGCGCGTGAAGGATTCCTCGAGTGTCTGCCGATCGCGGTCGGCGTCGCGAGCTACGGAATCGTCTTCGGGGTGTTGGCCGTCCAGGCGGGGTTGAGCGTCGCCGAGGCGACCCTGATGAGCGCGACCGTTCTCGCGGGCGCGGCGCAGTTGATCGCGGTCGACCTCTGGGCGGACGCGGCCGCCGTTCCGGTCGCCGCCGTCCTCCTCACGACGGTGCTCGTGAACCTGCGGTACGTGTTGATGGGTGCCGCGCTCCAGCCCTGGTTCGCGAAGCTGTCGCCGCCCGCGGCCTACGGGAGCATCTTCTTCACCGCCGACGAGAACTGGGCGCTCACGATGGGCGCACTCACAGAGGATGCCGACGGCTCGAGGGCGATTCGCGGCGCCTACCTCCTCGGGAGCGGGTTCGCCATCTGGCTCCTGTGGGTCGTCGCGACGATCGTCGGCGGCGTCGCGGGCGACGGCATCGGCGATCCCTCGCAGTACGGCCTGGATTTCGTCTTCGCCGCGGTGTTCGTCGCCATCGCGGTCGAACTGTGGGACGGTGCCGGCGACCTCCGGCCGTGGGCCGCGGCGTTCGCCGTCGCGCTGGCCAGTGCCTCCGTCCTCCCCGGCTACTGGTACGTCCTCCTCGGCGCCTGCGCGGGTTGTGTCGTCGGAATCGCGGGTGGTGTGGACGGAGGCGGTCCAGAGGGAGGTGATCCGGACGACGATTGTGCGGACGGAGGTGGTACGAATGAGTGAGTCTCCGCTGGCGCTCGAGCCGGTCGTCGTCGCGACGATCCTCGCGATGGCGTTTCTCACCTACGCTACCAAAGCCGGCGGCCTCTGGCTCGTGGGACGGATCGACCTCCCCGAGCGAGCCGAGACCGGCTTCGAACTCTTGCCCGGCGTGATCGTCGTCTCCATCGTCGCGGCCGAGTTGCTCGAGGGCGGGCCAACGGAGTGGCTCGGGGGGGCCGTCGTCGCGCTCGTCGCCTGGAAGACCGAGAACCTCCTGCTGGCGCTGCTCGCGGGAGTTGCGACGGTTCTGGTCGTTCGGAGCGTCGGCTGACCGTGTGAGACAAACGGCACGATCCATCGACGTGGCTACTATAGCAGTGAACGCGGTACTGTGACGGTATGGAGTCACGATGGTCGCCCACCGACGGATACCTCGCCGCCTTTCTGGTCCTCCTGGCGTTCGCCTTTCTCGCGTCGTTTGTCGGACCGTGGTGGCTCGTCGCACTCGGCGCCGTGGGCTCTCTGACGTTTCTCTACCTATTTCTGGCCGAGACGATGCTCGAGGACGACGAGACGAGTGCGACCGACGGGGAGGAGTCGTCGCGTGACGAGATCGAACAGCTTCAGGATGCGTACGCGGCGGGACGAATCGACGACGACGAGTTCGCTCGTGGGGGCAAAAGCGAACGTGGGCGGACCGCCGAGGATACGAGCCTCGAGGGTGAACGAAACCTCGAGTGACTACTACTCTGCGGACCGCTCGGAGTCCACTGGCAATCAGTGGGAGTCTATGTACTGTCGGACGACTCGATCCGGCGGCTCAGCAACGCCGTCCCGTCCTCGAGGTCGAACCCTCGTTCCTCGTAGAACGTGCGAGCGGGTGCATCCCGGAGGGTTAGCAGGTAGATCGACTCGACGCCCGCCCGACGAAGGTCGGCGGCGAGACGGTCCATCAACGCCGTGGCGATCCCCCGGCGCTGGTGTGTCGAGTCGACGCAGAGTTCCCGAACGTAGTATTTTGATTCAGTGTCCCACTCCTCTTGGGTTCCGATCACGAGTCCCGCGAGGTCGCCGTCGATCGACGCGGCGTAGCCGCGGTGTCCGGGCGTCTCGACGAGCTGTGAGAGCCGCGTCCGCGCCGTCTCGAGCGTCCACTCGTCGTTCCAGGGTGGTTCGTTGAACACGTCGCGATAGAGCCGAGCACCGTCCGCCAGATCCGCCGAGTCGCTCGGAAACGACTCGAGTTCGGGAGTCATCGACGGCCTTTCGAAGGCGAGCCACAAAACCGTCCGGGCGGTGTGGGTACGGGCCACAGGCTAATTGCCGAACCACGAGTCAGACGCCGCTGACGGACGATCTCGAACCGACAGAACGATCGCGTACGGCGAGGGTTCGACACACCATTTCGGGGGGTCGACACGCCACGTCGGGGGCCGACGCGTTACGCCGAGGAGTCGGGCGCGCCCTCGAGAATGTCGACGCCGCTCGAGGCGCCGATCCGTTCGGCACCGGTCTCGAGCATGGCGATCGCCTCCTCGTAGCTGCCGACGCCGCCGCTGGCCTTGACGGGGAGATACTCGCTCATGAGTTCGACGTCCTCGAGGGTTGCACCGCCGTTTGCGAAGCCGGTGGAGGTTTTGACCATCGCGGCGTCGGCGGCGACGGCGGCCTCACAGGCCCGGTGTTTCTCTTCGTCCGAAAGCAGTGCGGTTTCGATGATCACCTTCACCGGGATCGGTACCGCGGCGACGACCTCGGCGAGTTCGGCCCGGATCACGTCGTCCTCGCCGGCCTTGAGTCGGCCAACGTTGATCACGACGTCGAGTTCGTCCGCGCCCGCCTTCCAGGCGAGGACCCCCTCTCGGCGTTTCACGTCGTGGTCGTTCTGACCGTGGGGAAAGCCAATCACTGTCGCGAGAGTGACCGCCGGCGCGTAGTCGGCCGCCTCCTCGATCGCGTACGGCGGGATACAGGCGTTCATCCCGTACGTCTCGGCGTCGTCGAGGACGGCCCTGACGTCGGCGGTCGTCGTCTCGGGTCCGAGGACGGTGTGGTCGATCAGGGGGGCGAGTTCGGTTCGGTCCATAGCGGACCGACTCGCCGAACCATCAAAAATCCGCCCGGTCGCTTTTGTCCCGCGGCGTGCAAAGGGTCGGCATGGAAGACGACTCGCCCGGCGTCGATCCCGTCGTCGACGCCACCGCAACGGACATCGCGGAGATGCGAATCCGTGGGGCCGCGACGATCGCCGACGCGGCCGCCGAGGCGCTTGCAACCCACGCCGAACGATCCGAGGCCTCGAGCCCGGAGGCGTTCCGGACGGGAATGCGCGCCGCCGCCAGGCGCCTCTACGAGACGCGCCCGACCGCCGTTAGCCTCCCTAACGCCCTCCGGTACGTCCTCCAGGGGATGGACGGCGAGACCGTCGCCGAGTTGCGATCGTCGACGATCGCCAGGGCCGACGAGTTTCGCCGGGACTTAGAGCAGGCTCAGGCCAAACTCGGGGAGATCGGCGCGAACCGCCTTCGAGACGGGGACGTGGTGATGACCCACTGTCACTCGACGGATGCGCTGTCGTGTATCGAGGCCGCACTCGAAGACGGCAAACACGTCGAGGCGATCGTCAAGGAGACCCGGCCACGAAAGCAAGGCCACATCACGGCCGAGCAGTTACGCGAGTGGGACGTCCCCGTGACGCTGATCGTCGACAACGCGGCCCGCCGGTATCTCGACGACGCGGATCACGTCCTCGTCGGCGCAGATAGCATCGCGGCCGACGGAAGCGTCATCAACAAGATTGGCACCAGCGGCCTCGCGGTCAACGCCCGCGAACGAGGCGTGCCGGTGATGGTCGCCGCCCAGACGATCAAGCTCCATCCGGATACGATGACCGGCCACACGGTCGCGATCGAGATGCGCGACGAGAACGAGGTCCTCTCGCCTGACGAGCGAGTGGAGATTACGGGACTCGAGGAAACTGACGATCGAACACTCGAGCACACCGACGGTGGGGGACTCGAGGGGACCCACGACGGGCTGATCGTCGAGAACCCCGCCTTCGACGTCACGCCGCCGCGCCACGTCGACGCGATCGTCACCGAGCGAGGGCAGTTCCCCCCGGAGAGCATCGTGACGCTCATGCGAGAGCTGTTCGGGGAGACGACCGGCGAGCCGTGGGAGGCCTGAGCCAGCGAGAAAGCGGCGACGCTGTCGGGACGTCACGTCCACGGTCGGTTATCGACCTCACTTCGCTCGCGGCCGGATACGTGACACCAGTCGAATACGATCCACCGTGGATCGGAACATGTTAGTCTCTGGCACGTTCCTCTCGTCGTATGGTGCTTCCAGAGGGGTTCATGCTCCCGCCGTGGTACCTCCTCGTCCCGCTTTTGGCCGTGCTCTTCGGCGCCGTTGCGCTCCTGTGGTCGCTCGAGCCGCCGGTGACCGATCGAACCGTCCTCGCGTTCGCACCGTGGATGATGGTTGGTGCGACGCTTCACGTCTTCTACCGCCTCGAGGTGTACCCGGACGCTCTCGCCGTATTGTTCGCCACGCCGAGTGTCTACCTGGTGACGGCCACCGTCGCGGGGCTGATCTGGATCGTCGGCCTCTTCCTCCAGGCGGGCGGACTCCAGCGAACGGCCGATAAATTCCTGGGCGGAATCGGCGCCGGAGTCTTCGTGGCGGCCGTTTCGGTGCTCGTCGCGACGAGCGTCGGAACTGGGACGTTCCGGCCGCTCTGGCTCATCGTCATCGTCGTCCTCACGGTCGTCGTCACCGCGTTGACGTGGTTCGGGCTGAGCATCTGGTTTACGAGCGTCGCCGCGACGACGGGAGCGACTGGTACCCTCGTCGTCTTCGGACACACGCTCGACGGCATTTCGACCGCCGTCGGCTACGATTTCCTCGGCGCCAGAGAGGAGGTGCCCGCCTCGCGGCTGATTCTCGAGGCCGGCGGGGCGCTCCCGACGGCGGAGTACATCGGCGCCGGCTGGCTGTTCGTTCTGGTGAAAGTCGCGCTCGCGCTGGTCATCCTCGGACTGTTCCGGGAGTACGTCGAGGTCGAGCCGAGACGGGCGCGGCTCGTACTCGCGTTCATCGCCGCGATCGGTCTCGGGCCGGGTATCCACAACGTCCTCCTGTTCATGGTCACGTAGACCTCCGCGTTCACGGTTGTCTCGACGTTCGCGTTCACGGTTGTCTCGACGTTCGCGTTCACGGTCGCCTAGACTTTTCTCGCTCGCGGCCGTTCTTCCGACAACTGAATGGTAGGTGTGCTCACTGCCGGCCACGTCAACTGGGACGTGACGCTTCGCGTCGACAGGCTCCCACAACCGGACGGCGAGGCGGCGATCCGATCACAACGCCAGTCCGGCGGCGGAAGCGCCGCAAACGTCGCCGCGGCTCTCTCCGGTCTCGATCTCGAGGCCGGTCTCGTCGGGAGCGTCGGCGACGACGACAACGGGCTCCTCGCCCGTCGCGAACTCGAGGACGCCGGCGTTTCGCTGGACGGACTTCGCGTCGTTTCCGGCGCGGACACCGCCGTCAAGTACCTGCTGGTCGACGACGACGGCGAGGTCGCGGTGCTCGGCAACGACGGCGTCAACGAAGCGGTCGGTCCCGAAGACCTCGACGAGTCGCGGATCCGAAACGCCGATCACGTCCACCTCACGAGCCAGCGACCCGAGACGGCGGCCCGAATCGCGACGGTCGCGAGTGAGGCCGGCTCGACGATCAGTTTCGATCCCGGACGCCGCCTCGAGGACCGCGACTACGGCGATGCACTCGCGGCCGCCGACGTCCTCTTTGCAAACGACAGGGAGGTCGCGGCGCTTCTCGAGGACGAGTACGTCGACTCCGCGTTCGGCGACCGCGTACTCGTCGTCAAACACGGCTCGGACGGGGCGAACGTCCACACGCCCGACGGCTCGTACGACCACCCGGGATTCGACGTGGACACGGTCGATACCGCGGGCGCCGGCGACGCCTTCGCCGCCGGCTTCATCGCGAGTACGCTCTCTCACGGCGACGTCGAACGCGCCCTCGAGTACGCGAACGCCTGTGGAGCGCTCACGGCGAGCCGGGAGGGGGCTCGGAGTGCGCCGACGGCGGACGCGGTCGAGACGTTTCTCGGTGCTCGATACTGAGACGCACGGTTCGACGAGTTACCGCCACAGCCACGAGCCGGTGCGGACGTGCTTCTCAGAAGCTGTCGTCTGACGATACCTATATGGGTCGAGCCGTTGGCCACTCGAGTAGACAGTCACGGAAACGTGACGGAGAGACATGACCGAACCAACGATACGCGAGTCGAACGGCCGTGCAGTCGGTCGGCGCGTTCAGTACGAATACGAATCGGACGAACCGCCGAGTATCGCCGTCACGATGGCGTTGGCGCAGTATCGCGGCGAGGACGTCACGCGGACCTCCACTCACCTCTACGATTACGTCGATCCGGAAGCCCTCGACGCGCTGTTCGATGGGTCCCGGGACGGCGATCGATCGGCCCACCGAGTCGAGTTCGAGGTGGAGGGGGCGACGGTCGTGGTCGGACAAACCGGCGTGACGGTCTCCTCGAGCGAGTGAGGCTGGCGGACGAATACCGAAACCGAACGCTTCGGCTCTCGAACCTTTTTTCTCGCCGCCCGGAGAACGCGGGGTATGGGAACGCAACCGCACCTGCTGGTCGAGGAGGGCGAACTTACCGACGTCGCACTCGTTCCGGGCGATCCCGGACGCGTCGACCGCATCGCCGACCACTGCGACGAGGCCGAGACGGTCTCGCAAAACCGGGAGTACAAGATCGTCAACGCGAGCTACGACGGGCGCGAGTTGACGATCTGTTCGACCGGAATCGGCTGTCCGTCTGCGGCAATCGCCGTCGAAGAACTCGCGAACGTCGGCGTCGAGACGGTCCTCCGCGTGGGGACGACCGGCGCCCTCCAGTCGGGAATCGAGATCGGCGACATGATCGTCGCCACCGGCGCGGCGAAAAACGAGGGAACCTCGAAGCGCTACGAGGACGTCGAGTACCCCGCCGTTCCGGACTACGGCGTCCTCTCGGCGTTGGTCGATTCCGCCGAGGCGAACGACGAAGACGTTCACGTCGGCCCGATCGCCTCCGATGACGCCTACTACGCGGAGACGGAGGCGTACGTCGCCGACTGGGAAGCCGCCGGCCTGCTCTCGGTCGAGATGGAAGCCGCCGCGCTCTTTACGCTCGCCCGACGCCGGGGCCTGCGCGCCGGCGCCATCTGTACCGTCGACGGCAACCTCGTCGAGGGCACCCAGAAGGGCACCGACACCGAAGACGACGAACTCCCCGAGAAGGCCAAGAACAACGTCGGCCGCGCCATCGACATCGCACTCGAGGCGACGACGACGCTGTAGGGGGGAGTGTGAGCTGACGACAGATCCCGAACCGGTGGACGCCACGGTGACGAGTTCGTACTGACGATGCTGTCGAGGGACGTATCCACACGACAACATCGGTAAAGCTGGTGCTATCCGCTCGTCACGGGGATTTGCACCGGTTTCGGTAACGCTTTCGCTCTAGCAGGTTGCTCGACCGGCGCATTTATAACAAACTATTATTGACAATAGGTGACTCTCACTTGCCTGGAATCGGACTCGCCGTTCACACGCTCCCCCACGGATTCGTTCGTATGTACGAGGTGCTTGTTCCAGTCGACGAAAACGAGGAACGAGTCCGATCGCAGGTCGAGTGGGTCACATCACTCCCGAACGCGTCAGCGTCGGTGCACGCGACGCTCCTGTTCGTCTTCGAGCGAAAGGACCAGTCCACCGTCCCGAACGAGATCAGATCCGAGTTCTCGGCTCGAGACGTCGTCAGTTCCGTCCGACGTGGATACCGCTATTTACAGCTACGAGACGTCAGTGTGGACGTCGTCGAACGACAGTTCAGCGTCACCGACACCATCCTCCAAGAGGCAACGGAACGAGCCGTCGACTGCGTCGTTCTCGGCGGACGAACGAAACCGCCCACAGAAAGTCACGTTTTCGGAAGCGTTACTCAGGAAGTACTCCTCCGGTCGTCGGTTCCGGTCGTGGTCACCGGAACCGGGATGTATAGGAGCCACTGAACGTCAATGCACACCGGATCGCACGACGGCTGTCCGATCAGGTGTACATCGTTTCAGTCGTTACTACAACTCACCCGCCCCGGAGCGCCTCGGCGACAGCCGTCGTGTGTCCCGTCAGCGATTCGGTCGTTCCGGAGGCCGCCTGTAACGTCTCGTTGATCGCCTCGAACAGTCGGTGAAAGGCCACGCCCTCGCCGGGTGCGGGCCGCCAGTCCTCGACGTCGCGGTACTCGAGGTCACAGACCGGACAGCGCGATTCGCCGTCGGCGATTGGTTCGAAACAGCCGTGACAGCGGCCGATCCCGGCCGCGACGGACTCGCCGAGCGCGACGATCCCGCGCAGTTCCGACTGGAGTTTGGTTCCGCCACCCCGAAAAGCGGTCAGCGCCTCGGCGACCGCCGGCTCGAGAGTCGAGTCGTCGACCGCGTGGAGGTGCTCGAGTCGGGAGTCGACGGAGTCGATGGCGAGGAGGACCTCGCGGCGGGCCTGGACGTACTCGCCGGCCAGATCGCCGTCGTGCTCGCCGGCCTCGAGTTTGCCCGGTAGCTCCGTCGCGAGCGAGGCGAAAGCGGCGACGGCCGAGACGGTCACGCCCTGGCGTTCGGTCGTCTGTCGGACGAGATCGAAGAGGGCGTCGTCGTCGAGTACGACATCCTCCCCCGGCACCGACTCGAGGGAGCCGAGACAGGGAGCGCAGACGGTCACGAGCGCACTCTCGTGGACCGGTCCCGGTTCGTGGGCGTCACCGACGGGGTACAGCGCCAGCCCGTTCGGATCCTCGGCGGCACCGGTCCCACAGCGGCGACAGATGCGTTCGTCGCGTTCGAACACGGCGTCAGGGTCGCCGTGTCGGCTGGGAGTAGTCACGAGCGAGCGAAGACGGTGAACTGACAAAAGTACTCCGGCTACGGCCGCGATAACGGAGTACTCTCGCTACGGCCGCAACTCGTCGTGCTCGAGGTCGAGATCGAAGTCGGGTGCCCGATCGGAGCGCTCGTACGAAAGCGACGGCGAGACATCCTCCGGAACGGCGTTGTACTCCCGGAGGAAGGAGACGATCCCGCGTCTCCCGCCGAAATCGCCGCGGTAGCGCCGGAAGAGTCGCGGAATCGTGGCAACCTCCTCGTCGGGATCGTACTCAGCGTTTTCCTCTAAGTACCACTCGACGGCGATGTCGAGTTCCTCGTCGACGTTGCCCGGCGAGTAGACCGTAATCGGCGGACAGTTCTCGCCGCCCCGACCGAGCGCAAAGTGGATCCGCGGGTCACACTCCTCGAGTCGAAACTGTCGTTCGAACGACGAGGGGAACGGCCGCGGAAGGTAGCCAAAGCCCCACGGCAGTTTCGAGCGACGGAGGTGCCCGTGTTCGATGTCGTTGAGGCTCAGCCAGACGCCGCTTATCGGGACCCGATCGCGGGCGAAGAACTTCCAGCGATCGAGGACGCCACCCGACAACAGCGACGACTCCTCGTCGAGCAACAACTGGCCGTAGGCGTTGTAGCAGTTGAGCCAGAACGAGAGCTTCGGCTCGCGACCGGCGAGCGCCCGCTCGAGTCGTGATCGCTCGAGCGTCGCGAGATGCTCTCGAAGCCAGTCGGCCTCGCCCTCGGTTTTGACCGTATAGAGGAGGTCGGCCGACAGCGAGAGCGGATCGAGCTGGGTCGACATTCGGTCTAGCGTTGGCGAACCAGATCCTTGAAGACGTGTGGCGCCTGAATACGACAGTCTCGACTCCGGACAGGTCGCGCCCGGTTTTATCGCACCGAACGTGGTCGGATACGGCGTGAACCGTAGCAAGGGAGTTCTCCTCGCGCTCGTGGTGATATTTGCGTACCTCTCCTGGCAACTCGTCGTCCCGTTTCTCCAGTACGTCTTGGGGGCACTCTTGCTCGCGTTCGTCCTCTACCCGCTACAAGAACGCCTCGAGCGGCGGGTCTCGCCGACAGTCGCGGCATTCGCACTCGTCGTCCTCGCGGTCGTCGGCTTCATCATCCCCTTCGTCCTCGTCGCCGTGGTGATCGCCGACGACGCCGCGAACATCCTCGCCGCCGTCGATCCGGAGGATCTCGAAATCGCCCAACTCGAGGCGTGGATCGAAGAAGAGATCGGGATCGGCGTCGACGTCACCGAGACGGTTGCCGGATCGGCCGAACAGATCGGGACGGTCCTCGTCGAGCAGACGACGGCCTGGCTGGGGGTGTTCACCCACGCACTGATCGGCTTCGGACTGACGCTGTTCTTGCTCTACTACCTCCTCAAGGAGGGAGATCAGCTGATGGCGTGGATTCGAGATCGGACGCCGCTCCCCTCGGACGTCCAGGAGGACTTCTACGGTGAACTCGACGAGGTGATGTGGGCCGTCCTCGCGGGCCACGTGTTGATCGCGATCGTCCAGGGGTGTATCGCCGGACTGGGGCTGTTCGCGACGGGAATCCCGAACGCCGCGTTCTGGACGTTCGTCATGGTGATACTCGCGCTCATCCCGCTAATCGGCGCCTTTCTGGTGTGGGGGCCCGCGGTCGGCTACCTGTTCGTGACCGGCGAACCCCTGCTCGCGGTGGCGCTGGCCGCCTACAGCACGCTCATCGTCGGCGTCTCCGACGATTACATGCGACCGATCATCGTCGACCGGTACGCCGATCTCAGCCCGGCGATCATCATCCTCGGCGTCCTCGGCGGTATCTACGCTTTCGGCGTCATGGGACTGTTCTTCGGCCCCGTCATCATCGGCTCCCTGATCGCCACGGTCGACGTCGTCGACGAACACTACTGGCGATTCGATGGCGATACGGACGGTGTGTGACGCCGGGAGACGGCTCGTCGTACGGATCGCTGTCAGTATACGAACCGCTGTCAGTCAGTACGGGCGGAACCACGTCCGCATGAGATGTCACCGATACACAGTTACAGCAATCCGTATCAGCCGCCACCTCGCCGCCCGTCTCGTCGGCGGGAACGCGTCTCGACCACCGTGGAGTGGGAACTGATACGGATTCCTGTCCCGATGTCCCGGCGGTGAGTCGAACCGTGTGAGACGAGTCTCGGTGGAGGAGTGCAGCGAGTACACCGTTGCAACCGCGACCCGGGCTGCAGTCGCGCCGGAACTGACTGACAGTAAATCGTTTGACAGCACACGTTATGTCACTCGCGACCGAACGTCCGATATGGACATCCTGGTGCCGCTCGACGACTCCGAACCGGCGATGGACGCCCTCGAGTTCGCCGCCCGAGAGAACCCGGGCGCGACGATCGTCGCATTACACGTCATCGATCCGGGAACGATGGCCTACGGCGAAGGCTCGGTTTACGCCTACGAGGCGCTGGTCGAGACTCGGCGAGAGGCGGCGGCGGATCTGTTCGAAGCGGCGGCCGAACGCGTCTCGGCCGAGGACGTCTCCCTCGAGACGGAGACGACGGTCGGACGGGCGGGTCGAGAGATCGTCGCGTTCGCCGACGACCACGATATCGACCGGGTCGTCATCGGAAGCCACGGTCGGTCGGGTGCGGCCCGTATTCTGCTGGGGAGCGTCGCCGAACACGTCGTTCGTCGGTCACCAGTTCCGGTCACGGTCGTCAGGTAAGGCCGTCCCCCCGGTGGATTCGACCGCGACTTTCCCCCTCTAGACAGGGAGCCACGACGAGCGCGGTCTCGCCCACTGGAGAGGGAACCGCTACGAACGGGACCCGCCCAGCAACCGGTAGACGGCGTACGCCGCGCCCGCGAGGAAGCCGGCGCCGAGGGCGGCCGTTCGACCGTCGATCCCGCGCTGGACGAGTCTGGTGTAGAAGCTCGTCTCCGCGACGTGTCCCTCGTAGCCGCCTCGCTCCTCGAGATCCCCGGTCGGGCCGTCGAGGCCGCTCCCCTCACTCGGTGGGCGATCGGTCCGTTGCTGTCGGGCGAAGATCGTCTCCATGAGGGCGTCCATGAGGCTCGAGGCGGTGCGACCGAGCGCCACCATTCCCTTGCCGCCGCCACCGACGGTTACCTCCCGCTGGGGGTGTTCGGCGGCGTGGAGGATCGCTCGCCCGACCGTCTCCGGTGCGTACACCGGCGGCGGAAGCGTCGGCTCCTCGTCCATGTGGGTTTTGGCGTGGTGGGGATACGGCGTGTCGATCGCGCTCGGTTTGACGAGCGTTACGTCGATCGCCACGCCATCCCCTTCGAACTCCATCCGCAGGGCATCGGTAAAGGCCTTGACCGCGTGTTTCGACGCCGAGTAGCTCCCCTGGTGGATTATGGTGCGGTCAGAGACGATGCTCCCAATGTTGATGATCGTGCCGCCGTCTTCGCGCATGTACTCGGCGGCCTCGAGCGAGCCGTAGACGACGCCCCAGACGTTCGTCTCGAACTGTTCGCGCATCTCCTCGACCGGAACGTCTCGGAGCGCGCCGTAGATCGAGACCGCCGCCCCGTTGACCCAGGTGTCGATCCCGCCGTACTCCTCGTCGGCGGTGCGTGCGATCTCGCGGACGTCGTCGCGGTTGCGCACGTCGGCGACGACGGGCGTGGCCTCGCCGCCTTCGGCCTCGAGTTCGTCGGCCAGTTCGGACAGTGCGCCCTCGCTTCGCGCGGCGAGGACGACCCCCGCGCCCCGGTCGGCGGCCATCCGAGCCGTCGTCAGTCCGATTCCCGAGGACGCGCCGGTTATAACGATCACCTGTTCTTCGAGCGGCGGTCGGTCGTCGATCGACCCGCTCGCTCGTTCGTCGCGACGATCACCGTCTCGCGGCCGAATTCGTCGTCGGAGAGAAACCATGGCAATCACGACTGGCCGTGCGGTCGAACGCGGTCCGAGCCAGCGCTCGGTACGACGACCAGCACGTCCTTACCCTCGGGACTTGATACTGCCGGATAGCGAAAAGCACCCGCCAGAGACCGCACACGGCCATTTCGCCCGACGGGACGGGCGTACAGGTGTGACGATCTGCGAATCGAAGCGACCCCTCCGACGAGCCGAGCGGAGCGCGTCCGGAGCCCCCGAGAACTCGTTTTCCGGTCGGGTAGCGGGAAATATAAGTCAGCGTAGGTACGGGTTGGGGATATGTCAGTCCCCGACGCCGCGTCGACGGCACGGGCCGTCGTCGACGAAGTCCTTTCCGCCGTCGTCGCAGACGAAACCGTTCTCGAGGAGATCACCGCCGGGGTGCTCGCCCGCGGGCACGTGTTGCTCGAGGACGTCCCGGGAACCGGGAAGACGCTTACGGCCCGGTCGTTCGCGACCGCACTCGGCCTCGAGTTCTCCCGGATCCAGTTTACGCCCGACCTGATGCCCTCCGACGTCACCGGCTCGTACGTCTTCGAGGAGGAGACCGGCGACTTCCGCTTTACCGCGGGGCCGGTGTTCGCGAACGTCGTGCTGGCCGACGAGATCAACCGCGCCCCGCCGAAGACCCAGTCCGCGTTGCTCGAGGCGATGGAGGAAGGCCAGGTAACCGTCGACGGCGAGACACACGATCTGCCCGACCCGTTCCTCGTGATCGCGACCCAAAACCCGGTCGAACAGGAGGGGACGTTCGAACTGCCCGAAGCCCAGCGCGATCGGTTCATGGTGAAGACGTCGCTTGGCTACCCCGACGCCGATGGCACGCGCGAGTTGATCGACCGACGGGCCGACCGCGATCGACCCGAACCGACGGTCGAACCGGTCGTCGGCCGCGAGGACGTCCTCGAGTTACAGACCGTTCCCGAGTCGGTCACCGTCGAGGGCCAGGTGCGCGATTACATCGGCGACCTCTGTCGGGCCACTCGCGAGGACGGCCGCATCGACGTCGGCGTCTCCCCACGGGGCGTCCAGCGGCTGTTCGAGGTGAGCCGTGCACGCGCCGTCCTCGACGGCCGCGAGTACGTCGTTCCCGACGACGTCAGACGCATCGCGAAGCCGGCACTCGCCCATCGACTCGTCCTGAGCCCGGAGGCGAGCATCCACGGGACGTCGCGACGAACGATCGTCGAATCCGTTCTCGAGACCGTCGAGGTGCCGGCGATGGATCCACCCGAGAACTCGCCGTCTCCGCCGCAGTAGCCGTTGTCATCCCGTTCTTACCGCCACAGTCGTCGCCACCTCGTTCTTACCGCCACAGCAACCACGCGCCAGCGCCGACTGCGGCGAGTCCCCCGAAGACGCCGATCGTCGCGGGGACCGAAAGCGTCGGTGCGAGCACGGTCGCGACCCAGAGCCCGGCGACGCCGACGGGGACCGCGACGACGCCGACCGCGCCGCTCCAGGCGATCCGGACGAGTTGAGGACGGCGGCTGACCCCCGTCGAACCGATCTCGAGCGCGATCGTCCGTCCGTACCGGCCGACGTCGTAGACGAAACACGCCGCGGTGAGCGCGAGGATGGTGACGACGCCGGAGCGAAAGGCGGTGACCTCGGCGGTCGCCGCGACGATGACAGCCCCGACGACGAGCGAGCCGGCGAGCAACGGCGTCGGACCCACGGCTCCGTCGGCACGGATCGCCTCGCCGTACCACGGAGCGACGATCAGCGACGCGCCGAGGACGAGCGCCGTCACGCCGTAGAGCGCGGTGAGCGCGTTCGCCGGGACGACGCTCCCGCCGGCCGCGAGCGCGGTCAGGAACGGAGCCACGGTTCCCGCGATAGTGCCGACAATGATCGCGACGGTCGCGTCGCTTCGGGCCGTCGTCTGTGACCACGCGTGGCGCACGGTGAATCCGAGACACGCGACCGTAGCGCCCGCGACCGTAACTCCGAAACACAGCGCACGGACGAGGGTGCTGGCGACGAGGGCGCCGAGCAGAAGGGAGGCAAGCGGCGTAAGAGCCGTGAGCACGCTCAGAACGAGCACCGCGACGACAGCGACGATCGTTGCGACCGCCACGAACGCCACGAACGATCGCCAGGCCGCGGTGTAGGCCTCGCGGCGCTGTGGGACGGCAACCATCGCCGGCGGAAGCGCGATCACTGCGAGCGCGGCGGCGAGGCCCGAAAGGAGGATCGAACTGACGAGTCCCAAGGGGGTCGGCTCGGCGAACCACACCACGGTCTCGAGCGCCGGTCCGCCGCCGCCCGCGATATCGACGCCGAGCGCGACGGGAACCAATCCGGCCGCGACGATCCCCGTAACGAACGCCGCGAGTCCGGCCCGCCGTCGGGCGGACCGCTCGGGCGGACCGGCAAGGACACCACAGACCCCGATTCCGAGGACGAGGCCGACGGCCATCGTGGCGATCGCGATCGGCTCGCCGACGAGCCCACCGGTCGCGACGACGCCCAGAACCACGATCGGCAACAGCGCCGAACGGACGGCGACGTGGCGCTGTGATCGTCCGAACCCGAAGATAACGGCGGCGAGGACGCCCCCGGCGACCGCGCCTACGGCCGCGGTCGGCTCGACGACGGACAGCGCGATCGTTCCGAAGACCGCGGCGAGTGCGACCCCGCGGGCCGTCTCGGTCGGCAGTCGTTCCGCCGGCGGCGTCATCTGACAGTCACCTCCCCGAGTGCATCCGAAAGCACCAGCCCGAACGGCCGCTCGAGATCCCAGTCGACGACCCGGGCACCGACCGCTCGCGCTCGTGCCAGCCGATTGCGCCGATCGAGCGCCTCGAGTCGCGTCTCGAGGTCGTCCGGGCCCGCCGTGATGTCGGGTGAGACGACCCGAACGGCGTAACCGCGGGTCCGCAGACCCTCGATGAGTTCCACGGGCTCGTCGTCTGCGAACGAGGAGAACAGGTACACCTGCGCCTCGCCGGGGAGCGTCCGTGGAAGCTCGTCGACCGGATCGCCGTAGGCGGTTCGCGTCCCTTCCTGGCCGGTGAACTCCGCCCGACGCGCGGCCTCGAGCAGATCGTGAATTCGACGGCGCGTGGTGGCGTCCCCGTCGGGCGGAACCGTCGTGATCCGCCGGTCGGCGATGCCGACGACGCCCGTCGGGTGACCCTCGTCTATGAGGGCGTCGGCCGTCCGTTGGGCCGCCTCCGCGGAGAGTTCGGCCGCCGGCGGCCGCTCGGTCGTCGCCGCGGCGAACTGACTCGAGCGGGCGTCGACGACGCAGACGATCCGCGTGGCGCGTTCGGCCCGGTACTCGACGGTGGCGAGTTCGCGCGTCCCGGCGTATCGGCGCCAGTCGATCGAGCCGACCGGGTCGCCGGGTTCGTACTCGCGGACGGAGTAGAACTCGACGCCGCTTCCGCCCTCGTCGGTCGGGACCTCGCCCGCGTAGTCGTTGGTTCCCTCGCCGAGCGGGACGGTCTCGGCCGTCGGGAGACACCGAATCTCGGCGTCGCCGACGACGCGTTCGGTCCACGTCTCCGCGACCGTTCCCGTCACGTTTCGCGCCCGAACCGTGGGGTCTGCGAAGACGTGCTCGCCGCGATGGACCGCGAGTTCGTACTCGAGGACGGCCTCCCCACCCGGCTCGAGCGTCTCACAGAGCCGGGGCGTTCCGGAGACGACGGACAGCGCCTCGGGGACGCCGTCGACGACTCGGAGATCGACGACCGTCTCCGCGCCGGTGTTCCGGACGGTCGTCCGCACAGTGACGGTATCACCGGGGTCGGCCGACACGGGACCGGCGTCGGAACCGTCCCCGTGTCGCGCCATCGCGTCCGTTCTATCCACCGACGAGGGAGTGACGATTCGCCGGGTGCTGATCCGAAGGTGGGGTCGACCCCCGAACGCGGCCGAGACGCCGTACCACAGCGGGACCGTCGCCCCGGCGACGAGGATCGGACTGGCGACGGCGATACCGACGCCAGCTAACAACAGCGACGCGACGAGCGCCCACTCGCCGTTGTCGACGCGTTCGATCCGGTGGTCGCTCATTGGGACGCCTCCGCGGCCGATTCCGCCGTGGACGATTCGTCCGCCGTCGATTCCGCTCTGGCCGATTTATCCCCTGTCGATTCCGCTGTCGTCGATTCGTCCGCCGTGGATCCGTCCGTCCCCGCCTGCCCCACGTCGATGCGCTCGAGCGCCTCGATGGCCAGGAGCGTCCGCCGGATTCGGCGGTCGTAGGCCGCACCCGGATCGACGGCGCCACGAAGCCGTTCGTCGAACGGTTGGGGGAGGTCGTCGCCCAGGAACGCGGCCGCGACCGGGTCGTCGGTCCAGCGTCCGGTACGGAGGGCCTCGCCGGCCGCCTCGACGGTGTGACCACGCCTCGCCTTGATCGCTCGTAACGCGCCCTCGGCGAGGCGGTTGCGAACCTCCGCGGTGGAGTCGTTGGGCTGACACCGGTACCAGCCGTTCGCGGCGTGGTCGAGGGTCCACCCGGTCTCGCGGCCGATTCGATTCGAGGTCCGAGTGACCCCTACCTCCGGTGGTTCGTCCTCGACGAGCGACGACACGTCCTCACCGCCGTCGGTGACCACCCACCGGATCGCCGGGAGCGCGAGGACGAGGCCGACCGCGGGGAGCAACATCGCGAGTAAGTAGAGCAACCCGATCAAAAACTGGCCGAACGACGGGACGAAACCGCCGAGGACGATCGAAGCGGTCGCGAGGACGGCACCGACGGCGATCACCACGACCGAGAGGCGCTCGGAATTCGCGTCGACGGCCCGGTCGATGGCGGCCCACAGCGACCGGTCGGACTGGCGTCGGCTCATTCGTCCCCCTCCTCGTCGGGTTCGTACCGGAGCAGTTCGTCGGCCGTCGATCGTGCGTCCGCGACCCGCTCCGGCGAGGGATCCCGACCGCCGTACTCGACCTCGCGGACGATCGAGACGAGTCGCCGAACGCTCGAGGCCGGGAATCCGGCGACGAGCGCGTCACGAGCGGCCTGGCCCGGCGTCTGCGTTTCGCGGTTCTCGACGCCGACCCGGTCGAGGACGGCGTGCCAGGTCGCACGAATTTCGCCACGCGGGCCGCGTGGGCCGAACGGCTCGTCGGCCAACGATGGGCCAGTATCGTCGTCCGTCTCCTCCCGTCCGTCGTCACCGAATCCGAACGTCTCGCCCAGCATCGATCGAACGCCGCGTCGCGAGCCGGCACCCGACGAGCGCGTGAACGAGCCAAGCGACGGAAGCGAGTAACTCGGGAACGATAACGTGGGAAGCGACGGCCAGCCGATCGACGGTCCGCCGCCGAACTCGAGCGACGGCAGGAGGGAACTCGGGAACGAGAGGCTGGGGAACCGAAGCCCGGCGAGCCAATCGGAGAGTGCGGCCAGCGCGTCCGCGAGACCCAGGAACAGCCCCGACTGTCCGTTCGAGCTATCGTGTTCCGCGCTCGCGGCCAACCGAAGGTACGTCACCGCTCCACCGATGATGAGCCCGGGGGCCAGAACGACGACGGCCGTCAACCGAAGATAGAGGTTGCCAACGGTCGTCGTCGCGGTTTCGGCGCCGACCTCGGCCGTCACGGTCGCCTCGTCGGCGACGGGTAACCACACCCACGCGCGACCGTCGTCGCCGGTCGTCGTCTCATCCTCGCCGATCGACACCGTCGCGTCTTCGATCCTGTCGCCGTCGGCCGACACCAGAACGACCGCCGGCGACCCCGGGAACAAAAGCGGGTGTGCGAACTCGACGTCCGGCTCCGGGACGTCGATCGTGCGGTCGCCTTCGACCGCACCGCGTTCGACCGAGACGTCGGCCGGACCGGCCGTCTCGGGCAACATTACGGTCGCTTTCCCCTCCTCGTCCGTCGTCGCGACCCGCTCGCCCTCGAGCGAGAGCGTCGCCTCCGAGACGGGAGTCGAACCGACCGCGGCGGCGACCTCGGCGTCGGCACCCGGCGCCACACCGTCGCCGGTTTCGATCGCGGCGTCAGTTGGAACGTCGAACGTGCGCGATTGACCCGAGTCGACGATCGTGACGTTCATCTCCTCCTCGTAGGGAACGGTGACGTCCGCTCGGCCGAACGCACCCGTCGACGCGACTTCCTCGCCGTTGACCGCGATAGCACTCGAGCGAGTCGTGCTCCGCTCCGTCTCGACGCGGACTTCGTTGCCGGGTTCGATCTCGCCACTGACCTCGAATCCCGATGGGGCCGGATTGGCATTGTCAGTCCCGTCTGTGTCGTCCTCTACGCCGTCCGCATCCTCCGACGAGTCGGTCTCGGTCAGCTCCTCGGCGGGATCGGTCTGTTCGGCGACCGACTCCCAGTCCCCGGGAGCCGATTCCCCCTGTGGCCCGCTCGGCGCGTCGAGTCGCGGGTCCGCCGCGGGGAGTGCGCTGGCCACGGCCAGCAGACAGACGACACAGCCGAGGACGAACAGGACTCGGCGGGTCCCGGTCACGGCGTCCCCTCCAGTTCCTGCTCGGCGGCGATTCCCTGCAACCGTTCTAGCCTGTACTCGAGGGGCGGGTGGGTACCGATCGCATCGGTATCGGTCGGGTTCGACGGAGTCTCCCCCTCGAGCCACGTCGAAACCCGATCGCGGCGCGTCGGCTCGTCGTCGGGTCGACCGATCGCCGGAATCGCCTCGGTCTCGTCGCCCGCGACGAGATCCGAGGGGACGACACAGAGCGCGCGAGTTTTCGCGGTTCGAAGGTCCGTCCCCGGCGACGGGGAGGCGTCGGCCAGCGAGAGGAGTGCGGTCGCAAGCGCCATCGGGTTTCCGGTGATCCGAGCGGCGGCGGCGTCGGCCGCGAACTCGCGGGTGTGTGAGAGCGTCCGGGTCGTTCGATCGGCGACCGCCGGAAACGCCCACAGAAGCGGCGAGACGAAGACGTACGTCAGGGCGACCAGCGGGAGAAACCACAGCAGGGCCAACCGTCCGCGCGTCGAGAGTTCGTCCGGATCGGAAAGCGCCCGTCGGACGAGCTGGGTCGCGTGGTAGGCCCGGTCAGCGACCTCGAGAAACAGCGTCGCGATCGTCATCAGGGTGACGTCCCGGTTTGCCACGTGGGCGATTTCGTGGGCGAGGACGGCCTCGAGTTCGGCGGCGTCGAGGCGATCGATCAACCCCGTCGTGACGACGATCGTCGCGTCGGTGAGCCGCCCGACGGTGTAACAGCTCGCACGGTCGTCTTCGACCACGCGGACGTCGGGGCTCGGGACGTCGACCGTCATCGCGAGGCGGTCGACGATCGCGGCGATTTCGTGATCGCCGTCGCCGACCGTGGCGCCGGTCCCGGAGAGAACCCGGCGGTAGCCGTAATAAACCTGTGCCAGGAGAAAGACGGCGACGAGGACGAGGAGGGTGCGAAGCGAAACGGGTGACTGCAGGAGGGAGATACCGACCTCGCCGTGTCGGAGGAGCGTCACCGTCCCGCCGACGGCCGCCGGCAACAGAACCCCGTACGCCCACAGAAGCACGAAGACGAACAGGGCATTCATGGCGACGAACACGCCGAGAACGGCGCCGATCCGCAACCGGAGGTTCATGGAGGGCGTTGGTTCATCGTTTCGAGTCAACGATCAAAAATGTTCTGAGAACCATCGGGACCGGCCCGGAGGATCGACCGGTGACGAGCGACCGAATCGCCGATCGGATCGGCAAATAGAGGGCTCTCGAATGCATGAAGGCGTTAGGACGGACCGTTCAGGTCGAATCAGCGCCGGTGTCGTCGTGTTCGACGTCGTAAAAGAACTCGAGGAGCGAGACGACGTCGTCCGGCGGTTCGTTCCACCGAACTGCGCCGCTTCGGCGGTCGAACTCGACGACGCGATGGTCGGTGAGTTTCGGCAGGTGGCTCTGGTAGAGGTCGATCGTAATCGACTCTCGATCGGCCGGTGTGACGTCGTCGGGATGACAGTGACGTTCGTTCGCGACGATTTCAGTCGCCAGGCGCTCGACGCTCGCTAGATCGTGTTCGGAGAGATAGTACAGCACGTCCCGACGGCGGTGGTGGCTCAACAGCAACAGTATCTCGTCGAATCCCATCTCGAACTCCGATTCGTCGAGCTCTCGACGCCTACTGGGGGGGTCGTGTTCGTCCTCCCCGTCTCGATGCCTGTCGACCATGCCCGAAGCGAGGCGACGGGCGGCAATAAATTTGTTATGCGCGTTCGCCCCCATATATTATGGACAGAATTTTTGTATCGATTGTCACACACTCACAGAGATGAACTATTGAACATCGAACCTTCGCGTTCGCGGACGTATGTATCCCAGAGCGCTTTTCCTCTCAGCCGTTCTATGGAATTCAGATGCCACCCGACGAGAACTCGAGACGCGACTCGAGCGTCCTCCCGACTCGAGCTCGTACGCCGTCTCCTTCGGGCGAACTACCCAGCCGAATCGTGACCAGAGCGGTCGCGGACGCAGTCGGCGTCGGTCCGCTCGCCGTTCCGGCGCTCGACGAAGTCGTCGATCCCGACGCGTTCGACGCCGTCGTTCGAAGCTGTCGCTGGCGAGACGGGACGTGGCCGGCGATCACGTTCACCTACGCCGATCACGACGTGATCGTCACCGGGACGGACGACGTCACAGTCGTCCCGGTCGACGGGACGAGCGCGGACGAACGGCCGTCGGAGCGAGAGTGGACACACGTCTCGCCAACCGAAGCGTCCCGGTCGGTCGAGCTCGGTGCACGCCTCGACCTCGCGGTCGCCGACGAGACCGACGTCGACCGCTGTCGGGTCCAGGAAGCGATCGACGAAGTGATCGATCGCTGGGCGCTCTCCCGGCTGAACAGGATTCGTCCGAACGGGATCCCGCGAACTGGTGCGACGGTTCGATTTTCGGTGCTCGGATGCGACGTCGTCGTCTCACCCGAGGGAGCGATCGCGACCGGATCCACGCTCGAGCGCCTCCAGCACGTCGGCGCGAACGTATTAGTCGTCGGGACGGTCCCGGATGCGATCTCCGATCGGGCAAGTGCTCGACTCCTCGGGACCGAGGACGGCCCTCGAGAGCGTATCGTCGGACTCCTCGATCGGAGCACGGAGACGGCCCTCGAGCGACTCTCGTTGGCCGGCGGCGCCGACCAGCCCGCACGCGTGATTCGACGCGGCGCCGTCGCCCGTTCGTCGGCAGTCGCGGATTCGACCGCGAGTTCGAACGCGGGCCAATCACCGCGGCCGCGGATCGAAACCGTCGACGGCGATATCGAGTCGGCGCTTTCGGCCGTCGAAACGGCGATCGACGGGATCGACAGGGACGCCGATCTGCGGCTCTGTCTCGACTCCCTGCGACCGCTGTTGGAAGACCGTGACGCCGCCGACGCCCGATCCCTGCTCGAGCCGATCTGTCGGCGGGTTCGCGAACGAAACGGCGTTGGCCACTACGTGCTCCCGATCGATCGAGAGTCCGAGGAAGTCGAGGCGCTCGAGGGGCTATTCGACGCGACGGTCGAACTCCGGATCGACGGAACCGAACCGGTCCAGCGCTGGCACCTGCACGCGAGCGACCACGTGACCGACTGGTTCGCCTGCTGACGGTCTGAGATCGGCGAACGGACTCCGTTTCACCGAGAACACCATGACGATATCGAGAGAGTACACATGACGGAACCGACGTTCGAACCGCGCGAGGACGGTCCGGGAGTGACGATCGTCGACGCCGTCGCGAACCGACGGTTTCCGCTTGCGACGCCGGCGCCGATCGCGTACGACGAGGACGATACCGACTGGTGTCAGTTTCCGATCGACGCGGCGATCGCGTTCGAGACGTCTTCGCTGGTCCTCCCGTACGTCGTCCCGACCTGCGTCCGCGATGCGTCCGGAGATCCGGTACTCGAGGCCGAACATTTCGCGTTCGAGACGCTTCCCGAGGGGACGTATCTCCTCGAGTTGACCGGGCCGATCAGGTTCTACCTCGAGGTGCAAACCGGCCTCACGATCGCGTCGGCCGACGACCGACTGTCGATCGAGTTCGACGAGGAGACCCGCGTTCGCCTGGGTGCCTGCTCGACGCAAGACCGGCCCGCTGGAACCGTCACGACGACGGCCGACCCGGTCGACCTCGCACGCGCGGTCTCGACGTTCGGCTCCGCGTTGAAGACGACGACCGCCGAGCGATCCCTCCCCTCGTATCGGGGCCATCCGCCGCTGATCGAACTCGGCGACGCGGTCGACCTCCCCGACGGGATCGAGCCGCCCGATACCGGCGTCACGATCGTCGCCCCGAACGATCGACTCGCCGTCTACGCGACCGCGCCGCTCGCGTTCTACCTTGGCACAACGGTCGTCACTGGCGATCGACCCCGGCTCGAGACCGACGCCGGCTTCGAGTACCCCCTCGGTCGGACGACCGAACGGTTCGTCGAGACGGTCGCTCGCGTCCTCAAGTGCGTCTTCTTCGTCGACAGCGTGAGCAGAACGGAAGGGGTGTACGACATCGACCTCCACGACCGCCACCGGTTCGAGGAGCGAGTCGACGTCGACCTCGCGACGCTGTACGAGAAGCCACTCGCCGAACAGCTTCGAACCATCCTTTCGATGCCGTTCGAGGCGCTCGAGGATCTATTCCCGACGTGGCCGGCGACGACGTTCGTCACGGCCGAACCGGCAAACGCGACCGCACTCCCGTTTCTCGCCGACGACCTCTCGCTGATCCGTCCGGCACCCGACGCCGCGGCGCGAACGCGGGGTGTTCCCGATCCGCCGGCGGACGTCGAGGCGTTTACGCGGTCCGGACCGATGGCGGACGAAACCGGCGACTCGAGGAGCGAGTCGATCGGTTCGGGAACCGGCAAAGCCCAGGACGCGACCGCCGATTCGGGATCGGCCGGACGCCCGATCGACGACGGCTACGTCTCCCCACCCGAGACCGACGCGTTCGAAACTGCCTGGCTCGGCGACGGCATCCCCCTCGGCGCGAACAAACTCCACCCGGCGGCGTTCGCACACGACCTCGAGCGGTCGCCGGCGGGCGATGCGATCGAGATCACCGTCGTCTGTAACGACCCGGCGATGGTCGCCGAGTACGAGGCGAGCGAGGACGGACTCTACGGGAACCGCGACGAACTCCCGTTTGCCGTCACCGTCCACCGGACGCTCACGGTCGAAGAGTTACGGGCCGCGTTCGAATCCGAAGCCGACCTGCTCCACTACGTCGGCCACGTCGAGAACGACGCGTTCGTCTGCCGGGACGGCACGCTCGAGGTGAGTGAGCTGTCGACCGTCGGCGTCGACAGCTTCCTGATCAACGGCTGTCGCTCCTACGAGCCGGGTATACGACTGCTCGAGGCCGGGAGTGCCGCGGGCATCGTGACGTTGAGCGAAGTCGGCAACCGCGACGCGACGGCGGTCGGACAGTTGCTGGCCCGACTACTCAACTGCGGGTTCACGTTCCGATCGGCGATGGCAATCGCCCGCGAACACCGGTTCGTCGGCAACCAGTACGTCGTCGTCGGCGACGGGAGCGTCGCCATCGCACAGTCCGGCGGCGGCGTTCCCAACCAGTGTTACGTCGAATCTCTCGGCGACGGCCGCTACGAACTCCGCCAGCAAACCTACCACTCCCAACACGGCGTCGGCGCGCTCTGTATCCCGTACCTCGACGACGTCGACCGGTACTACCTGGCCGGGACGGAACTGCCGACGACGACGCTTCGCGGCCCGGAGCTCGAGCGCTTCTTCCAGCTCGAGGCGATTCCGGTCGTCTTCGACGACGAGTTCTGCTGGTCGACGGACGGTCGACTGTCCGGGCTGTAGGCACCGGTTTCGACGGCCATTTCGCAGTTTTCCGTTCGAAAAATCGCGTAGCGAGCCGGGAGGCTCCGTTCGAAGTCGATTCGGTCGGACTCGGATTACCAGATCGAGCCGTTGTTGCCCGCGGCGACGGTTCCGGCCTGTGAGACGACCAGTGTCATCGCGAACAGTACGCCCATCAGTCGCGGGTGGTCGGCGAGAAACGCTCGTAACGAGTGGTTACTGTCTGACATCGCAATTGGGGGTACGACGGCGCCCGTAATGAATTTATGCTAACAAATCGTGAGTAGAAGTAATTAGCTCTTACAGCTTCGGTAGAGGATTTTATGCAAACAATACGAGTGAAAAATCATACCGAATCGGGGCGGAGGGGTGACACTCGAGATTCCGAGGTGAACGCGACCGTCGCGGACGTCCGGTTCGAGAACGCCGCCCGCCGCGGTGCGGTGACGACGGCACGAACGGCTACAAAACCGCCCGCTTCGCTGTGTAACCGGCCGCGACCGTCGGCCAGATAGCCGCGCGTTCGTCGCCGCGTCGACGTCAGCGATCGAAGCGATAGTAACAACTGAAACGATGTACACACTGATCGCCGATCTGTCTGGCGATCAGGTGTACAATGACGTTCAGTGGCTACTGTATTCCACCGCCAGGTTCAGGTCACCCTCGAGGTACCGTTCGCCGGAGTCGGCGATCACGTAGATGCCGTTTCCGATGTTGTTCAACAGTTCGTGCTCCGCAAGCGCGAGACATCGCCTACCGATGTACTTGTCGTTGTAGTCCATCCCGCGTTCGCGAAGTGCCCCAGCGATTTGTTTCGGCTGCCGCGCCCCCTCGTCGCGAAGGAACTCGAGAATACGTTCGTCGACGATTGACATCCACTCAGCGTGGCAGCGCATGCCTACACAGTGTTCTGGGAGCAGTATATTAGCGCCGAATAGGCCACTATAGATAGTTATAAGGACATTATGAATGTTTTCAAAGTGTCTATAGGTGTCTTCGAGATACTTTTATGTAACTCAAATCCAATCGTGTTACTATGATGACCGAATGCAACGACCACTACTCACCGGATCGGAATTGCTTCACCGATGAACCAGTTACTTGCTCTCGTGCGATCCAACGGCTCGTTCTCTACCGAGCTACCCACCCTCGAGAAGACGGTACCACCGCCGCTCAACTCGACCGACACCTCTCCCAGCTCATCACCACGTACGGGAAACCGCCCGTTCGAACCTGTATCGACCTCGTCATTACGGCAAATTTGGAACCCCAAGAAGCGGGACAACGAGCCTTCGGAAACGGCCGAGACGGGATCTACGTAGCCACGGCGGTCCAACACCATCTCGCTACCGACCCTATCACCATCGACTCGTCTCGCAATTCAATGATCCAAGACGTGATCCGTACAATCGCGGGCAGAGAACGCACTCGAGTCGAAAATCTCGAGCCATTGTACGAGTCGATCGACACGGATGCGCTAGCACGTCTCGTCACCGGCGACCGACCCGCCGACCGGATCGAGTTCAACTACGCCGGCTATCGAATTATCATCGCACCAGACGACGGATGGCTCGTCCTCGAAGAGACACACTAAGTCACCGAGCACCGGTCGACGATCCCGGTGACTCGCTGGTACCTCGCTCGTGATCCGTCGGGCTTTTGGCCGCTCGCGCCCGACGATGGGATAACCGCGAATGGCCCGGTATCACATCGAAACCTACGGCTGTACGTCGAATCGCGGCGAGAGCCGCGAGATCGAGCGACGCCTGCGCGATGCGGGCCACTACCGGGTCGACGGCCCCGACGAGGCCGACGTCGCCATCTTGAACACCTGTACCGTCGTCGAGAAGACCGAACGGAACATGCTCCGCCGGGCCGAGGAACTCGCCGACGAGACGGCGGACCTCTACATCACCGGCTGTATGGCCCTCGCCCAGGGCGAGGAGTTCCGGGAGGCCGAAATCGACGGCGACGTGCTCCACTGGGACGAGGTTCCCCAGGCGGTCACCAACGGCGAGTGCCCGACGACGACCCCGGACGCCGACCCCATCTTAGACGGCGTCGTCGGCATCCTCCCGATCGCTCGAGGCTGTATGTCCGACTGCTCCTATTGCATCACGAAGCACGCGACCGGCAAGATCGAGTCGCCGCCGGTCGAGGAGAACGTCCGCAAGGCCGAGGCGCTGGTCCACGCCGGGGCGAAGGAGATCCGTATCACGGGCCAGGACACCGGCGTCTACGGCTGGGATACGAGCGAACGAAAGCTCCACCGACTGCTCGAGGAGATCTGTGCGATCGACGGCGACTTCCGCGTCCGCGTGGGGATGGCCAACCCCAAGGGCGTCCACGGCATCCGCGAAGAGCTGGCGGCCGTCTTCGCCGACCACGAGAAACTCTACGACTTCCTGCACGCCCCCGTCCAATCGGGCTCCGACGACGTCTTAGGCGACATGCGCCGCCAGCACCAGGTCGCCGAATACCTCGAGGTGATCGAGACGTTCGACGCGTCCCTCGAGTACTGGACGCTCTCGACCGATTTCATCGTCGGCTTCCCGACCGAGACCGACCACGACCACGAACAGTCGATGGCGTTACTCCGCGAGACTCGACCCGAGAAGGTCAACGTCACCCGCTTCTCGAAGCGCCCCGGCACCGATGCCGCGAAGATGAAAGGCCTCGGCGGCACGATCAAGAAGGAGCGCTCGACGGAGATGAGCGCCGCAAAGCGCGAAATCGTCGGCGACGCCTACGAGGCGATGGTCGGCGAGCGTCGCGAGGACTGTCTCGTCGTCGAGGAGGGAACCGCCGACTCCGTCAAGTGTCGCGACTCCGCCTACCGGCAGATCATCGTCCAAAACTCGAGCGAGCACGGACTCGAGCCCGGCGACTTCGTCGACCTCGACGTGACGGCCCACGAGACGATGTACGCGTTCGGCGAACCCGTCTAGGAGTTCTCCGCGATCCGCTCGAGGGCGACGACCATTCGACGGAAGAGCCGAGCGAACTCGACGAGCCACTGGATCACGACGTAGCCGAACAGGATCAGCGCCACGAGAAGGGCGCCGATAAGGAGGTTCATCGTCAGGATCGCGTAGGCACTGATCGCGAGGACGACGATCCCGAGAACGATCTCCGGGAGTCCGATGGAACCCGTTCGAGCGGATCCACCATTCGAACTGACAGTGTCCATGTTGCCGACAGTCAGTGACGCCGAGTGTATACTTTCTGACCGACACGTGACCGTCGGCGAACTCACTCGAGGACGACGGCCGAGTCTTCGTCCGGAACGGTCGCACCCTCCTGGGCGGCGAACGCCTCGTGAAGCCTGTCGTAGGTGTCCTCGAGCGCCTCGACGATCACCGACGTCTCGCCGATGACGGGCATGAAGTTGGTATCGCCCTGCCAGCGCGGGACGACGTGGGTGTGGAGGTGGTCGCCGATCGAGCCGCCGGCCGCACCCGATCCGAGGTTCAGCCCCGCGTTGAAGCCGTCCGGCTCGAGGGCGACCTCGAGGGCGTCGAACGTCCGCTGTTTCAGCCGCGCGTGATCGAGCAGTTGCTCGTCGGTCAGTTCCGCGTACTCGCCGGTGTGTTCGCGGGGAATGACCATCACGTGGCCGGGGTTGTACGGGTAGTTGTTCAGGAGCACGAACGAGTGCTCGCTTCGAGCCACGAGCAGGTTCTCCCGATCGTCGTCGCGTTCGGGAAACGCACAGAAGACACAGCCCTCGACGTCGTCGTTTTTTCCCTCACGTCTGATCCACTCGATACGCCACGGGGCGAACACCTGGTCCATACCCGATACCACTCGAGCGTCGTCAAAAGACGTTCGGCGTGGGCCGGTCCGCGGTCACCAGGAGGATTACTGTCGGAAGTCTCGAGCGGTAATATATCGTTACCTCGTTCCCACAATTGAAAATGGGGGATTAGAAGACAGATTGAACGGTGTCGAACCGTCTCGATTGGCCACAGACGTCGAAATACGCCGCGTCGCGTCTCGACTCACGATTCGATATGAAGCGTGGGTTTAAGACAGTACTATCGGAACTAACCCGTCAATGGCAACGACAGACGACTCATTCAACGGGATGACCGAACACTGTGAACGCTGCGACCTGGAGACGCTCCACGAAGTCTCGGTGCAGATTCGAACCGAGAGCATGAAAGAGGAGAACGCGCAGTTTTCCCGCGAGCCATACCGCGTGAGCGAGTGCCAGCAGTGTGGTCACCGGACGAGCCAGCGGATGAACAACGCCTGATCAAAGCGAGCCCCCGAACCAAACGAGATCACACCGGTCACCCGTTCTCTGCAACCGACGCTCTCCTTCGACGCTCGACGACGATACCGCAGGTTCCGTGACACGTCACGAGGGTCGAATCGGTGAGAACAGGTCGTCGACCGTCTCGAACCAATTCAGCCGGTGGTCACTTCACAGCCGGACCGACTCAGCCGGTGGTCACTTCACAGCCGGACCGACTCAGCCGGTGGTCACTTCACAGCCGGACCGACTCAGCCGGTGGTCACTTCACAGCCGGACCGACTCAGCCGGTGGTCACTTCACAGCCGGACCGACTCAGCCGGTGGTCACTTCACAGCCGTCCTCGGTGATGATGAGCGTATGCTCTTTCTGGCTGACCAGGAAGCCGTCGTCTTCTTTGAGGACCGGATAGCCGTGGACGATATCGCTTCGTTTGAGCCGGCGAAGCGCCATCTCCGCACGATCCGTCTCGAGCCATCGGGTCGCAAACGGGAGCGTTCGGAACTCCTCGGTAATCTGTGACAGCGCGTCACGAGCCTGGCGATTCCGGACGTTGCCCTCCCGCTCGAGCGAAAAGATCTCCTCGCTTGCACCCTCCGAGACTTTGCCGCCGCCGTCGGTCGCGAACGGTTCGATCGCAACGACGTCGCCGACCTCGAGGGTCGTTCCCTGTGAGACCGCCCGATTCGGAATATTCGGGCTGGTGTGTTGTTCCCAGTGACCGAGGCCGTGACCGGTGAGGTTGACGACGGGGTTGAAGCCGTAGCCGTCGATCACGTCCTCGATCTCGGCGCCGATCTCCCCGGTCTCGATACCTGGCTCGATGACGTCGATCGCGGCCTCTAGGGCCTCTTCAGGTGCCTCCGCCAGCTCCGGGTTACCCGAGAGGTCGACCGTAATCGCCGTGTCGGCGAGCCAGCCGTCGACGTGGACGCCGATATCCAGATTGATCATCTCCTCGCCGAACGTCGACTCGTCGCCGATGGAAGGCGTCGCGTGTGCCGCCTCCTCGTCGATCGAGATGTTGACGGGGAACGCGGGATTTCCGCCGAGTTCGCGGATGCGGTCCTCGGCGTACTCGGCGACCTCGAGATGGCTCGCGCCGACCTCGACGCGCTCGACCGTCTCTTCGCGCACCTGGGCGAGGATCTCACCCGCCTCGCGGTGTTTCTCGTACTGCTCGGACTCCAGATCCACCTCGGATTCGGCCATGCACCGGGGTTAGACCGGTCGACAAAAAGAGGTTCCGCTCCCGCGTGTCGAACGACTCGAGGCGCGAAACCGAGGTCAGAAGACTGGGATCATCCGTTGGCGGGTGCTGAGGAAGATCGAACTATCGGCCGATCGCCGTCAGTCTCGATCGACGTCGGTCCACTCGCAGTCGAGGCAGGCGTCGACCCCCTGTACGTTGGATACGATCGTCTCACAGTGAGGACACCGTTTGGCGGCGTGATACCGTGGCTTCAACATGGTCGTGACCACGAAGTCGACAATTATAAAGATGTGGTAACGACGATCGTCGAACTTATATCAGCTCGAGCGGCGTGCTCGAGCGGTTTGCATCGCCGGGCTGTTGTCGGCGGAACCGACGTTCCCGCGGGCGTCGAGGGTGATTACGCCGGCGGTCGAACCGGTTAGCTCCGCGAACTCCTCGATCGCGAGGTTGGCCGCCGCCTGGGCCTCGAGTCCGCGTTCGACGTGGCCGGCGACGCGACGGGAGAGGGTGACGCGAGCGATGTCCTCGCCGGCGCCGGTCGCGCTGACCGCCGCGGCCGGCGAACAGTAGAAGCCACAGCCGACCTGCGGGACGTCGCCGACGCGGCCGGCGAGTGCGAGCCAGCGACCCCCGGTCGACGTCGCGGCGGCCAGGTCGTCGCCCTCGACGGCGACCGCGCCGACCGTATCGTGATCGAGGTCGTCTCGACGACCGTCGGGATCTGACCGACCGTACCGGTCGCGGATCCACTCGAGGTCGTCCCCGGTGGCGTCGTCGGCCGGGCGCTCGAGGTCGTCCCACCGGTCGCGGGTGCGCTCCGACCAGAGGTCGACGCCGGTCTCGATTCCGTAGCGGTCAGCGAGCGCGACCGCGTGTTCCCCCGAGACGAACCCGTGGGGCGTCTCCTCCATGACGATTCGTGCGACGGCGAGTGCGTGCTCGACGTTCGGCATCGAACACACCGCGCCGACGTTTCGCGCGTCGGTCATGATCCCCGCGTCGGTGCGGATCTCGCCGTCGCTCTGGACTGCGCTCCCGACACCCGCGTTGAACCGGGGTGATGACTCGAGGGCCGCGACGGCCGCCTCGACTGCCTCGACCGGGTTCGAGCGTTCGGAGCCGGCGTCGGCCGCTCGCTCGAGAACCGCCTGTCTCGATTCGGGTTCGTTCGCCACGCCGCCGGCGCCGCCGTGAACCAGCACCTGCATGAACGCATCTGCGGTCGTGAGTTCCATAACGGTTGTCGTGGTGGAAAACGCGTCGACGAACTGGCGTCGCGAGACCGGCGACGAAACCTGTACACTTACGACGGCGGATTGTGAATCGTTGTCGACGATGACACCAGTCGCGATGCTCGCCGGCTTCTGTGCCGTGATGGCAGTGGTCGCAGTCCTGGGACTGGTGACTGACGACGATCGTGATCTCGTCGACGTCGGAACGACGCTGATCGTCGTCGCGATCACGGCGCTTGCATCCTGGTGGCTCGCCTTAGAGGAGGGGTGGCTGGCGCCGACGGGACAGATCGCGTTGCTCGCGGTTGCGGGCCTTCTCGGCGTTCTCGGCGTCGGTCTCGTCGTCCGGTACTGGGATCGAACCGACGTCGCCACGAACGCGAGCAGGCCTTCGGCGGACGACACGACGACTACCGATGGAGACGAATCGGCGTAACGACGACCACTCGAGTGAACGGGAGGCCAGAGCCGCGACTGTGCGATCGGCGTGTCGACCGGTCAGCGGTTCGGGCTTGAAACGCGGTGGCGCTGGTGTCAGTACACATCAGATCACACATCTGTCGTGCGGTCGAGGAGAACAGCGTCCGATGGGTATTGAGTCGTTTTCCGTCATTGCACTCCCGGTCGCGAGTCAGCGGCCAGCAGTATTCGTGTTGCCCACTCAGTGAAAGCGGTGAGTTGATCGGTTCAGCGATTGCGGAACGGGCACTCGGCCTCGCTCGAGTCACAACTCGGCCATCGATCGTGGTCCGTCTCGATCGCGTTCGTGGAAATTATCACACATAATTGCCGAGTGGCTCTGGAGTGGGCGGTCAAACCTCGCACCTGTACGTGCCCCATATCCGATGAACGCGACACGGGCAAAATGGGTTGACCGTCACCGGCGACCGGGTCCGACCGATACCCGGTGGTCGTTGCTCGCTACACCCGGCGAAGCAAGTCGATCACGTCCGCGAAGCCGACGCCGTCGTTCTCGGCGAAGTCGAACGCCCCAGTGTTTTCCTGAACGGCGTCGCCGTCTAAGTTCTCGAAGAACGCGGTCACGTCGTCGTGGGTGGTGTCGCCGCTGCCGGTGAAGTCGTTGTACAACCCGTCGCTCGTCGTATCAGTCGTCTCGTACTCGCCGACCGAAATCGTCTCGTCGCCGTCGTCTCCGTTCCAGTCGCCGCTCTTCTCGGCGACGACGTCGGCGTACTCCTCGATGATGTAGCCCGAATCGCTCGCATAGAGCTGGAAACCGTCGTGATCCGGGGTATCCTCGAGAACGACCTGCCACGGGACGACGGCGTTACAGTCGGCCGCGTCGGCGGCGTCGTACCACTCTTCCAAGAATTCGTGTCGGGTCTCGAGGTCGTGATCGTAAAGATTGACGTTGAACTCGCCGAGATACGCCGGAATTCCCAGTTCGGTGTGAGCGTCTTCGACGCGCTCGGTGATGTAGTCCGCGCCGTCGTGTAAGGAGAGTCGGTCGTCCGGATCGGCCGGGTCGTCGCCCCAGTGGTCGGGGTACAGATGGAACGAGGCGGCGTCAATCGTGTCGTAGGAGTGGTGCTCGAGGTAGTCTTGGCCGTCCCAGTCGTCGTCCGGGTAGTCGTCCTCCCAGTGGCCGTAGTAGTGGCCTTCCGACCCCGTCGAGACGAGGTGATTGTCGTCGAGGTCTTTGATATAAGCGGACATGTCCTGAATCCACTCGCCGAGAATCTCCTGATGTTCCGGCGGCTCGAGAGTGTCCATATCGGCGGGGACGTCGTCCTGCTCAAGGCGCGGTTCGTTCGCGAGTTCCCACATGGCGATGGTTGGGTCCTCGCGCCACTCGAGGCCGCTGTAGGAGTTCTCCCGTGTGAGGATAGTCTCGACGTGGTTGCGGTACATCTCGCGGGTTTCGTCCATCGTATAGAACTCGTACCGGGACTCTGCGCCGGCCCACTCAGCGTACTGGAGCATGCCGCCCTCGTGGTCCCAGTTGTCGACCAAGGCGACGATGAGTTTCATCCCGCGCTCGCGGGCGGCTTCGATCACGTAATCGTGGTGCTCGAGGGCGTCCTCGTTGTAGACGCCGGGTTCGGGCTGGAGCACGAGCTCGCCCTCCTTGGCTTCGCCGTGAGCCCAGATGCGCACGAGGTTGATCCCAAGCTCATCGAAGAGGTCGAAGACGGCGTCGACGCGCTCTTCGGTGGCTTCGTTCGCGTCGTCGTCGGTGATCCAGAAGTTGTTCGCGCCGTTGAAGTAGACGGGTTCGCCGTCGATGACGAACTCCGTTCCATCCGTCTCGACGAACTCGTCAGTCGGAAGCCCGTGGTCTAGCGTCGCTGCGGCCGGCGAGACGCCAGCAATGCCGAGCGTGGCCGCTACTGTGCCCGCGCCAATCGCTTTCATCACGCCGCGGCGGCTCGCTCGAGGTTGGGCCTGTGACTGTGGCTGTGCTGGGTCCGTCTGATCGTCCGTTGGAGTGGTGTGTGGTCTCATTGGAAGTGAAAATCTGTGGTGAGTGGTGGTCGTCGTCGGCTCGCTCAGTTCGTCATCCGGTTGCGCAGATCCAGCGCGTCGAGGAGGTCGTCGTTGCGGTCCATATCCGTCTCGACCTCGACGTGACAGGACTCGACCATCGTCTGGACGAGTTCCTCGCGGGACTGCTCGTCGTCGAAGTGGTCGTTCGCGCTCATGCCGACCTCGAGCGACCAGCGCTGGTTCGGATAGGCCGTTCGCATGTTGTACGGTTCGTCGTGGAACGCGATGCGGATCGCGTAGGCCGACAGCTGGCGCTCTTCGTCGTACACGACCTCGATTACGTCACGCTGTGGATGGCCCCAGCCCGGCTGCGGGCGCTGCTCGTTGTTGAAGTGGCCCGTCCGGAGGTCACCGTTTGCGCCCGAAGGACCGATCCACATGATGACCGCGGCGTTGAGGTGGTACGGAACCGGGCTGAGGTTCTCGAACTCGAGGATCTGGTACCACCAGGCGTTGCTCTCCTCGTGGATCGTCGCGCGACAGTCCATCGGTGCGTTCGCGGTGAAGCCGTCGCCGCCAAGTGGCTCCTCGGTCGCCGGATGGATGCCGTCGCCGAGCAGGCGGATCGGGTTATCGTCGTCGTAGTATCGGTCGTCGGGCAGTCGGTCGGCGGTGGTCCATCCTTCCCAGTCCTCGTGATCGGTCTGGTCGTGGGCGCGATCACGGATCGCCACCTCGTCAGGATCGTAGGAACGCGCATCCGGCGGCCACGGATCCTGAATGAGCGTGTCGGGATCGTTCGTGGCTTCCTGTGGCCCGTAGATTTCGTCCCAGTAGTTCGGCGGCCCGTTGTGCAGCGTGAGCTCCTCAGTTTCGTTGGGCAGGAAGATCAGCCGCGGCAACAACTGGACGATGGCCTGGCGCGGGAACCCCTCCGCCTCGAGTTGGTTGACGTGGTCGATCACGACGTCGCCCATCTCGCCGAACGTAACCGAGCCGTCGCGGGCACCATCGCGGATGGCGTCGAGGTCGACGTTGAAGTAGTCGGCTTTCTCGCTGTCCGGCCAGTTGACCTGATCGTGGTCGCCGTGGCCGTCGCCGAGGTCGCCCGGGAAGTACTCGTCGATCTCGACGGCGTCGCCGTAGCCGCCGTACTCGTAGTCGTCGTAGTACTCGAGCAGTGTCGTCTCCTCGGTGACCACCTGCGGCGGGTCGTCGCCGCCGACACCGTCGCCGACGAACGCGATTTCCTCGAGTTCGATCGCACCGCTTCCTCCGTGCCAGAAGTCGAGTCGGAGCTGTCTGACTGCCGAGCGAGAAACGCCTGCATCCTCGAGGTCGATACTGACGGTATCGAATTCGGTGCCGATCGAATCGTCGGTGAGGTCTGATAGTTGTGCGCGCACGTTACCGACTCGCAGGTCGATCTCGTCTTCCTCCCCGCCGTCGTCTCCGCGGACGACCACCTCGAGTCGGTCGTAGGCCGACAGATCAGCGAGGAGCGTACTCGCGAAGAAGCCGCCGTCGTCGTACTCGAGACGGAGCGCGCCGTCGCCGAGGTCCGCGTCATCGAACGCGGCGTGGCCAGCCCACTCCTCGAGTTCGTTCGCCCCAGGGTAGGCGCTCGATTCGAAGTCGTTGACGACCAGCCCGTCGTCGGACTGTGCGCCGCTGGTGCCGGTCACACTGATGCCGACTGCGCTTGCGGTCACGACAGCGATGCCGCCTTTGAGTACGCTTCGTCGTTTAACCATAGGCTATATACACACGTATTGTCTAATAAATATTTTTAATAACAATAGTGGAATAATATACGTAGCTGTCCGCGGTACCGACTCTCGCAACCGAAGCGTCGATCGACGGGACACATCGCGACGCTGCGACACCACGATGTCGCGACGCCACAGGTCGTCCCTACCCTACACTAGCCGGAGCAGTTCGATCACGTCGGCGAAGCCGACGCGGTCGTTCTCGGCGAAGTCGAACGCGTCGGGGTTGTTCTGGACGCCATCGCCGTCCAGATTCTCGAAGAACGCCGTTACGTCGTCGTGAGTGGTGTCACCGCTGCCGGTGAAATCATTGTGGAGACCGTCCTCGGTCGTATCCCGTGCGTCGTAGTCGCCGACCGCGATGGTCTCTCCCTCACGATCGACGAACCGAATCGCCTCGATCTCGAGCGCGCCGCTGCCGGCGCCCCAGAAGGTCAGCCAGACGTCCTGGACCGACGACGCGTCGACACCGGCGTCAGCCAGGTCGACGCTGACGGTCCCGAACTCGGTCCCGACCGAATCGTCGGTCAGTTCCGAGAGCGGCGCCTCGATATCGTCGATCTCGAGGTAGATGTCGTCCGCTTCACCACCGTCGTCGCCGCGAACGTCGAGCTCCAGGTGCGTGTCCTCGGAGCGATCGGCGCGGACGTTGCTCAGGAACCAGCCCGCATCCTCGTACTCGAGGCGGAGCACGCCATCGACGAGTTCGCCGCTTCCGTCGCCGTTTGCGAGTGCGCCGGCGCTCGAGTACTCGCCGAGACTGTTCTCACCGGGCCACGACGAGAAGTCCTCGAGGACGATACCTGAGGAAGCTGCCTGGATGTGCGTCGCCGCATTGGGTTGGGCCACACCAGTTTGTTGCGGAGCTACCATAGAAAAGAATTATAGATACGGCATTATAAAAATAACTGATGGGTGAACGCGATGATACGTCCCACGACGGCGACAAGCGGCGCCTCCGTCCTCGGGAACGCTTCGCCGTGACAGCGGTTTAGACCCGCCGAAGCAGGTCGATCACGTCCGCGAAGCCGACGCCGTGGTTCTCGGCGAAGTCGAACGCGTCGGGATTGTTCCGGACGGCGTCGTCGTCCAGATGTTCGAAGAACGCCGTCACGTCGTCGTGGGTGGTGTCGCCGCTGCCGGTGAAGTCGTTGTGCAGGCCGTCACCAGTGGCGTCCTCGGCGTCGTACTCGCCGACCCGGATCGGGTCGGGTTCGGCGCCGTTCTCGTCGCCGCTCGCGCTCTCGTAGGTCGTGCCGTTGACCGTCACGTCGAGGGCATTGTAAGTTACATCACCCTGAACGTCCTGCCAGTACTCGTTGCCGACTTCGATACCGCTGAGCCACAGGTCGTCGCGGAGGCCGTAGCGCTCGGTCATGAAGTCGACAATCTCTGTCAGATCGATCTGACCCGAGGTTAGCCCGCCGCTGACGCGGAAGATGTGGAAGTCGGCCTCCGTGCCGCCGCCGTCTTCGTAGACCGCCCAGTAGTCGATCGTGTTGCCGAACTGGTCGGTCCAGACGCCCGGATCGTCGACGCCGCCGTGGCTGTGTTCGTCGCCCCACTCGAGGACGAGCATGATCTCGTGGGTGTGGGTTTCGATCTGCTGGTCGGGCGGCTGTTCCATCAGCCACCACTCCTCGGCGAGGTTCCACTCGCCGCCGGAGACGTCGAGATCGATGTCGACCTCGAGGGTCAACTCCTCGACATCGCCGCGCTGGATCGGGAACGAGTCGGCCCCGCTGTCGTCGCCCCAGGGTTTGGTACCGAGTAAGACCTGCGGATAGTTCGGTTCGCCACCGGCGGGACGGGTGGTCCACTCGTAGCCGTAGCTGCCGTCCTCGGCGAGCCAGCTACACATCTCGAAGCCGTGGTCCTCGACGCTTGCGCCCCAATCGTTGTTGATCAACAGGAAATCGCCGCCGCCGACGTCGATCTCGCCGAAGGAGTCACAGGTTTCCTCGAGTGGCTGTGCGCCGGCAATACCGGTCCCGCCGAGTGCGAGTGCGCCCGCCGTTGTGCCAGTTGCCTGGACGAACCGCCGCCTCGAGAGTGTGCGGCTGGCGTCGTCGGGACTCGCAGTCTCGTCTGGGTCACGCTGTGGGTGGTCGGTCGTCTCGGTTCGGTCACCGTCTGTGTCGTCCGCGTGTGGATTCGAATGCATGGCTGTCTGTCGTGGAGAGTGCTCGAGCGTGCTGTTCAGACCCGTCGAAGCAGTTCGACCACGTCTGCAAAGCCAACATCCTCGTCGTCAGCGAAGTCGAACGCGTCCGGATTGTTCTGGATGCCCTCATCCTCGAGATGCTCGAAGAATGCGGTCACGTCGTGGCTCGTCTCTTCGTCGCCGGTGAAGTCGTTGTGCAGACCGTCACCGGTCGTGTCTTCGGGTGTGTACTCGCCGACCTGAATCGGCTCCGGCTCTGGGTCCGAGCCGCCGCCGTCGCCCGGAAGCCCATCGTCGCGATAGGCCTCGAGTTGTGCTTTGACGTACTCGCCGGCGAACTCGTCGCCGCCGAGTAACTCCCACTCACAAGGCAGGTCCTCGCAGTGGACGGGAATCTCGTCTTCGTAGGGGTGACCGATGGAGTCGGTATCCTCCGGCTGTGTCGGGTCTTCGTCGAGAAACGACCGCGTGAACATGACCGGCCGCCAGATCGGATCGGCACACCAAGCCGTCCAGTGAATCGCGTCGCTCGACTCGAGCCACTCGAAGAACGGGTCGGCAAACTCGCTCGTCCGGCCGTAGAGTTCGGTCGCGCCGGCGTGGGTTGCCTCCCAGCCGAACTCGGTGACGAACACCGGCACCTCCTCGTAGACGCCGTCGGTGCCCATGCCGTCGATGCCGACCTCGTCCCAGGCTTCGTTCTGGCTGACGACGTGGCCCGAGTAGATGTGGTAGGCGTAGGCGAGATTGTCGCCCTCGAAGGGTTCGATGTAGTAGCCCTCCGGGTTCTGGCTCCAACTTGGCGAGCCGACGATGACGATGTTGTCGGCGTGCTCGCGGATCGTATCCACCCACGGCTGGGCTAACTCCTTCCACAGCCGCCAGTTGTCTCTGACCCACTGGCGGTCTACCTCGGCCCACATGCCGGGTTCGGTCGGCTCGTTGTAGACCTCGTAGAGGACGTGGTCGTCGTCGGCGTATCTCGGCGCGACGATCTCCCAGAACATCTCAACTTCTTCCTGCAGGTCCTCGTTGATCGTCCCTTCTTGACTGTCTCCCCACTCACCGTCCCAGCCGTCCTCAGCGTCGGTGTCCGTCCAGTGGCGGTGGAAGTCGACGATGGCGTAGACGCCCAGGTCGCCTAACTGCTCGATGATCGGATCGTAATGCGTCTCGAGGTACTCCTCGAGTTCGGCTTCGGTGAACGCGACTGGGTCCGGCGGGCCGCCGGTGTGGCCGGGTTCGTGCTCGCCGATATCGACCGGCTGGGCGGGCACGCGGATGACTCTGGGATACCAGCCCTGACTCTCGTCGGTCAGTAAGTCGACGACGTGTTCGGCGGCTTTCCCGCGTGCCGGCGCCGTCACGTTCAGGCGCTTCGGATCGGCGATGTTGAGTCCGCGGAGCGTGACGGTGTTGCCCTGCGGATCTTTGATCAGGTTCCCCTCGACGTGGAGCCGCGGCGTCGGAATGCCACGGTCCGTCTCTGCTGCGGCCGACGTTGCCCCTGTGGCGAACCCAGTCGCGAGCGCTCCCGTCACAGCCGTCGACTGCAAGAAGCGCCGGCGCGTTGTCTGTCGGTCATCAGTGACTCCGTTCTCGAGGCGAGTTGCTGACTGGTCGTCTGTCTGCTCGTCTGTCGATGATGCGTATTTCATACCCTCTTACTACTCGTTCTGTGTGCTGACAGATTTCAAATATATGTGAAAATGTGTGCCAGCAGAGTGTGGTTGGAACGCGATACTGGGTCGCTGTGACCGCGGCTTACAGCTGACGCAACAGTTCGGCGACGTCCGAGAAGGTAACGTCACCACTGTCGGTGAAGTCGAACGCCTCGGGGTTGTCCTGGACGCCGTCGTCTTCGAAGTTCTCGAAGAAGGCAGTCACGTCGTCGTGGGTGGTCTCGCCGTCACCGGTGAAGTCGTTGTGCAGGCCGTCGTCGGTCGTATCTCGGACCGTGTACTCGCCGACCTGAATGCCCTCTGCCGCGTCGCCGTTGTAGAGTGTCGGATCGTCGTGGCCGGGGTCGGTCGTTCCCAGATCGAACGGCACCATATCGTCGCGGTGGACCTCGAGTTGCTCTTTGATGTACTCGCCGCTGTGTTCGCCGCCGAGGAGCTCCCACTCGCAGGGCTGGTTCTCCACGTCGGGACACGGCGAGCCGTTCGGAAGCGCCGCCCAGATATCCTCGAGATCGGTGTCGTAGAAGTTGTCGTTGACGAGCACGTCGCCGATGAGGTCACCCTCGTCGGGTCCTTCTGGGAACTCGAACATCGTCGGGTACCAGCGAACGTCAGCACACCAGGCGATCCAGCTGATTCGGTCGTCGTCTTCGATCTGGTCGAAAAAGGGAATGCCGTACTCCGGCAGCGTCCCCTGGCCGGTGGTCGTCCCGCGCAGCCAGTGAGCGACTTCTGGATCGTTGATCCAGCCGAATTCGCTGATCGAGATGTGATGGAAGTCCATCGCGTTCTGCAGGCCAGCGGCTTCGTAGCCTTCCCAGCCGTAACAGGAATCGTCGTAGACGTCCTGCTCCGGCGGGATGTATGGATCAGTCAACTCACCATCTGTCTCTGCGGCGATGTCTTCGTGCCAGCGGTAGTTCGTGTCGTTGAACCAGTTGTTGAGCTGACTTACGTCGTGGCCGGCGTAGTTGTGCCAAGTAACCGCGATGTTGTCGTAGCCGGCGTCGTTGAAGTCGTACCAGTACAGTCCCTGCAGCGACTGACACCAGCCGGGAACGCCGGTGAGCAGGACCTGCTCGGGCTGATGCTGGCGAATCTCGTCGATGATCGGCCCCATGAAGTCGTCGACGAACGTCTCCCACAGCGGCTCCTGTTTGAGCGCACCACAGCCCTCGACTGGACCCCAGATACCCGGTGCAGTCGGTTCGTTGTACGGCTCGAAGACCACGTGCGGTTCGTCGGCGTACCGGTCGGCGACGACGCTCCAGAACAGCAACGCCTCCTCGAGCAGTTCTTCGTTGACCTGCCAGTTGTCGTACTCGTACGGCGTCCCGGGGATGTCGGCTTCGGTATCGATGCCAGCCCAGTCTTCATCCGGATTGTCTCGGTACTGGTGGTCGCCTTCGTTGATGTACGTCGAATCGACGTGGCCCCACGAGGCGGGCGTGGTCTCGTCGAACGAGACGTACTGGTCCTCGTACGTGTTGTACGCCCAGTAGTTCGTGTACGGGCTGTCGTAAGGCAGGTGATTCTCCGCCGCGCCGGGTTCTTCCGTTCCTGGCGGTTGTTCGTGCCAGTGGCGATGGAAGTCGACGATGGCGTAGACGCCTCGCTCCTTACAGCGCTCGACGAGCGGGTCGTAGTAGTTCTCGAGGTAGTCCTCGAGTTCAGATTCGGTGAACGCGACGGGTTGTGGCGGTTGCATTGCCCGTCGGCTGTCGCGAATTGCATCAGGATTCTCGATATCTGGTGCTTCCGAGCGCAGGTTGCCGTCGTCGTCGAAGTACTCCGGACCGGCGTGGCCCATCGGGTGCTCGCCGATGTCCTGTGGCTGGGCGGGTAGGCGGATGGCGCGTGGATACCAGCCCCGGTCGTTGTTGGTCATCATGTCGAGCAACTGCAACGGGGTTTTCCCGCGCAGTTGGCTCGTCCGGTCGAGTCGCTTCGGATCGGGGATGCTGACCCCCCGCATCTTGAACGGCTCACCGGATTCGTTGACGATTCGGTTCTGGCTATCGACCGTCAGGTCGTCGAACTCGCTGATGTTGCCCGCGACGCTGCCAGTCATGCCCGCGCCCAGCCCGAGTGCGGCCGCGCTTGCACCTGCCGTTGCTCGCATCATCGACCGGCGCGACATCTGAATCGTCGGCTGCTCGCTCGCGCGGTCTAACACACGTTGTCTTGTGCTCTCGTCCGTCGATTCGCCCGTTTGTTGTCTGCTGTCGTTGTTGTCGTTCATTGTCGCCTCGTCGGGTCGGTCTCTTGCTGTCTCGCGTTCGCTGCGAAGACGGAGAATTTTACAATATGTATTGTCTTAAAACTAACTAGTATCAAGATAAAATAATATTGGGTATGGGGCGTCGCTCCCGGACGTGACATCCTACACGGCACGAAGCAGTTCGACGACGTCCGCGAAGCCGACCTCGCCGTTTGCAGTGAAATCGAAGTCGTGTGGATTCTGCTGGATTCCATCGTCCTCGAGGTTCTCGAAGAAGGCGGTCACGTCGTCGTGGGTGGTCTGGCCATCACCAGTAAAATCGTTGCGCAGGCCGTCGCCGGTCGTATCTTCGGGTGTGTAGTCGCCGACGACGGGGTCACCGTCGCCGTTCTCGTCGACTGTGATTTCCAACTGCACGGGCGCGTCGGCGTCGGTAACGGAGACCTGCTGGGTCGTCGATTCGCCGTTGACGGTGACCGTGACTTCCTGGTCGCCGTGGAACACTGCCGTCTCGAACTCGCCGCTGGCATCTGTGAGACCCGACTCGTCGGTCCACCACTCGTCGAAGACGAGGTCCACGTACTCCTGATAGGCCGGTTTCTCGTTCCAATTCTCGTCGTACAGCGGCGCGTCCTGATCCTCCTCGAGTTCGTCGCCCCAGTGGATTGGGTCCCAGATTCCCCACATGAGGAAGTCCTCGGCGTCGGGGTGGCTGAAAAACTGCTTCAAGAATAGGTGCATGAACTCGGCCTGTTCGCTTTCGCTCCAGTTGCCCTGGAACATGTCGAACTCGGTCGAGCGCAGGCCCGCCCCGTAGTCGGCGAACCGGTCGAGGCTATCCATGATCTCGCCGGCTTCGAGTCGCTCGTCGTACCCGAAGTGACTCTGGAAGCCGATGCCGTCGAGGTCGATGCCGCGGTCGTTGACCAGATAGTCGATCTGGCGCTCGTAGTCGTCTCGAGTTTCTTCGTAGGGACCGACGAGCGTGTTGTAGTCGTTGACGGCGATATCGACGCCGTGTTGATTCGCGACGTCTTCGGCGTGTTCGTACCAGTCGCCAAGCACCTCGGCGGTGACTGGGTCGACGCCCTGGCCTTCGACGGCTTCGATCATCGCCGTCTCGTGGATGACCTCGTTTTTGATCTCCCACTCCTGTATGTCGTCGCCGTAGTGACCGATGACCGCCTCGATGTGGTTCATCGCCTCGGCAACGACGTAGTCCGGATCGTAGTCCGGCTCGCCAGCTTCCTCCCACTCGCTGGCCCACGGGTCGCCCATCGCCTCGACTACCCGGGGTGGTATCGCCCAGGCGTCGACGTTGCCCCACAGCGCAACGTGACCGCGAACGTCCATATCGCGTTCGCGCGCCCACTCGACTGCCCCGTCGGCGATTTCGGTATTCTCCTCCCAGAGGTGCCACTTGTGGACGTTCTCGAGGACGATCATGTTGAAGTGGCCCTCGATTGCCGCTTCGTAGTTCTGCCTGTCAGTCTCGCTGTAGATATCGTCCCCCCACTCACTGCCCTCGAGGAGGAACTCGGCGTGGACGGCCGTCCCGAACCCGAACTCGTGTTCTTGCTGTTCGATCTCGACCGTTGCGTCCGCGACAGGGGAGCCGTCCTCGGTCTCGACGCTGACTTCGAGGTCACCCATTCGGTGGTGTTCGATTCGCTCGTCGGCCGCAGCCTCCCACGACTCCTGTGCGAGGGCACTTCCAGTAGCGCCAGCACCAACTCCGAGTCCACCGAGTCCGCTGACCAGTCCTGCAAACCCGATCCCTCGCAGGTAGTCGCGTCGCTCGAGAGCCGTTGTTGACTCCTGGTCGTCGTCTCGACCTGTGAGTGGTTCGTCCCCGGACGCTGCGTCCTCGCCGTGTTCTCCGTGCGTCGTCTTGGATTTCATGTGTCTCATATATCGTGTCACCATCTCGCTCGAGTGATCGATCACACCGGTTGCAGACGGTATCGGGCCACACCTCGAGTGCACTTGTGATCGGATCACTCGATCGCCATTTATATCTAATGGTAATTAGTATAAATATTATCCGGGTGGGTTAGAAGTTTTGTAGACGGCAAAACCATCCGATCGTTCTGTCGAACGGATGGCGCCACGCGCCGGCTGTGTGGTGTGTCGTCCGCAACAGGTCGGGATATCAGTTATCCCGCTGTCGGTTCCACTCCGATCAGGAAACGGTGATTTCGACTTCGTCAGTCGACTGACGACCGAGCTGGTCCGTCGCGGTGAGCGTTACCGTGTAGGTCCCGCTCGAGTCGTAGGTGTGGTCGTTCCACCAGCCACTGCCGGTCGTGCCGTCGCCGAAGTCCCACTCGAGGGATTCGATCCAGGCGTCGTTCGGTGACGTGTCGCTGACGCTGAACTCGAGGCGCTCGCCGGCCGAGACGGACGTACTCGAGGGCTGCAGTTCGGCTAGATCGTCTTCGAGCGGAATCTCGCCGTCGAGTGGTTCCCAGGTGCCGTTGACGTCGTACTCGGGCTCTTGACCCTCGTTCGTCCACTTGGCTTCCCAGTTTTCGCCGTCCCAGGAGACGCGGTCGCCTTGCTGGTAGAGGACGTCCGGTTCCCAGGTTGGGTAGTCGCCCGGTTCGCCTGGGTCGGTGTCGTCCTCGTCGGTCGTTGCCGTCACCGTCGCGGTGTCGGTTTCCTCGCCGTCGTCGTCGACAGCGCTGACGCCGATCTCGTAGCTGGTGTCGTCATCGAGACCCGTGATCGTCGCGCTGGTGGTCGTGGTGTCGCTGTCGAGGGTCCCCTCGAGGTAGACGTTGAAGCTGGCCGCGTTCGCGTCGGCGCTCCACGAGACCTCGATCGAACTCTCGGTCGTCGAGACGACCTCGAGGTCCTCGGGGACGACCGGCGCTTCGTCGACCGGCTCACCCACGACCGAGAGGATGGCAGATTCGGTCTCAGCAACGATATCGTCGTCATCGAGATCCTCGAGACGGACAACTTCGACCTCGATGTCGGTGTCGCCGTTTGCCTGTCCCTCGAGTTCGACGTGACCGAACTCGATGTCGGTCGTGCCGGGGTCGAGCGGTTCGATGGCGCTCAGGCGGACGGTGTCGCCTTCGATATCGACGTAGCTGATCGGGCTGGAGGTGTCCGGGAACGGCTCGCTGATGTCCGCATCGGTGATCGCTACGATGCTGTCGTCGATACTGAGATCGACGGTAAAGCCGAGCAGGCCGTCTGGTGCCTCGGTGAGGCCGAGGTCGACGGTCGTCGTCTCATCGGTGTCGATCTCGTCGTCAGCGGGGTCGACCGTGACCGTCGGCGTTTCCGGTGGGTCCTCACCAGTTACGCGCAGCGATTCGGACTGGGTTTCTGCTGCGATATCGTCGTCGTCGAGATCCTCGAGACGGACGACTTCGACCTCGATGTCGGTCTCGCCGTCGGCTTCGCCCTCGAGTTCGACGTGACCGAACTCGATGTCGGTCGTGCCGGGGTCGAGCGGTTCGATGGCGCTCAGGCGGACGGTGTCGCCCTCGATATCGACGTAGCTGATCGGGCTGGAGGTGTCTGGGAACGGCTCGCTGATATCTGCATCGGCAATCGAGACGATGCTGTCGTCGATGGTGAGATCGACGGTAAAGCCGAGCAGGCCGTCTGGTGCCTCCGAGAGGCCGAGGTCGACGGTCGTCGTCTCGTCAGTTTCGATCTCGCCGTCTGCCAGATCGACGGTTACCGTCGTCGTTTCCGGCGGCTCGTCGTCTTCCTCGTCGGTCGTCGCTGAGACCGTCGTCGTACTCGTCTCGTCGCCGTCGTCGCCGACAGCGCTGACGCCGATTTCGTACTCGGTGTCGGCGTCGAGACCGGTCAGCGTTGCGTCGGTGGCACTGGTTTCGTCCTCGAGGCTGCCATCGAGATACACGTTGTAGCTGGTCGCGTTCGCGTCGGCGCTCCAGTCGACTTCGATGGAACTCTCGCTCGTCGAGACGACCTCGAGATCCGTCGGCGTACTCGGTGGCGATGGATCGTCGTCGGGCTCGCCAACGGTCAGCGTCGGGGCGTCGTGGTTGGCTTCCCTGACGACGTTGCTGTCCGGATCCGTGAGTGCGAATTCATCGAGTTCGAGGGTCGTTTCGCCCTCATCTTGGGCTTCGAGGTGATAGGTCCCGATTTCGACTTCGGATTCCTCGATGTCGGCGATCCGTGTGAGCATGATCGAGTCGACGCCGCCGCCTGCCTCCTCGATCTCGTCGTTCAGCTCGAGTTCGAGCAACGAGTTATTGATGTCGATTTCAGTAATCAGTGCAACGTCGGGGTCGACCTCGAGCGTGACGTTTGCACCGGCCGAGCCGACTGGCACGTCCTCGAGTGAAACCGTTGCGGTCGTCGTCTCACCGGGATCGACCTGCTCGTCAGCCAGTTCGGTGACGATGGTTGAAACGTCCTGTGCGGATGCTGCTGAGGCACCGAGTGTGAGCGCGCCTGCGCTCGCGCCGGCGGCTTTGATGAACGTCCGGCGTGAGGTCGGTGTGCGGTCTTCTGTGGGCTCTTCGTCTGTCGCGTGGTTCGTGGTGTCGTCGTTCATTCTGGGGGACTCCTCGCTTGCTGTCTCCGATTCCACGCTGGTGGTCTCCGATACTGCCCGTGCCCGCCAGCGATGGATGGAGAACATATTACAGCTATTACCCGACAGATAATAAGATTTTTTATCATCTGAATAAATTAATATTAGAGCTGTTCTCCAGAATAGAATGGGTGTTGGTCGACGCTGACCTGCGGCGTCTCGACGGCGTCGCTGTGTGCTCAGACGTGGTTGAGCATCTCTACGATATCCGCGAACCCGACCTCGCCGTCTCCGGCGAAGTCGAACGCGTCGGGATTGGTCTGGACGTTTTCGTCCTCGAGATTCTCGAAGAAGGCGGTCACGTCGTCGTGGGTGGTTTCGCCGTCGCCGGTGAAGTCGTTGTGCAGGCCGTCGTCGGTGGTGTCCTCAGCGGTGTGCTCGCCGACCTGGATACCGTCGCCGGTCTCGCCGATCGGATCCGGACCCTCGTGCAGCGGGTTCTTGCTGTTGTCGGCGTCGGGGTACGGCTCGTCGCCGGGTGCGAACTCGTCGCGGTCGCCGGCCATCTGCTGATTCCACTCGTGCCACCAGACACCGGGTGTCTCGTCGTTGAGGTAGTTCATCCAGTCGTCGGCATCGGGTGCGCCGGACTGACCGCCCGGACCGGGGTCACCGTGTTCGAACATGTGTGGCTCCCAACTGTGATCGAAACACCAGGCCAGTGGATGCACGTCGTACTCCATGAGGAACTCCTCGTAGCCCTGGATGAACGGCTCACAGTCGGCGTCTTCGGGGTCCTGATCCGGATCGGTGGTACAGTCCATCCACGGCGTATCGACTTCCTTGCCGCCGCCTTCGATCCAGCCGAACTCGCTGAAGAAGATCGGGACGTGCTCGGACGGTTCGCCGATGTAGTCGCCCAGCGGCCGCATGTCCTGTTGGGTGTAGACGTGGGCCGTGTAACACATGTTTTCGGCGTCGAACTCGTTGTACGGCGCCCAGTAGGCGTACTGGCTCCAGCGTGGGCTGCCGATCGTGATGAGGTGGCCAGGTGCGTTGTCCTCGACCGTGTCGACCCACGGCTGCGCCCGTTCGCGCCAGAGGTCGTACCAGGCTTTCATCTCGTCCACTCGGACGTCGTAGTCCCCTTCCGCGTCTCCAGGTGCCTCCTCCGGGAAGGAGAGTTCGCCCGCCTGTCGTTCCGGGCCGCCCCAGTCGCCGCCGTACGGACCGGTCGGTTCGTTGTAGACGTCGAAGATGACGTGGTGGTCTCCCGCGTACCGGTCGGCGACGACCTCCCAGAACGTGTGCAGTTCCTCGTCGAGTGCGTTCGAGACCTCCGGCGGCTCGAGGTAGATGTCGTCCTCGTCTAAGTCGTACGCCTCGAGAATGTTTTGCTCGTCGATGAGGGCCCAGATGTCGTCGACCTGGTCCTCGCCGTGCCAGAGCGGGCCGCGTTCGCCACAGACTTCCGGGTTGCGCCAGTCTTCGCCGCCGTCCGAATCACACTGCCAGGTGTCGTAGGGAATGTCGTGGCCCGCGTGGTCTTCCTGGTGGAAGACCGGATAGTGGCGGTGGTAGTCGATCATCACGTAGGCGCCGCGCTCGGCGCCCATGTCGACGAGTTCGTCGAGATAGGTCTGACAGTACCACTCGACATCGCTCGCGTCGAACGAGCCAGGCAGCAGCGGCCCCCAGTCGTCCCCGTGGGGCATCTGTCCGGGTTCCGGCGCCTGCGTACCGGCGGCGATGAACTCGGCCTGGACGGGGATGCGGACGATATTCGTGTACCAACCTTCGCTTTCGTCGGTCGCCAGTTCGAACGTCTCGGGTGCGGTCTGGCCGCGCCAGTCACGGCTCTGTTCGCCGGGATCGGCGATGTTGACGCCCCGCAGGATAACCTCGTTCCCGCTCGGATCGACGATCTTGTTCCCGTCGCGCGCCAGCGGCGGGAGTTCGACGTCCTGGGCCGCCGCGCTGCCGGCGACGGTCCCGAGACCGCCAACCGCCAGCACGCTCGCACCGGTCGCCTTCATGATGGTTCGACGCGACGTCGATATGCTTCGATGTCCGCCGCTCGTCTGTTCGCCTCGATCGGATGGATTCGTATTCTCGGTCATAGTCTTCGTCTGCATCCCGCGACGAGACGCGCCGTCTAGCCGCGATAGATGTAGGGTCTTCGACGACCCTCCAGACATACTTACTCGTCATAGAATATGAAATTTTATTCTAGAATAATAAATGTTAGAATTATTACCACGGATAAAATAGTGCATAGAAGGCCACGAACGCGAATCGCGCGCTCGAGAAGCCAAAGCGGTGCCTCGAGACTACCGTTTCCGAGTCGATAGTATCCCTCTCGAACGGCTCTCGGGGTTCAGATCGGGTTCCAGACCCGCGCCGGATTTATACCCGACTCGTCCCTACACTCTCCCGTGAGTACGCGAACGAGTGCGCTCGATGCAGTCGTCTTCGGTGTCGACGTTCAGAGCGGTGACGTACGCGGCGACGCCCCCTCCTACGCACTGGTCGAGTACGACGGCGAGGAGGTCGACCGCGACGTCGTCTCCCACCGGAAACTCCGGCGGCTGATCGACGACGAGGAGCCGGCGATCGTCGCGACGGACAACATGTACGAGCTAGCCGCGGACAAAGACCAGCTCGTCCACTTTCTCGGCTCGCTCCCCGCGGACACGAAGCTGGTCCAGGTGACCGGCGACGAACGGCCCGAACCACTCTCCCGCGTCGCCAAACGCCACGGCATCCCCTACGGTAAGGAGCCGATGAAAGAAGCCGAGGCCGCCGCAAGGCTCGCCGCCCACAACGTCGGCTACGAGGTGTCGGCGTTCACCGACACCACCGAAGTCAAAGTCGCCCGCGGGCGCTCGACCGGAAGCGGCGGCTGGAGCGAGGACCGCTACACCCGCCGCATCCACGGCTCGGTCAAACGCCGATCCCGCCAGGTCGAGTCCGACCTCGACGATGCGAACCTCGAGTACGAGAAGGAAGTCCGGGAGTCCTACGGCGGCTACGCGAACGCGGTGTTCACCGTCGAGGCACGACCCAGCGGCATTCCGGTCTCTCGGGCGCGTTCGGGCGACGTGCGCGTCGAAATCGAGCGCACCCGCCGGGACGGGATCGAGTTTCGCCCCCTCGCAAAGCGCCGCGATCACGTCATCGTCGGCATCGACCCCGGGACGACGACCGCAGTCGCCATCGTCAGTCTCGAGGGGGAGGTGTTAGACGTCTGGAGTTCCCGGACGAGCGACACCGCCGCGGTGATCGAGTGGATCGTCGAGCGCGGGCGGCCGATCGTCGTCGCCGCTGACGTGACGCCGATGCCCGAAACGGTCGAGAAGTTCCGTCGAAGCTTCGACGCCGCGGGCTGGAAACCCGAACGGGACCTGCCGATCGACGAGAAACAACACCGTACCCGCGAGAACCCCTACGACGACGACCACCAGCGCGACGCGATGGCCGCCGCCCTGTACGCCTTCGACCACCACGAGGACCAGTTCGAGCGCATCGCCCGAAAGCTCCCACCGGGGATCGACCGCGACGAGGTCACCGCCCGCGTCGTCGCCGGCGAGGAGAGCGTCGAGGCCGTCCTCACGGACCTAAACGACGACGAGGAGTCCGACGAGGAGTCCACGGAACACGAGCCGAGAGAGCTCACCGAAGAGGAAAAGCGAATCAAGGATTTAGAGCGCCAGGTCGAACGCCTCCAGTCACACGTCGGCACGCTCGAGGATCGGCTCGAAGAACGCGACGACCGGATCGACGACCTCGAGGCCGAACTCACCGTCTCCAAACGCGAAGAGCGAAAGAAAGTCCGGAAAGAGCGCGAGGTGAGCCGCCTCGATCGCAAGGCGAATCGACTCGAGCGAGAGCGCGACGAGGCCCGCGAGGAGATCGAGACGCTCGAGAAGAAAGTCGAGCGGATGAAAGCGCTGTGGAAGCTCGATCACTCGAACTTCAGTGACGTCTCCGCCGAGAAGGAGGGGCTCGTCCCGGTGAAAGTCGTCGAGAAGTTCACCAAAGGCGCTATTCGAGAGGCCGACGACCAGTACGGCATCGCGGCCGGCGACGTCGTCTACCTGCGAGACGCCAGCGGAGCGGGGCGATCGACCGCCGAACTGCTGGCCGACTTCGATCCCCGCGTCGTTCTGAAAGACGGCGGGCTCTCGGAGGTCGCCGACGAAATTCTGTTCGAGGCTGACGTCCCGGTCGGCCCCGCCGGCGACGTCGCCATGCAGGAAGTCGACGAACTCGCAGTCGCCCGCGAAGAAGACGTCGAGGCGGTTATCGACGACTGGCACGAGCTGGCTCGAGAGCGCGAACTCGACAGGAAGGCGGCGATGGTCGATCAGCTCATCAGCGAGCACCGGGCGGGCGACAACGAAGTATAACGGAGTGCGTTCGACCGCCCCTAGTCGGCCAATTTGACGGGCGAGAGTACCGTCGTTACGTCCTCGAGTTCGACCTCCTCGAGCAGATCGTCGGACTCCCCGACGGGCCGTTGGCGGACAGCGCGCGTTCGATACCAGAATCGGGTATCACGGTTTCGCTGTGATGAGAGGAGTCAGTTTCCAAGAAACCGGTTCAGTTCGCTAAATTCGTCGTGTGAGAGAATAACCTCGGTATCGAACTCCTCGAACCGTTCGAAGTCGTCGTCGATCGTCAACACGGTGTTTACGCCTTCGTCAATTGCTACCTGCGCGTAGTACCCATCCCACCCGTCGACGTTCGCTTCACTCGACCGAGAAAATCCACCTCGAACGACGTCGGCGGGCATCCTGTCGTACCAGTGAATACGCTTTGCGTCCGCGAAATTTTGCAGTAGCCGGGACGCATCCGCGTTCGATTTCCCGTAGTACGTCGTCAGGACAGTATGTGCGCCGAATAGCGCGGGATATGGCACGACGGCATCGATCTCACCCGCAATGGCATCTCTGACGTACGAGAGGGCACCGTCACGAACCGGCGTCTCCGTGTGTGCGAGAGCGATTACCCCGACGTCGAAAAGATACGGGTCGCTGGTGTCACTCATGCGTTATTCATCGCTGTTTTTCCCTGCCCCTCGTCGAATAGCAACTCGGTGCTTCCGGGCAATCGGGTCACCGCCTCGGTCGAGCGGGGTCGTCTCCCCTCGCTCTGAAGCGGTTTCCGCAACGAGACGTTCCATGCGTTCGATGATCTGTTCGGGATCGTCTTCTGGTTCGACCACTGCCTTTCCGTCCTCCTCGTGGATCTCTACTTCCGACCCGGGTGTAATCCCGAGGCGCTCTCGGACCTCCTGCGGGAGGACGACTCGTCCTTTCGAGTCCACTTTCACCATGTTCCCACTTTTGGTGGGAACGAGTATAACGGTTGTGGGAGGAACACCGAGTACCGACTACAGAGAAGTCGGTCACGAAACCGCGGCCACGAACGCTACTCGGTCGACGTGACGGACGAGACCACCTGAGCTACCATCTCGAGTTCGACTTTCTCGGTGACGTCCTCGGGCTCGTCGACGGGACCGTCGACGAACAGCGCGTGGCCAACGAAGGCGATGCCCACGGCGATACGGGCTACCACGAGATCGTAGTAGTGAAGCGTATACCCCGTACGAATCGTGGGTGAGGAGACGAGAAAATTGTTGGATCTTGGATCGTTGGCTTCGGACCCGATGGGGGCGTCCAATCTCGTCGCCGTCAGAACATCCCGAAACTCTGGAGCATCCCCGTGACCAGTGACTTCACGACCAATCCCATTCCGGCGAGGATCAACGCGAGCCCCGCAGCGATGCGAAAATCGACGTACGCGACGAGTCCGATTCCGGAAAGCAGGATCACGATTCCCACGATCCCGAGCGGCCCCAGTTTGTCGAGCATATGCGACGACTCGGGGCGGGGGACGTAAAACGCGTGGTTTCTACGGACTGCTGGACGTCATTTCCGGGGCGACCGCAGGACGGCTCGCGGTCGCCCCGATACATCGGTGTGGCAGTCCGTATCGTCACGGGGCGACGACACTCTCGTCGGGAAATCGATAAAGCGTTAAACGGCTCCGACGTAAACCTCGAGCCATGAGCGACGACGGTGAGGGCGGTCGGAAGAATCTCCGGATGCCGGAAGACGACGAGGTCTTCGCGACCGTCACCAACATGCTCGGGGCGAATCGGGTGAAAGTACGGTGTGCCGACGGAACGGAACGAACGGCACGCATTCCCGGCAAGATGCAAAAGCGCATCTGGATCCGCGAGGACGACGTCGTGCTCGTCGAGCCCTGGGACTGGCAGGACGAGAAGGCCGACATCACCTGGCGCTACGAGAAGGCCGACGCCGACCAGTTGCGCCGCGAAGGTCACATTCAGTAACCGAGTTTCGGACGCAGAGTATCGACGTAAGACGATCACGAGCGACGGCACTCGTCAAGATGTCACAAACCGTAGCCGCGTCGAGCGGATTACCTGTTCGCGATCCAGTCTCGAGCCTCCGCCATGCTGACCGTCACCGTCGATTCGTAGGGAAGTTCCTCGAGTGACTCCATCAGCGCCTCCACGTCCATCTCCGAGATGATGCTCTCTTTGTGAACGACGACGTTGTACTCCATTCCGGCGTCGATCATGGCCGGGGTCCACTCCCGTGCCAACCACGCTTGGTCGTCGTCGTCGTGGGCCTGAATACCGCTCGAGTCGACGATCACGTTCGTGACGTCGTTCTCGGAAACGTACTCGAGGAGCGCATTCGCGCCGTCTCGAAACTGTTCGCCGCTCGCGAACTCAGTCCAGGTGTAGATGACGGCATCGATGTCGTCGTCCCACTCGATGCGGTACCGTTCCGTCTCCGTTTCGACTGTCGTCGCCATGCGATCGCTGCATACCGATAAAATACATTAAACCTTCTTGCCACATCTCAAATCCCAGCACACATTTTATCTAACATCTGACGCCAGGATAGGTTCAGATTACGGCCCAATCATGGATGTTCTCGGTGGTACTGTATTACACTTTCACGTTTTGGACGTTACATTATCTCTGTTCAGAAATATGTGTATCTTCCAGTATAGTTAGTCAACTGCCAGAAACGGCCGTACAGTTGATGAACTGGTATCGAAAACTCATCCCATGGGCTCACAAACGGACGGGGAGAGCGATTCGGCGGCCGAAACAGCCGAGGCGGACGTCGACGTCTCCACCGAGGAGTTACTGCAAATATCGAAGGTCGTCTCGAGAAGCTCACGGGACATCACCGGACTGGCCACCGACCAATCGGAGACGATGAACGAGATCGTCGGTGAAGTGTCGAATCTCTCCGCAACCGTCGAAGAGATCGCCTCCAGCGCCGAAGAAGTCAAACAGGTCACCACCAGCGCTCGAGAGTTGACCGCCGACGGAACCGACGTCGCCGACGAGGCGATCGACGCGATGGAAACGGTCGACGAAGCCAACGGCGACGTGACGGAATCCGTCGCACGATTACAAGAGCGGATCGACGAAATCGACACGATCGTCGACGTGATCGACGACATCGCCGACCAGACGAACCTGCTCGCCCTGAACGCCTCCATCGAAGCGGCTCGAGCCGGCGAATCCGGCTCGAGGTTCGCCGTCGTCGCCAACGAGATCAAAAGCCTCGCCGCAGAATCACAGCAAAACGCCGAGGAGATCGAAGAACTCGTCAAGGACATCAAAGACGACACCGAGGAGACCGCCGACCGGATCGAGACCGCCGACGAGGAGGCGAACGCGGGAATCGAGCACGTAAGCGAGACGGTCGAGATTCTGGAATCGATCGACGAAGCGATCACGGAAGCCACGCTGGGTGCAGAGGACATGGCCGTTGCGACCGACGAACAGGCGGCGTCGACGGAGGAGGTCGCGTCGATGGTCGACGAAACCGGCGATCGGACGGAGGAAGTCGTGACCAAGATCAAACGCGTCGCGGCGGCGAACGAAGAGCAGACGAAACTGATCGAGCAGTTAGACGAGCAACTCGAGTAGCCACGCGGATTCGGAGTCCTCAGCCGAAGTTCGACGATCGAAACGACCATCGAACGCCGTCCCGGCCCTCATCGGTCCGCGAACACAGCGAACGGACGGACGATACATTCCACGCACGACCGCTCGAACGTCCTCACGACAGTGACCACACGGACGACACCCGATTAGTCGAAATCGACGCCGTCGGGCTGGCGCTCGAACACCTCGAGCACCGGTTCGACCTCACGCAATCGCGGAAGCCACAGGTGTCGGTCGGAATCGGGGAGTTCGACGACGACGGTGGACGTCTCGAGCCGGTGGTCGATCCGATCGCGTTCGACGCGGAGTCCACTCTCGTCCCACGCCTCGACGCGCCACAGCGGCGTTCTGAACAGTCGGTCGTAGGCGACGATCGCGTCGTCGTCAACCCGATACTCGATTCCCATATACCGTAGCCAGTAGTCGACGTGGACGAGCACGAGCGGAACGGCGACGGCCACGATCACGAGTCCGACTGCACCCGACCAGACGCCGCCGACCGCGAACAGGAGCGCGAAGACGGCGGGAAACGCGCCGACGAACAACGTGGTTGGGTGGCGTTTTGCGTGAGACGTGGTCGCGAGCAATCGGCCACTGACGGGCGGGCGGGCACGTCGATGGTCGGCCGCCAGGGATGTATCGACCGCTTCGCCCGCCGGCGGTTCAACCGTCGACTCGAGGTCGACGCCGATCGACTCGCCGAACGCCGCCAGTCGGTCGCGGGAGACGCCGACGAGGTCGAACCCGAACTTGGCGAGGACGATGCCGACCAGCAACAGCGCACTGGCGATCGTCGGGTCGGCGTCGCTGATCGGCTCGTCGCTGGCGACCGACGGATCGGCCACCGCGGCGAAAAACGAACAGAACAGTCCGACGAAAAACAACACCGCGCCGCGCCAGAACACGCCGTGGATCGCCGTCTGGGCGCTGTGCTCGCGATAGCCCTGCCGGTAGAAGTACTCGAGAGCCGTCCGGCCGCCCTCGCCGAGGAAGATCGCGAAGACGGCGAGAGTGACGGTGTCGATGGCATCCCCCTCGAGCGCCCCGGAACCGACGACGCCGACGGTCAGGGTTCCCGCGACGAACCAGACGACCGCGAGCATCGGGGCCAGGAGGGCGATCACCGGGAGCGTCGAGACCTGTATTCCGACTCCAGTGAACGGAATCGGAATCGCGGTGGGTCGGTCCGCGAGCGCACCGACGATCAGCATCTCCGAGTCGAACTCGGAGGGACGACCGGCGAAGACGGCCCGGAAGACCGCCCAGAAACTCAAGACGGCGAGTTCGAACCAGTAGATTGCTACGAGCGTCGCCGCGTTCCACTCGAAGACGAGGACGCCGACGAGGGTGACGAGATTCGCGACGAGGACGGCGGACGCCTCCGGCGTGGCACCGTCGCGCACACGATCGATGAGACTCATTTGCTGATCGTTCGGGTCGATCAGCACATCGTAGCGGTGCTACGATTCATCGTCACCGATCAGATTCACGTCCAGGCCGTCGACGCGTTCGAAGTGATCGTCGCGTGTGACGACGGTTCCGCCGGCTTCACGAACGACGCCCGCGATGAGGGTATCGAGCGGCCCGATCGGCTCCCCGGCGCTGTGGAGTTCCCAGTCGATTTTCGCGGCCTCTGCGGCGCCGTCGATCGTCAACTCGACCGGTTCGACCCAATCGAGGTCGGAGCGGGCTTTCTCGAGGCCGTCGGCGCCACGGGTTCGAACCGCGCCGACGAACGTCTCGTGTAACGCAGGGGTCGGCGCAAAGAGCGGCGTGTGTTCGTTCGACGCGAGAAACTCGCCGACGTACGGCTCCCCCTCCAGATAGTCGATCAAGACGTTCGTGTCAAGACAGTTCATTCGCGCGCTCCTCGAGGTCCCGGGTGTACTCTTTGCGGTACGATTCGACCTCGTCGCGAAGACCGGTGTTTTCCCACGAACCGAACCCTTTCATCACGTTTCGGTTCTCCCCTGTGATTCGGAGAATCGTCTCCGTGAAACTCTCACCCTCTCGTTTGTGCTCTTTGAGGCGATCGTAGGCCTCTTCCGTGACGGTGATCGTCTTCGTCCCCATACACGTACTTGTACACGTAGAAAGTTATAGCTGGCGTCGACCGAGTGGATGGGCGTACACTCGCCGTCTCGAGCGGACGGTCGACCTTCTTCGACTATCACCAGTAATTATATTATCCTACAGGGCGACTGTCACGATGGAAGCCACGCGCTCCAGAATCGGACGCGGGGGCATGCGTACGAAATGCCCCGGGTGCTGATGACACCCGAGACGTGTGGCTTCCAAGCGAGCACTTGGGTGCCATGTTTCCATTACTGCCACCGAGACAAAAAGGTCTCGCACGACGGCCCAGTATCGTCTTCGAACAGCTTGCGGTTCGCGACAGCGTCCACGGTACCGACACACACTCGGCTCGAGAGCGCTGTCTGTTGCGATTCCATGGACGACGGCGGAGGTTCCACGGGCGGCGGTTCCACAGTCGATACCGTTGGTTTCGCGGACAACGGCGGCGTTCATCGCCCTCGAGTCGACGACACAGGGGGCGGCGCCGATGAGTTCGAAGCGCGACGCGGCCGACGCGGATCGCGTCGACCGCTCCGACGAGAGCGTCTGCGACCGGTGTGACGAACCGGTCCGTGACGATCGGGTGATTCGTCTCTCCGCGGATCCCTGTCCCGAACTCGCCGATCGGTACGAATCCGTGAGGCGGGTGTACTGTCCCGACTGCGTCGCCGCCATCGGGATGCTCGAGTTCGCGGCGAACGCGCGGACGGCGTCGACCGCGGTCGAGTCGGCACTCGAGTAGCGCCATCTGACTCGAGAGCAATCAGATCCCCTGAACGTACCCCAACCGTCAAACGGCGTACTCGAGAAGACGCGCCCACGGGTGAACCACGAGTGACCGATTCCGATCGCGGTCCGACGCGTCGAACGGTCCTTCGAGCGGGCGTCGCGGCGGGCGCGCTCGCGAACGCCGGCTGCGTCGGCTCCCTTCGCGGCCCGTCGGATCCCGACGAGTTCGATATCGAGACCGTCGCGGAGGGGCTGAACCAGCCCTGGGGGCTCGCGTTCCTCCCGGACGACTCCCGGCTTCTCGTCACCGAACTCGAGGGGCGGCTCTCGCTCGTCGACCGCGAGGACGGCTCGCGCGAGGAAATCGACGGGACGGCGGCGGTCCACGACGCCGGGCAGGGCGGCCTGCTCGACGTCACCCTCCATCCCGACTTTCCGGACGAGCGGTGGCTCTACCTGACCTACGCCGCGACGAACGACGCCGACGGCGACGACTCGACGACCCACCTCGGCCGGGGGCGACTCGAGCCGGAGGCGGGCATCCTCGAGGAGTTCGAGGTATTGTACGCGGCCGAGCCGTTCGTCGAGTCGGACGCCCACTACGGCTCCCGCGTTGTCTTCGGCCCGGACGACGCGCTATACGTCACCGTCGGCGACCGCCAGTTCGACGAGTTCGGACCGGATCACGTCTCCCAGGACCCGACGAACGACCTCGGAACCACGCTTCGGCTCGAGGCCGACGGCTCGATTCCCGAGGAGAACCCGTTCGTCGACGAGGACGGCGGAGACGCGGTCTTCAGCTACGGCCACCGGAACGCCCAGGGGATGACGGTCCATCCCGAAACGGGAGAGATTTGGCAGAGCGAACACGGCGAGGAGGACGGCGACGAGATCAACGTCCTCGAGGCGGGCGGCAACTACGGCTGGCCGGTCGTGGGCCACGACTGCAGGTACGGCACGGACGATCCGATCGGCGACGATCCCGACCAGCGCGAAGACGTGGTCGATCCGGTCTACTACTGGGAGTGCAACACGGGTGGCTTTCCGCCCGCCGGTGCGACGTTCTACGACGGCGATGCGTTCCCCAACTGGGCGGGTGACCTGTTCGTCGGCAACCTGGCCGGCGAGTATCTCGGCCGCTTTGCCGTCGACGGCACGGATGTCGAGGAACTCGAGCCGCTGCTGGCCGACCGTGGCTGGCGGATCCGTGACGTCGCGGTCGCCCCCGATACGACATATCTCTACGTCGCGGTCGACGACAGCGACGCGCCGATCGTTCGGCTCGTTCCACCGGAAACCGACGATTGAGACGGATCGCTGTACCGGTTTACCGGCGCAACCACATCCTGCTCGAACGTATTTTACAGCAAATCATCGATGATGTTTTCATAATCGATACGTCCGGTGGACCACCGCCGTTGCGAAAATTCGTCGAAAGAGTGGCGTACTGTCGTTTCCGCATCGGAGCAATTTGTCGACACAACGTTATTATCTCGTAGCTCCCACGTAGGCCGATGGAAGAATTACGCCCGGCGCCATCGCTGCAGACGCTCGACGATCTCGTCGAAACGACGTTCACAGTCGACGGTAACGACGACGTCGAGGTTCGGTTGAGAGAACTCGAGACGTCGCGGGACGTCGTCGACGACTGGGAGCAGTTCACGCTCGTTTTCGACTGTCTCGGCGGGACGACACTCGACGGTAAGATGTACCGTCTGGTCGACAAGGACGGCGAGTGGTTCGACCTCACGCTCAGCCCGACGCCGAACGGGAGCTCCGATCCGGACGACGTTCACTACGAGGCTCCGCTCTCCCGAGAGGTACCCGGCCGGGTGGCGAGTGGCGGATCGGGCGATGCTCCGAAGGCTGAGAACGCGGACGTCGGTGCGCCCCAGCTCTCCGTCGAACAGATCGTGGGCGGAATCGAGATGTTCGCCGGAACGTTCGCTCCGAAGGGATTCATGATGTGTGACGGTCGTCAGCTCCTACTCCAGAACTACAACGCGCTGTACAGTCTGCTCGGGACGACCTACGGCGGGGACGGCCAGAGAGTGTTCAGGGTTCCCGATCTGACCGGTCGAACCGCGATCGGAGCGGGGCAGGGAACGGGGCGAACTCCTCGAGACCTCGGCGAAACTGGTGGGGAAGAAGCGGTTGGACTGACGACGAACGAACTCCCTACACATACCCACAGGGCACAGTCGACTCTCCCGGTGAGTAGATCCCAGGGAAACTCTGGAACGCCGGGCGGACATCACCTCGCCCGATCTGAGGACGTCGAGATCTACGCAGATTCATCCGGTGCGGACATGTCTGTCGAGACTACTATCAGAGACACCGGTGAGGGAATGCCACACGGCAACATGCCGCCATATCTGGCGATCAACTACGTCATCGCAGTTCAGGGCTACTACCCGCAACAGCCCTGAAACCTCGTTTTGTCCAGTTATCCGCTCGGACGTGTTCATTCTGTCTCTCCGTTGCTCGCTACTCGAGGAACTCCTCGACTGGGGCACCTCGTGACCAACACCGTTCGAACAGGCCGTCGAGCCATCTCCGTGCATCGGGAGCGTCACTTATCGCGAGGACTGTTGCGATCCCGGTCTCGTCGTTTGCGCCAACGGTAGCGACTTCATCATCGTGGAGGCCAAACGAGAACGGTATCCCTTCAGAGACCTGTATTGCGACGTTCTCCGCGGCGATGATCTCGTCGAGAAGGTCCGGGCTGAGGTTCCGAAACGTCGAGAGGACCGTCGGTGTCAGACACATTTCGACGTCCATTCCCGAGTTTCGAATCGCGGTCGTCCCCCTGACGACGGAATCTCGAGTGCCGATTGCAGGGATTGCAAATCGGAGCTGGTCGGTGGTCTCCCAGAGGTCCATCGCGCGATCGGTCACAACGTAGGGGTCGGTTTCGGTCGCAACGACGAGTTCGGCGTCGATGAGGTGGTGAGCATTCGCTGCGAGTTCTCGTGAACTCACTCCCATCAGGAGTGGTTCGAGTCGGTCGGTCGCCGTCACGGAATCGAGAAATCGGTTCGTGGCCTCGAGCACCACCGCTCCCCGCTGGGTCGTCCGAAATCCATCCGGAGTCCGTTCGAGAAACCCCTTTTGCTCGAGAGCAGTCGTCGCGCGGTAGACCGTTGCGCGAGAGCGATCGACTCGGTCTACGATCTCGCTTCGAGTCAGCGGTGTCCCGGAACAGACAGAGAGAATGTCCGCTCGGTTACCGACAGCCAGCGCGTCCTGAAGCGCACTTGTATTCATATCTGATAAGATGCCACCACTGATATAATTGTTCGCCGGTGAGACGGTTGTTCAGTGGAGAAACACCACTAAAAGAAAGTAATATAGATGTGGAAGATACCATGTTGGTAATGATAACCCGACAAATCCCATATGTGATAGGATTATTCCTCATCATATTTGGGTTGGTGCTTATCACAGGGGTGTTTGCGGTATCGGGTAATACCGCTGATTCGAACGTGCTGACAGACACGTTCGGAGATGGTGGTAACGGCGTCTCGGTGAACGAACCCAGCGGTGTCGGTGGTGCTGAAGCGACCGCTGGTGGGGCGTACGAACGACCGACTCGAACACCGTCGTTTTCGGTGACCTCGAGTCCAGCGGAGGCAAGTCTCGGTCCGAATCTCCTGGAGAATCCGACGTGCACCGTAGACGGCCAGGAGGTGGGTGAAGAACCGCTGTACTGGACGGTCGAACAGGGGGAACTCGAGTGTGACGAACCCGAGCCCGATTTCATGCCCGATCCCAGAGAGGGCGACTATGTGTTCATCGACTGGGAGGACCTAGAGCCGTCGACAGACGAGTCTATCGCTACACAGACGGTTCCGGTAACGGGTGGGTCGGAGTATCAGTTCAGCGTGTGGGTTGGGTCGGACGTTGTCGATGACGACTACGCGCAGTTTCAGGTCGAGTTTTTCGACGACGGTAGCCCAATCGGCGACGGAATGATCGATAGCGGTGAGTTCCAGCCCGAAGATCCCGATGAGCCTGAACAGTACGTCGCGACGACCGAAGCCCCGGAGCACGCTGACGAGGCGGTCGTGCGAATAATTCTGGTCAACGGTGGGGATTTCGGTCTCGATAGACCATTGCTGTGGGCAGACGACGTCCGGTTCCAGGAGTTCTCCGACGCTCCGACGGCGTTCGACGTTTCCGGCGTCGAGATGGGGATCGAGCAGACGCTCGCTCCCGACTGGACGCTGTTCGACGACGAGTTCGGCGAGGACGAAGACGACCGCGGATTCGACGACGACGGCGAGATTACGCACTTCGGCGGTGGTGATCTCGGGGAGAGCGTCACGGACAACAACGCCGGAGACACGGTGACGCTGGCCGGTGGCGATCTACAGGTCAACGCCGACGGAACGTTCAGTTTGACGAATCCGACGCAGACGGGTACGTTCGAGTTCGACTATCGGCTGGGGTATGAGGGCGATCACGACGACGCGACAGTCGAGATCAAGATTTTCGATCACGAACTGGAGAATCCGCTGTGTGAGGAGTGGGACGAGAACGCCCAAGACCAGCCCATCGGGTGGGAGGGCGAAGATTTCTCCTGTATCGACCTCACGGACCCTCCATTCACCGACACCGATCACACGGCCATCGGAGAACGGTCGTTCACTGATAACTACATCAATCTCGATAACGAAGTCCACACCGAACAGACCGTCTCCGTCGTCGGCGGGGAGACCTACACCGTTTCGGGACTGTACGGAACTGACTCCAACGACTACTCCGGAGACGTCGAATTCGAGTACCTCGATTCGGACGGCGACGTGATCAGTAGCGAGGGATTCACACTTCAAGAGCTCCAGTCGGAATCGAGTACGGAGTTCGATCGGTTCACGGAAACCACTGACGCGCCCGACGACGCGAAACGAGCGACCCTTCGACTCACCGCTGTTCGCCCGAGCGGACACCAGGATCCGGCGGGCGTCTACTTCGACGACTTCTCGCTCGAGCGCGGTGATCCGGGCGAGGATCCGGTGAACGCCCGCGACGTCGAGACCGAGGTCGGGATCTACCACACGTTCGAGCCGTCGGAGACCCTGTTCGACGACTGGGGCAACGGCGTGGACGAACTCGGGACGCCCGAGGCCGAGGTCGTGAACTTCGGCGGCGGCGACCTCTCCGGGAGCGTGACCGACTACGGCCCGGGTGAGTCGGTTTCCTTCGCCGGTGGCACGCTCACCGTCGAGTCGGATGGTACGTTCAGTCTCGAGGAACCGACCGACGTCGGGACCCACACCGTCGAGTACGAGATCGAGAACGAGCACGCCTCGAGCACCGCGACGGTGGAGTTCTGGGTGCGAGACAGTACGCTGTTAGACGCCGATTGTGACCCCGACTCGTTCGAGGCGTGGGACGACGTCTCGCCAGGTAACGGCAACATCGACTGCATGGACCCCCAAGAGTCAGGAACGGCTCAGCCGAACGGCGAGCAGAATCCCCCGATCGGATCGTACGCCATCGGCGATCGGGGCGGTGACGGATACGACGCGGTGGCCGAGCAGACGGTCCCCATCCGATCCGGATACACGTACGAACTCGCTGGATTCGTCGGAAGCGAAGCGACGCCGGAAGATAGCTACGCCACGCTCGACGTCGACTATCTGGACGAGGACGGAACGGAACTCGCCGTCTCGGAGGCGGACGACGTCGATCTCTCCGAGATGCGCTCGGAGGGAACGACCGAGTTCGACGCGTTCTCGGACACCACCGTTCCACCCGAAAACGCGACCCATGCCACCGTTCGAATTTTCATCAACAGCACCGAGGAAATGGATCTGGGTGGGGACGCGTACGCACGTGCCTACGTCGACGATCTTTCCTTCGAACTGCTCGGGACGTCACCCGAGGCGAACGACGTGGACAACCTGAGCATCGGAGCCGACGAGACCCTCACAGCCACCGTGACGACCGATGGAGACGAATCGGACGGCCTCGGCGATCCGGATGCGGAAGTCGTGAGCTTCGGCGGTGGCGACCTCGACGGTGACGCCACCGAGTACGACGTCGGCCAGACGGCCGAGTTGGCAGGCGGAGACCTGACGATCGAATCCGACGGCTCGCTCGAGTTGGTCGCCCCGTCCGAAGACGGCACCCACCAGTTCGACTACCGCCTCGAGAACGACGCGGGGTACGACGATGCGACGGTGACGATCGAGGTCTTGGCGCCGAACGTCACGGTCATCGGAACCGTCACGGACACCACGTTCGGGAGTCCCGTTTCCGATGTCGGCGTCGAGTTCACGGACGGGGACGGAACGTACACGACTGAGACGAACGCGAGCGGGGTGTACGAGGCCGTGGTCCCCGGGACGGGTGAATCGTACACGGTGAACGCGAATCGCGTGGGGTGGAACGAGCACCAGACGACCGTGACAGTCGGTCCCGACGACGAGACGGTGACCGACGTGGACCTCGAGCTTACCGGCGATGCGGACGTAGGGATAACCTGGAGAGATAACCGTACGGATGAACGACTCGAGGGAGTCGTGGCGACAGTCGAGAGCGACAACTTGGGGAGTACGGAGTTTACGAGCGATGACTCCGGCCAGATGGAGTTCATCGTTCCCAGCGGGCCCCTCTACCCGCTCACCACCTCGAAAGACGGATACAGGGATCGCACAATCCCCATGACTCCGGGCCCCGTTCTAAATTACGCGATAGGCGGCAACGCCGAACTCACCGGCTCGGTCACCGACGGCGAGAGTGGCGGCGGAGTCGAAGGCGCGACCGTCACCGCCGAAAACGGCGCGGGTGCCTACACTGCAACGACCGACGCAGATGGCACCTACGAGATCGACGTGCTTCCCGGCGGTCACGACTATGACGTGACGATCGAAGCTGACGGCTACGGGACGGTCGTCGAATCGGACGAGTCCGTCGGTGACGAAGCGACCCACACCCTCGATTCCGAACTGACGGGCAACGCGACGGTCGAGGGAACCGTCGAAGACGAGATCACGGCTGACGGAATCGAAAACGCCGACGTGGCGGTCGTCTACCCCAACGACGATGCGTTCACCGTCGAGGAGGCGACGGACACGGACGGTTCGTTCTCCATCGAAAACGTCCCCGGAACCAACGAGGAGTACGCCGTCGTCGCAGAGGCACCCGGGTACGAAGCGGGCGACACCGCGGTTGCCGTGGATGACGGCGCGCTCGCGGACGCTGGCGCGATCGAACTCGAGGGCAACGCCTCCGTGAGCGGAACGATCGAGGACGTGACGCTCGAGGGCATCCCGGACGTCGATGTAACCGTGTCGAACGGAGCCAGAGAGTACACGGTGACGACCAACGACGACGGCCAGTATACGATCGAGAACGTCCCCGGAACGGGCGAGGCGTACACGGTGAACGCCGATCCGGGGAGCTGGGACGGCAACTCGACGACCGTGACGGTCGGAGACGGTGTGGAGGCACAGGCCGACCTCATCCTCACGGGATCGCGAACCAACACGATCGAGGTTCACGACAGACTCTTCGAAACCGCTGGCGAGAAGTACCGGATCGGAAACGCGACGGTCGTCATCGAACACGACAGGGGCGGTCTCGAACCGACGCTCGGTGAGGCGACGGTGACGACCGGAAGCGACGGAAGCAGCGTCGCAGTCGCGCTGCCCGCGATGCCGACACACCTTGAATCAGGTGACACGTCAGGTGACGATTCACTCGAGTACACGGCATCCGCTGAGGGCTACGAACCCAACACGAACTGGGAGTCGCTCGATATCGACATCCCCATCTCCCTCACCATCGCCGGAACTGGATCGGTGAGCGGAACCGTCGTCGACGAAGGGACCGGCGACGGAATCGAGGATGCGGACGTTACCCTCGAGTATCCGACCGGCGAAGCGGTCGTCTTCGAGGACGCCACCGACGCCGACGGCGCGTACACGATCGAGGACGTTCCGGGGACGGGTGAGGAGTACGGGATCACCGTGAACGCTGACGGCTACGAAACGGCGACGTTCGGGGTTTCCCCCGAAACCGGAACGAACGAGCGCACGTTCGAACTCGAGGGGAACGCCGAGATTATCGGAACGGTCACCGACGAGGTGACGGGCGGACCGATCGAGAACGTGACCGTCACCGTCGAAAACGGTGTGGGAACGTATAACGCGACGACTGACGAGAACGGGGAGTACACGATCGAGAACGTCCCCGGAACCGGCGACGAGTACGACGTGACGGCTGACACGGCAGGATACGAGCACCGATACACGAGCGTAACCGTCGGAGACGGGGCGACCGAGACGGCGGATCTGCACCTTTCGGGCGATGCGGAGATCACCGGAACGGTGACGGACGCACTGAGCGAGGACGGAATCGAAGACGGGACGGTGACCGCAACGAACGGCGCTGGTACGTACGACGCGACGACGAGCGGAGCGGGCGAGTACACGATCTATGACGTCCCGGGGAGCGAAACGTACGACCTCGAGGCCAATCACGACGACTACGTGCCGACGACCCGATCGGACGTGACGGTCGCCGCTGGCACACAGCAGACCGAGAACGTCGTCCTCGAGCCGTTCGATCAGACGACGGTGACCGGAACGGTCACCGACGAGGTGACGGGCGAACCCATCGCAGGCGCGGACGTGGCGTTCGAACTCGACGACGAGCGCGTCGACACTGACCTCGTGTTCGAGACCGAGACGAACACCGACGGTGTCTACGAGCTGACCGATCTCGTCGATGGCTACGACTACACGCTCACGGCCGAGGCGGACGGCTACGACGTCGGGACGTCCTCGCTCCGCGTCGGTGGCGACGAAGAAGTCGACCTCCCGCTGACCGGCGACGGTGCACTCGAGTTCGACGTCGACGGCGAGCAGTTCGGCGACGGCCTCGAGGGTGCGACCGTCGAGGCAACGCCGGTCGACGGTGCTGGCACCTACGGAGGTTCCCACACCGGAGACGGAACCTACACCGTCACCGATCTGCCAAGCGCCACGGAGTACGCCGTCACCGTCACGGCGGATGGCTACGAAACGGTTGCATTCGATGTCCTCGTCGAGGAGCCCGGAATCACGACGGCGTCCGAGCCGGTGTCGCTCGAGGGCGACGCTTCGCTCGAGGTGGCGGCCGTCGATTCGCTCACCGACGAGGCGCTCGCGGACGTCTCGGTGACGATCGAACGTGAAAGCGACGGAGCACAGTTCGAGCCGGCGTCGACGACCGACGTCGACGGCGCACTCGCGGTGACGATTCCCGGAACGGGTGAGGAGTATGCCGTCGTCGCGAACGTCACGGGTTACGACGAGTCGACGGTCACGACGAACGGAGTCGACGCCGGTGCGACGGTCCCGGTTTCGATCGCACTCGAGGGCGATTCGACCATCGAAGGGACTGTGAGCGACCGTGTGACCGGCGACGCACTCGACGGGGTGACCGTCACGGCCGATGCGAATGGCTCCGTTTTCGAGACGACGACCGCCGCGAACGGGTCCTACGAGCTAACGGCCGTTCCCGGCGAGCGAACGTACGAGGTGACACTCGAGGCGAGTGGCTACCGATCGAATTCGACGACAGCCACACCGTCGGCCGAGACGGTCGTCGTCGCCGACTCGCTCTGGCCGGCACACGACGGCGACGGTACGCACGAGGAGCCGTATCGAATCGCGAACGCGGCCGAACTGCAGGCGATCGGAGCGGATCTCGACGCCCACTACGCACTCGAGGGTCACGTCGACGCCAGCGAAGCCGACGCCTGGCACGATGGCGACGGTTTCGAGCCGATCGGCGACGACGCGTCGCCGTTTACCGGCTCACTCGACGGACAGGGCAACACCATTTCGACGCTCACCGTGGAGAGTCGATCCTCGGTCGGCCTGTTCGGCGTCGTCGACGGTGGCTCGATCGAGACGCTCGCACTCGAGAACGTGAGCGTCACGGGCGACGAACGGGTCGGCGGACTGGTCGGCTCGCTCTCGGCGGGATCGGTCGACGGAGTCGCCGTGAGCGGGACGGTCGTGGGCGAGGAGTCGGTCGGCGGACTGGTCGGCTCCGGTGGCGACGTCTCGACGACCGCCTCGAGTGCGACTGTCGAGGGGACGACCGCCGTTGGCGGACTGGTCGGTGAGAGCGACGGGGACGTCTCAGGATCGTTCGCCGTTGGACAGGTGACCGGAACGACGGAAACCGGCGGGCTCGTCGGCGCGGGAACGCCGAACGTCGACGCGAGCTACTGGGATGCGACCGAAACGACCCAGCACCACTCGGCCGGTTCGCCGGATGCCAACGGGGTGAACACGGACACACTGGTGGGAGAAGCCACCCAGAATACGAATCTCGAGTTCGACGAGACGTGGGCTGCACTCGACGACGAGTACCCACGCCACGGGTGGATGGTCGACGACCTCGAACTGTCGCTCGCGGACGACTCACTCGAGCCGGGAGAGACGACTGAAGCGATCGTCACGGTCAGTTTCGTCGACGACTCGACGGCGTACGCGAACGAGACGGCGGCGTTCTCGAGTGCCGATCAGGATGTCGTCGTCTTCGAGAACTCGACTATCGAAGCCGTCGGCGATGGACGGACAACCCTCACCGCGACTCTCGTCGGGTTCGAGTCTACCGTCACCGTGGAGGTTGAACCGCGTTCTTCGTCGTCAGATTCTTCGTCGTCGGGTTCTTCGGGCGCCCCCGTCGGCGGTGGCGGCATCGGAGCCGCCGACGAAACCAGTGACGACGGCGACGAAATCGATGGCGACGGTGACGAAACCGGTGACGACGATGCCGGAGAGATCGGAGACGACGCTGGCGAAGTCGGTGACGAAGCCGGCGAAACCGGTGACGGCGCGGGGGTCGGTGACGACACCGGTGACGGCGACGGCGGAGAAATCAGTGATGATAACGGCGACGGCCAGGACGAGCGATCCGAAGATACTGATCGATTCGATGATACGGTTCCCGGGTTTGGCCTGCATCTCACTCTCGGTGTGTTGGTGGGTCTTCTTCTGGTGCTCCGACGGGCGTCGGCATGTGAGTAGAACGGGAAACCACCCTCGAGCCCCCCACGTGTGAGGGCGTGGGTATCCCCGATCACGGGCCACCCCTCCGTCACGGTCGGCACCAACAGCGCGGCGGTCTTCCGATTTCGTTCCACCGGAAATCGACGGCTATCGGAGTCAGACGGACTCGAGAAGCGGGCCGAACGACGATACCGAAGCGCTCCGGTCGCGATGTCGAAGCAACCTCACTGATGGTACCGAGCGGCCCGCCCGACGGAGCCGACGTGTACTCGTGCGCTACATTCGCTCGCTCGAGTCGCCGGAACGACCATAAAACGTTTTCTTACCGGGGTGTCGACAGTGTGGGTATGAGTACACAGGAACAGTCGGGCGCGGCCGCCTCGAGCGGAACTCGATCGCCCGACGCCGTCGTCGTCGGCGCCGGAACCGCCGGTTGTTACGCCGCGGCGACCGTCGCACGGGAGGGGTACGACGTCGTCGTCCTCGAGCGCAAGTCCGAGGAGGAGGCGGGCCACATCGCCTGCGGGGACGCCCTGAAGGGCGCGGACGCGTTCCCGGAGGCGATTCCGAAGTCGAAGATCAAACCCGCCTTTACGAACACGGACGTCGACCACGGCCGGTTCGAGATTCCACAGGAGGATACGGTTCTGGAGATTCCGGTCCCCGGCGAACTGGCGGTCATCGATCGCTGGGAGTACGGGAAACGCATCATCGAGGGCGCGGCGGACGCTGGTGCCGAACTCCACTACGACACCGTCGTCACGGACGTCCGCCAAGCCGAGGACGGCCGCGTCACCGGGGTCCAGGCGATCCGAAAGGGCGACCCACTCACCTACGAGGCCGACGTCGTCGTCGACGCCGCGGGCTCGCTTTCCGTTCTCCAAGACGAGGTCGACTTCGGCGATTCGACGTTCGACACCAACGTCAACTACTCGCACTTCTGTTCTGCCTACCGCGAGATCGTCCACGTTGAAGAGCCCGTCGAGTGGTCCGACGCCCTCGTGTTCAAGCCGACCGAGCGCGCGGCGGGCTACCTCTGGTACTTCCCGCGAACGGAGACCGAGATCAACGCCGGGCTGGGCTTTCAGATGACCGAGGAGCCGATGCAACTCGTCGAGGATCTCAAACGCGACCTCGAGAGCCGCACGGAGTTCCGGGGTGCGGAAGTCGAGGACAAACTCGGCGCCGCCCTCCCCACGCGCCGGCCGTACGACTCCGCGGTCCACCCCGGCTACGTGGCGGTCGGCGACGCGGCGGGTCACGTCAACCCGACGACCGGCGGCGGCATCGCCGGCGCGGCCTACGCCGGCAAGTACGCCGCCGATCGGATCGTCGAGGCGATCGAGACTGGCGACCCGAGCGAGGAGACCCTCTGGGAGTACAACGAGCGCGTGATGGATCACTTCGGCGCGCGCTACGCCGCACTCGACGTCTACAACATCCTCTCGACGGCTGTCGACGTCGACGACCTGATGGGACTGCTCGCGGCGATGCCCGGCGAGAAACTCGCCGAAGCGCTCTACTCCGGCAGCACGGACATCGGCACGAAGCTCAAACTCGAGGCGCTGATCAAGAGCCGCGGCCACTGGGGAACCATCTGGAACCTCTACAAGACGAAACGCCGGGCTGACGACCTTCTCGACCACTACGAGAACTACCCCTCGAGTCCGGACGGCCTGGCCGCCTGGCAACGGCGACGCGACGAGTTGATGGACGCCGTCTACGAGACGACCGGCGCCGATCCGAAGTACTGATTCCGTCGTCTCGAGCTAGCGATGCCGATCTTTCCACCCGAGCGCCGGCCGACCGTAGACCTCGTTACCCTCGGCGATGTCTCCGGAACGACGATCTCGACCGCCCGCCAGACCCTCGAGACGACGTTCGGAATCGTCGCCAGACGCCGCCGTGGTCCGGATCCGGACCGCGTATGCGACCCCGAGCCGTCGCCGTACACCGACGAGGAACTCTTCGAGAGCGCGCCTCTCCTCGATGCGATCGCGGACGCCAGCGAGGCCGATCTCGCGATCGGACTGACGGCCGCCGGAATTCGCCACGACGGGCAAGACCGGCTGTTCGGACTGGGGGAGGTCGGCGGCACGAGCGCGGTCGTCTCGACCGACTGCTTCGAGGAGAGCGAGAGGGAGTTCGTCGAGCGCGTCGAAAAGCAGGTGCGCAAACAGATGGGACGATTACTGGGCCTCGAGACGACCCACGGAGATTGCGTGCTCGAACGTGCGCCGTTTCTCCGCGCGCTCGACGAGACGGAATCCACCTTCTGTGTGGAGTGTCGAGGGCGGTTGACCGACCCTGAGACCGCGCCCGCGCCGCCGCTTTGGGTCGTCGGTGACTCGCCGGTGCTCGAGGAGGGCCCCGGTTCGGACGTCGAAGGATCCAACGGGACGGGCGCCGCCGGATCGCACGCGACCGACGACGGCTCGCTCGAGCTTTCCCTTCGGACGCTCCCGCTCGTTCCGATCGGGTTCGTCGCCATGGCGCTGTCGCCGTTCGCACGCGGGATCTCTCGACTCGCGGCGTGGGAGTCAACGCTCCCGCCGGAGACGCGGCGGATACTCCACGGCGGGTACCGGATCGTTCGGTTCTGGACGTTCGCCGTCCTGTTCGTCGTGCTCGCGTTTCTGGCCCTGTACGCGGAACTCGCACTCTACGATCGAGTGCTGGGGACCAGCCCGGGGGCGGCGGTTGTCTGGGGGATGATCATCGTCGCAATCGGACTGGGATACTACGGTCAGTTACTCGTTCGCGCGATGGTCGGCGGGGTGTACGAGGGGGTGCTTGGCGGCCCCCAATCGTCCGGAACGCGGAGACCCTAACCGATCGCGACGTTCGCGGAACGCTCGAGGAGGCCGGAGGCGCCGGCCGCGGCGATACCGACGCCGACGACCGCGTCCGGTCGCGACTCGAGGTGCCGTCGCTACAGCAAAAACAACGGTGCGATTCCGGAGAGCCAGAGGAAGACGACGAGCGAGACCGTCGCGAGCACGAGACCCGTACAGACCGACCACGCGAGCGTAAACCGGCGTTCTCGCAGGAGTTTCTCGGGCGCTTTGTCGGAGAAAAACGGTGTGACGTCGCCGTCGCGGAGGATCGCACCCTTCGACCCGGTCGTAGCGCCGTCAGTCTCGAGGTCGGTGTTCGCGTCGACGCGACCGAACGCGTAGATGTCGTCGCCCGGTTCGATCCACGCGAGGTCGAACGTTCGGTCGTACTGCATCCCTCGCTCCGGGAGGTTTCGCGTCCGTTCGAACGAGACGACCCGTTTCGGCGGGTTCTCGTAGCTCTCGACGGTTCGCTCGTCTCGTCGCTCCTCGGTGAGGTCGAACTCGGCGGCCTCGACCGCGTCCGCCGAGACCTCGATCCGTCCCGTCTCGGTCTCGATGGAAAACGGCGCCGCTCGCCGCTCGTCGTACGGCCGCCGGTTCGAGGCGTAGCCCGAGTCGCGAACGGACAGGTCGTAGGCGACGCAGTCGGTGCCGGCGATCGGCACGGCAAGCGGTGAGCCGGCCGAGACCGTTCCGGAGACAGCCGCCGGTCCGACGGCGACGGCGTCGGGCGAGGACAGCGGCGTGTCGGTGATCGTCACCGCCTGCCGGTAGCGAGCGAACCCCTTCGCGACGGTCGTCACGCCGATGACGATCCCGGAAACCGACGCGATGAGTACGACGACGTAGAGAAATACCCCGAGGATCATGCGCCGTTCTTACTCGGGAGCGGTCCCGAAGCCGGCGTTTCCGTTCCGTTCGTCGTCGGTGTCGTCGCGATCGGTTCCGGAGCGCTGTCCCATCGAGTCGTCGTCCCCGTCCTCGCTCGAGCCGGTATCGGCTCGATCGCCGTTTCGGCCGTCCTCGCTCGAGTTCGCTCCCGACCGGTCGTCGTCCTCATCGTCGTCAACGACGCGTTCGTTCGACCCCCTTCCCACACCCCCAAACCGATCGCTGACGTCGATCCCCTCGCGAGCGGCCGCCGAGGCGCGAAACGGTTCGCGGCGCTCGAGTCCGTGTCTGGTCGCCACGAACTGTTCGGGAAATCGGTTGATTCGGACGTTGTAGGCCGCGACGGCCTCGTTGTAGTACTCGCGTCGGCTCTCCAGACGGCCTTCGATCGTCGTGAGGCTGTCCCGGACGTCGTCGAAGCGGTCGGCCGACTGTAGTGCTGGCACCTCGTCGGCGAGGGCGTAGAGGTCGCCGACCGCCTCGCGGATCTCGAGGCTAGCTTGTGCGGCCTCCGCCGGATTCTGCGCGTCTATCGCGCGTTCGCGGGCGTCGAGCAACTCCTGGAGAACCGCCCGTTCGTGTTCGACGTGTTCGGCCGCGAGGTCGATCAGCGACCCCACCTCGTCGTGGCGTCGCTCGAGCAGAACCTCGACGTTGGCCCAGGCGCGGTCACAACGCTCGCTGGCCTCGAGAACCGTCGTCTCGACCCGGCCGAAGTACCGGAGGCCGCTGTAGCTGGCGATCGCGGCGGCGAACCCGAGGACGACAATCGCAAACCAGGCCATTTCGATAGTAATTCGACAGCTACTACTTGAATTTTCTCGAATCTGTGGTTCGTTATCGACGACGCTGGAACCGGTTTCGCGTCGAGAGAACCGCGCTCGAACGGACCGCGGCGCTCAGATGCGATTACGTAACCGGTCGATACGCGACTCGGTCGACGGATGTGTGCCGAAAAGCGTCCGCGAGACGAACCGACGGGTGCGGTCGAAAAAACGGTGTTTCTCCCATGGCGGCGGAACGATCGAGAACGCGGTCGCGAACTCGCGAGTTCGGAGGTCGTCTCGCGGCCGACGCTCGAGATCGCGATCGAGGGTCTCGAGGGCGCCCGCGAGTCCGGCCGGGTCGCCGGTGATCGCGACGGCCCCGTCGTCGGCGGCGTACTCGCGGGCGCGGGCGACGAAGCCGACCGAGAGGCGACTCGCCGCGCCCACGAGCAACGCGAGCGGTTTGACGACCGGGTTGAAGCCGTACCGACTGCTGGCCACGCGGGCGACAGCGCCCGGCGCGGCGAGCGCCGACAACACCGCCGCGTCCCGGTTCGCGACGTGGGCGAGTTCGTGGGCGAGCACCGCCTCGAGTTCGCGGTCGTCGAGCAACGCGAGTAGACCCCGACTGACGACGATCGTCGACGACGACGGCCGGTAACCGACCGAGAGCGCCGCCGGGGCGTCGGTCTCGGCGATGCGAACGTCGGGAACCGGCAGGTCGGCCTGGCCAGCGAGTCGCGCGACCGTCAGCCGCAGATCGGCGCGTTCGCCCTCCGACGACGCGTCGGCGAGGTGCTCGAGGTCGACGCGGTCCGCGAGATCGCGGAGAACGGCGGCGTCGCCGGCGAATTCGTCGCGGACGGCGTTTCCGAGGTGGACGCCGACGAACGCCAGCGCACAGCCGGCCGCGAGCGTGGTGGCGATCGCTCCTGTCGTCCAGACTGTCGCCGCGGCGTAGCTACCGACCGCTCCGAGGACCGCGACGGCGACGGGAACGGCGACGGGACGGGGTCCCGGCACGTCCTCGAGACGATCGACGAGCCGTTGGGTCTCGTCGGCGAGGCCGTACCAGTCGCGTTCGCGGTCGTCGTCGGCCTCCGGAGCGAGTTCGACGAGCCGATCCCGGACGGACTCGAGGAGGCCGGGTGCGACGACCGCGGCGATACCGACGACGACGACCGCGACCACGAGGACGGCGGCGAACAGCTCGGAGACGGCGAACGAGAGGTAGCCGACGGCGAAGACGCCGAGGACGAGCCAGTCGCCCGTCTCGCTCCGATCGTCGAGTTCGTTCCCGTCGTTTCGGGATCGAACCCACGCGCGGGCGGCCCAGACGTACGAGATCGTGATCAGATAGAAGAAGGCGAGGACGACCAGCAGGGCGAAGACGGGCGCCGGAAGCACCGCTCGGACGACGGGTGCGGCGGCGAGGGCGATCACGAGCGACGAGAGCAACAGGGTGTACGCCGCCAGTTCGACGACCCCCTGCGTGAGCGGGCCGACGCTCACGGTGTCGTCGGCTCGAGCACGCCGGATCGCACGGAGGGAGAGTTCGACACAACACAGGGAGACGGCGGCGATGGCGACCGCGACGACGGTGGCGACCGGCGGGGAGACGATCACCTCGAGCACCGAGATCGTGTACCACACGAGGCCGTAGGCCGGCACGCCGAAGAGCGCGAGCGCGGCGGCTACGACCGCGCCCAAGAGGGCCAGACAGAGCGTGGCCGCGACAGCCATTCGAAGCCAGAGGCCCACTCGGAGGCGATTCGAGCGGGTCACGCATCGATCACCGTCGAACAGTTCGGAAGCCGATACGACGAGCGGAGGGACCAACCGAGGGCGCACATCGTGCTCGTACGTTTCGTCTCGAGGACAAAATATGCTGAGATCGAGAGCGCGAAGAGTGGCTGAGAGACCCTGCTGGCACTCGAGAGACGATGGGGGTGACCGAAAGGCCGTGCCGGCGAGCGTGAAACGACACTGGCGACGGATAAACCCTGCCAGCGAGTGAGAGTCCAAACTACGTTCGCTCGGTGGCGATCCGCTCGATCGCGCCCGCAAGAACGTCGATTCCGTGGCCGATACTCGGCTCGTCGACGTCGAACGTCGAGGTGTGGTGACCGCCGGGGTGGTCCGTGCCGACGCCGACGTAGGCGGCCGCCCCGCCGTTTCGTTGCACCTCGCGCATCAGGAAGGTCGCATCCTCGCTGCCGCCGAGTTCGTCGCGCTCTTTGACGCGGTCGACGCCGCCGGTCCGCGCCGCGACGTCGGCGACGATCGAGACGAGTTCCTCGTCGCTCGTCGCACTCGGCGCCTCGGCACCCAGTTCGACCTCGAGGTCGCAGTCGTGCATCTCCGCCGCGCTCCGGAGGACGCGGCGGGCGTTCGATCGCATGTACTCCATCAGGTCGGTCGTCTCGCCCCGGACTTCGGCGACGATGCGGGCCTCCTCCGGGACGATGTTGGCGGCGCTCCCGCCCTCGACGACGCCGGCGTTGATCCGGGTCGCGCCATCGTTGTGTCGCGGGATGCCGTAGAGGTTCTGGACCGCCGTCGCCATCGCCTGGACGGCGTTTCGTCCCTGCTCGGGGTGGCCGCCCGCGTGTGCCGGCTCGCCGGTGAACGTCGCCTCGAGGTGTGAGACGGCCAGAAAACCGTCAACGCCGGCGATGATTTCGCCGGTCGGGTGATCGAGGCCGACGTGGACCGCGAGCAGGGCGTCGACGTCGCTGAGGTGGTCGCTTTTCGCCATCGACTTGCCGCCGCCGATGACCTCCTCGGCGGGCTGGAAGAACACCTTCAGCGTCCCCGAAAACTCACTCTCGGCGATGCGCTCGAGCACGCCGATGCCGATGGTCGCGTGGGCGTCGTGGCCACAGGCGTGCATCGCACCGTCGTGTTCCGATCGGAACCCCTCCGCGGCCGGCAGGTGATCGGCGTCGGTGGACTCCTCGCGCGGGAGGCCGTCGATGTCCACCCGCAGTCCCACCGTCGGTCCCTCGCCGCGCTCGACGACGGCGACGGCGCCCGTGTAGCCACCCTCGAGACGCTCGAGGATCGTCTCGTCGGCGCCGGCCGCACGGGCTTGCTCGTACCACGCGGCGAGTTCGGCGTCGTCCGGCACCGCGAGTCGGTGGTCGCCCGCGATGGCGTCCGGGCCCACGTGGAGTTCGTCGAGGTCGACTCTGGACTCGAGTTCCTCGACGATCCGGGCAGTCGTATAGAACTCACGCCAGGCGGGTTCGGGCTTTCGGTGGAGGTCTCGCCGAAGCGAGACGAGGTCGTCTGCGGACATACTCGAGTGTCGTCGCGGTCGGTGAAAAGTGCTGTAGTTCGTCTCTCGGTATCAGTTTCCGCGACCCGCGCCGTGGATCTGTTCGACTTCGGCTTCGATGTGGACCGAGTCGGGAAACGACTGGGACGCGATGTTTCGCGCGAGATTGTCGTGGCCGTGAATCTCGAGTTCGCGGGTGAAGATCGTATACTCCCAGGTCGAAAATCGCCGGTCGTCGTCGGCGTGAAGGCGGCTGTGCTGGGGGATCGATCGCGTTTCTGGGGGATGAGAGTGGGGACCTTTCAGCGCCGCACCTTTCCGTTCGGCGGTCGATTTGATGTCGTCGACGATGCCGTCGAGTGCCGCACGGTCGCCGCTTTGAAGCGTGAGACGGGTGACGAAGGTCATGGCTACGTTGTCGAACCGTCCACGACCGGCGCGTAAAAACCTGCTGAGATCGGACCGTCCTGTCAATCTTCGACCACGGGCGTGTCCGAACGACGAACGGTCCGATATTCTCTTAACGTCGTATCTATTAGTCTTGTCAATGGCAGTCGAAGCTACGAGCGCAGGCGCGATCCTCTTCCGCGACACGCGGGGCCGGCGCGAGTATCTTCTACTCAAGAGCCGCCCGGGCGACTGGGAGTTTCCGAAGGGCGGTGTCGAGGGAGGCGAAGAGCTACAACAGACGGCTATCCGCGAGGTAAAGGAAGAGGCAGGCATCGAGGAGTTTCGACTCCTCGACGGCTTTCGCGAGGACTACGACTACGTGTTCGAGGCGAACGGCACGACGATACACAAGACCGTTCACCTCTTCATCGCGAGATCGTTCGAGGCGAGTGCGGAGCTCTCGAACGAACACCGTGACCTGCAGTGGCGCGATTACGAACAGGCAGTGAACACCGTTACCCAGGACGGCCCACGCGAAATCTTAGAACAGGCACACGAGTTCCTCGACGATCGGGAGGACGACGAAGAATAGAGTAGCCACTGATACGGTTTACTGTCAGCCAGTTCCGGCACAATCGCGACCCGGGCGGTGGTTGCAACGGTGGACTCGCTGCACTCCTCCACCGAGACTCGTCTCACACGGTTCGACTCACCGCCGGGACATCGGGACAGTAATCGGTACGAAAGTCAGTGGACACCCGCTCACGATAGTCGGCCCGAAGACCGGACGAACGGACCGGTCTCCGGGCGCTGTCTGTGAGTGGTGCGTAAATCGTTTCAGTTGTTACTATGGTAGCCACTGAACGTCACTGCACGCCCGATCGCCAGACGAAAAGCGCGGTTCGGAGTGAGCGCGGTTCGGAGCGAGCGCGGTTCGGAGCGAGCGCGGTTCGGAGCGAACGGAGTGAGCGAGAACCGCGTCAATGCGAACGGGGAACGAATGTGACCCGTGAGCGAGAACCGCGGAACGGCGAACGGGGAACGAATGTGACCCGTGAGCGAGAACCGCGGAACGGCGAACGGGGAACGAATGTGACCCGTGAGCGAACGAAGTCGTTCGAACGACCAGCGGTCGTTCGTGATGACGAACATCTTCGATTTTCGAACCATGAGCGAGAACCGCGGGAAAGCGAACGGGGAACGAACGTGACCCGTGAGCCAAGAAACGAGCGAGAACCGCGGAATAGCGAGCGGAGAACCCAGTGACCCGTGAGCCCGGCGATCGGTGTGCACATCGTTTCGGTTGTGACTATAGAAGAGTGACTCGAGCGCACGAAATGTTCGAACAGCGCGTTGGAAGTCGCGTCTGTCTAGCCTGCGTTACCGACGCTTGACGACGACCGTATCCGCGACCAGGTCGCCGACGCGCTGGTTCTCGTCGGTGATGAAGATCAACGCGATGCCGGCGATGTACATGAACGGCAGGTTGTCGATGATCAGCGCCAGGTTCCGAATAATCGAGGCGCCGATCGTACAGTCCGAGCCGTCCGATTTGACGACGACGAGCCCCATCAGATACTTCCCGGGCGTGTAGCCGTAGATTCCCTCGAGCAGGAACCCGTAAACCACCACGCCGAGTATCGCGACGAGCGCCAGCACCAGACCGACGATATCGTGAATCATGAATCCGATGACCGGGAGGGCCACCGCGAAAAGGGACATGACGATGCTGTCGACGAGGAACGCGAGCATTCTGGGTCCGATTACGTCGCCGTTCGTTCCCATCTGTGGTCGTGGATGTTTTTCCATATTATCAGTCATCTTACCCGAATGCTATAAAATTTTATATTCGGTCGCCCCCTATTGCGGCTTCACTTCCCCTCACTTGACTCCTACAACGTACGCTCGAAGAACGCACTCACGTCGTCGGCGATCGTACCCTGCCGGCCGAGGAAAAAGTGATCGGCCGGGATCGGCCTCACCTCGTCGCCTCGATCGGCCGCTCGCTCGACGACCGAGTCCCACTCCACCGTCGTATCCCGCTCCCCGTAGACGATCTGAACCGGGATCGAAACCGACTCGAGTGCGGGAATCGCCTCGAGGTCGTCCGCGAGGCGGGCGGCCGGGGCGAGCGCGGAAACCGCGTCCACGGCGTCGACGTCGGCGGACGCGAGAATCGCCTGCGTCGCGCCGAAGCTGTAGCCGAAGACGCCGGTCCGCTCGTACCGATCTGTGGCCCATCGAACGGCGTTTCGTACGTCCTCGCGCTCGCCGTAGCCGCCATCCCACGGGCCGTAGTCGAACCGGAGACAGGCGATTCCCGACTCCCGGAGGGCGTCGCTAACCGCGACGAGCCGGCCGTCGCTCCGTGATCCCCCGTGTTGGGGATGGGGAGGACAGGCAACGACGATTTCGTCAGCTGTGGTGGCTCCGGGTTCCTCGAGTACGCCGCGCACATCGCGCGCGCCCGGGATCAAGACGTCGCTCATGCGAAGACGGTAGGGTCGAGCACTACTCAAGCGCACCGATCGACACAGCAGAGTCGCGTTTCGGGAGACGTTGGCCCGCGTATTCTTGTACATCACTCGAGCACCGAATGGATTATTTCGCCGTTCGACTGTGTAGATATATGCCCACTCAGGACAACGGCGGTGGCGGAGACGAGAGAGGGAATCGAGGCAACGAACACGTCGACCGACTGGCCGCGGCAGCGGACGAGAAACGAATACGCGGACAGGTCGGCTACGATATGCATATCGAGGGAGACCCGATACTCCTCGACGCCTTTCTCGAGGTCTTCGAAGACGAATTCGTTCTCGAGCGAACTGAATCGCCCGACAGGCTCTTGATCCCATACGACGACAACGAGGGATCGAGCCACGACGATCGACTGGGGCGGGTGGCGATCGTCGACTGCATCCACGACACCCTCGGCACCGACGTTTTCCACGGCGCCTGGTTCACCGCCCTCGGCCGATCGTGACTCCGAACGGGATCGACAGTCCGTCTCCACCACCGACGCGTGAATACTGGCGGGCGACCCGGAGTCGTGAACGAATCTCGTCGCCGTTGCGACCGAAAGTTGGACGCGGTGTTAGTGGAGTCTCGACGTCGTGTCGAACGATGGTCTTGCCTCGAGACCATCGGCACAGTAGCGACCAATACAATTATATTCATTAAATGTTATCCTTGGAGTAACAGCTCCGCATCGAACTGGGTGACGACGCAACCGACTGTTGATGAAGTGATGTTTTTAAGGGGAGGGAGCCACTGGTAGTGAACATGGGCATCCTCTCTCGGACCTCCTACGTCATCCGGTCGAAGATCAACGCGGTCCTCAATCGGGCCGAGGATCCGACCGAGACGCTCGATTACTCCTACGAGCAGATGCGCGACCAGCTTCAGGAGGTCAAACGCGGTATCGCCGACCTCACGACGCAGAAAAAGCGCCTCGAGATGCAAAAACGGCGCCTCGAGGAGAACGTCGAGAAACACAACGAGCAGGCACGGACGGCCGTCCAGCAGGACCGAGAGGACCTCGCGCGACGCGCCCTGGAGAAAAAGAAGACGAAGATGAACCAGATCGAGGATCTGGAACGTCAGATTTCGGAGCTCCAGAGTCAACAGGACAGCCTGATCGAGCAAAAAGACGAGCTACAGGCCCGCATCGAGGAGTTCCGTACGAAAAAGGAGACGATGAAAGCCCGCTACGAGGCCGCCGAAGCGAGTTCGACCGTTTCGGAGGCGATGACGGCGACGGGCGAGGAGTTCGAGGACGTCGGTCGTGCGATCGAACGCGCCGAAGAACAGACCGAAGATATGGAAGCCCGCGCGGCGGCGCTCGACGAACTCCACGAGTCCGGCGCGTTCGACGACGTCCTCTCGGATAAGGATTCGATCGACCGTGAACTCGAGGAGCTTTCGACCGACAGCGGCGTCGAAGCGGAACTCGAGACGCTCAAATCTGACGTCGGGGATGGAGAGGCCGAATCCGAGCCGGCGCCGGAACCCGACGTCGACGCGGACGTCGACGAGTCGGAACTCGAAGAGCTCGAGGCGGACGTCGAGGACAGCGAAGTCGAGGCCGAACTCGCGGAACTCCAAGACGAGGAGAGTTCGTAATCGGTCCGACACGGGTCGATCCGTCGACCGGTGACGCCTGACGAAGCCGTTTTTTCCACTCGAGTCCCGCTCGCGGTGATTTTTGCGGTCGGCTCTCGGTTCGCTCATCCACTGTGTCTCGGAATAACGATTACCACCGTCGGGGTCCAACGTTGGATATGGCATCCGATTCGACTCTCGACTCGCTGTCGTTGCCCGAGCAGGTCGTCTTACTCGGTCTCTTGACGGCGAAACGGGACGGTGAAGTCCCGATCCAGACCCACAACCTCCGCCGCCGGTGTGAGCGCTGTCTCGAGGACGCCGACGCGGACGTGATCGGCTCCCTGAACGAAGCGGACGTGATGCGTTCGCTGTACCGCCTCGAGGACGGGGGCGTCGTCGAGGAAGTCGAGACCGCCAAAACGTCCCCGACCGGCAAGGGACGACCCGCCTACACCGTCGCCGAGGAATCCGAGGCGATTCTCGAGGTGGTCGACGGCGACCTCGTCGGAGCGGTATTCGACTGAATCACTCGAGGCGGCGATGGTCGAGCGGGCGGGAGCGACGGCCGAGCGGCGCTCAGGACCTGGCGTCTTTCGGCTTGAATCCGTATCGTTCGGCGAGCGTCGAGATGACCCGATCGTGGAAGTACCAGAGGATAGCGACGGCGACGACGATGATCACGGCGTCCTGGATGCCACCCATCAACCCGAGTGCGACGATCAGCGTGGTCGCGCAGGCGGCGGCGTGATTCGTCTTCGTCAGCAACATCGTCGTCGTCGTGAGCATCATCGCGACGGTCGCGCTCGCGGTGAGGTAGACCAGATCCCACGAGAACGCGGGGTCGGGCCGGTCGAAGACGACGTAGGCGCTGACGTCGTTGGCGAACAGCGCGTAGGCGATCAGCCCCGCGACGACGGCCACCGCGTGACCGCCGATTACGTGATAGGCACCCTCCGCACGCGCCTTCTCGCCGGTCGCCATCAGATACGCCGACGGCCCCAAACTCGGAAACAGAAACGGTTGACCGGTCACCAGCGTAATGGCTCCGAGGACCGTAAAGTGTAAGAACACGTTGACGGTCGCGCTGTATTCGTCCTTGATGTCGAGGTCCCGGTCTGGATCCTCGAACGGGAGTTCCACGTCGAGCAAACGTAGCGAAACACACGCGACGAACCGGCAAAAACGCTCGCACCGCTTTCGAGCCACGTGGCACGGTCTGTTGTACTGATTTACTGGAGATTTCCCGGGTCACCGTCCCACCGGAAATGTCCGACAGGCGATCGTACGAGGGGACGAAGACTCGACGGCCGTTCACGTCGCACTTTTTTCGTTCGCCCTCGAGTGTCAACCATGGGATCGGGCCAGTGTTCGCGGCGGTCGCTTCTGATGACCACGTCGGCCGCCGTTGTCGGCTGGGCCGGCTGTCTCGAGGGGCGACCCGGTTCCGAGGATCCCCACCTCGGAGAGCCGGAGCCGTTCGTCGGCGTCGAACTGGTCGACGACGCTGATCGGGGCTATCTGCATCCGCCGGTCGTTCACGCCGTCGTCGGCGGAACGGTCGAGTGGACCGCCGCCGGCGGAACCCACGACGTGACCGCACTCCACCCGAGCACGCACGGATCACAGCGTCGTATCCCGGAGGCCGCCGAGCCGTGGTCGAGCGGCGTCCTCACGGCGGAAGGCGAACCGTTCGATCAGGGCTTCGATGTCGAGGGTGTGTACGATTACGTCTGTGCCGTCCACGAAAGTCGAGGGGCCGTCGGGAGCGTCGTCGTCGGCTGGCCGGATCCGGACGACCAACCCGGCCTCGAGGCACCGGCCAAAGCGTATCCCGACGTGACTGCCGACGGAATCGAACGAACCAACGAGCGGGTTCGCGACGTACTCGAGGAGGTCCACGAGTAGCCTCGACAGTCCGAGTCGTTCCAGGCCGGCGTCTTACGTCGGGGTCCCTACCACGGCGACGTCGTACCGTCCGACGTCCGCCGGGGACTCGAGTAAGATCACTTCGAACGCCCACTGATCTCCCGCATCGAGATCACCCGTCGTGTCGAGGTACCGGCCGAGTTGATCGCCGGCGTCGTCGTAGACGCGAACGCGGACTTCGACGACCTGGATTCGGTCGTCGCCGACGTTCTCGGCCCTTCCCTGGACCGTCGCTCCCCTGTAATCGTCCTCGAGGACGAACTCGTGGTCGACGAGTGAAAGTGACTCGAGCGGCGTGACGCTCTCGTGGCCCTCCTGTTGGGCGAGCGCTTCCGCCGCCACCATCTCCTCTGGCGATCGATCGTCGCCGTCGACGTCCCCGACGTCGCCGGCCTCGTACGCGGGATCTGAATCCTCGCCGAGCCCGTTGCAACCGGCGACGGCGATCGCAGTTCCGGAAGCGAACAGCCCGAGAACGTGACGTCGAGTCGGACGCTGTCGGCTCATCGTCGCGTCCGCCGTGAGGGGAGGGCGGCGAATCGTTCGCTGGAACCGATCATAGAGACTCGACGACTGGCGGATAGTTGAGTCTGGCCCCTGCAAGGTGGACGACCGTTTTTCCTCTCGGACCGGCCCAGTCCATTCTCCCCCTCTCGGACCAGCCCAGACGATCACGCGGTCTCCGGCGGGATATGCAACGGCGACGCTTATTCACGGCGGCGGTGAACCGGGAGTATGGCGTCGTCCGATACCGAGGAGACGCTCGAGTCCTACGGAACCGACATCGGGGAGCGAACGAGTTCGCTCTCTCGGGCTCGAGAGTGGGTGCTCGTCGAAGCCGACCGCTTGCTCGTCGCGGCGTTCGTCTCGATTGCGGTGTTCGTCGCGTTTCTCATCCTCGACGAGGTCGGCGTCATCTCCTTTCTGAACGACGACTCGATCACCCGGCTGGCCGGCGGGATGATCGCCGGAACGTTCTCGCTCGTGACGCTCGTCGTCTCGATCAACCAGCTCATTCTCTCGAGGGAGTTCGCCGCGGCCGGCGAGTCCGAGAATCAACTCGAGGGCGTCATGTCGTTTCGAGAGGACGCCGCGGAGACGGCGGGCGTTCCGGCGGCTCCGGCCTCGCCGACGCGACTGCTCGAACTGCTCACGGCGTCGATCCGCGACCGCGCCGAAACCCTCGAGGACGCCGTCGACGGTTGCGACGAGGAACTCGCGACGCCGGTGAAACGGTACACCGCCGACGTACAAGCGCGCGCTGACCGAGTCGACGAGACCCTCGAGCGCGCGACGTTCGGGACGTTCCGGGCCGTTTCGGCGGCGATCGGATACGACGACGCCTGGCAGTTGTACGTCGCTCGTCACCTGCGGGGTCGGTACGGCGACGACCTCCCCGCAGAGGGACGCGAGGCCCTCGAGGAGTTGATCGACGCCCTCGAGTTGTTCGGGGTCGCCCGCGAGCACTTCAAGACGACGTACCTCCAGCGGGAACTCACCCGGTTCTCACAGCTGACGATCTACTGTGGCGTGCCGGCGATCCTGGCCGCGATGCTCATCGGGTTTCTGTACGCGGATCTTGGCGGTCCGTCGATCAGCGTCGACTACCTCCCGCTCGTCGTGAGCGCGCTCATCGCCGTCGTCGTCTCGCCGCTGGCGTTGTTGACGTCGTACATCCTCCGAACGGCGACCGTGACCCGTCGGACTGCTTCCGTCGGACCGATGCTCCCGCAGAAACCCGCCGACGAGGGCCCGTTCGACGTCACGTACGCCGAAGAGTCGGAGTCGGGAACTCCAACGGGATCAGACTGAATCGCCGTCCGGACTCGAGCCGAGCGCCGGAACGGACACCAGCCTCGGACCTGAGTCGGGCGCCGAGGCGGCTCGAAACCGCTCTCACCCGTCGAGTCCCGGCCCTGTTATTTTACCGCCGACCGCCGTGTATTCGGACGTCGATGAACGATTCGGACTCGGATGACGAATCGGGCGGATACGACAGACTCGGTGGCCTTCGGCTCTGGCTGTTGCTTCGTCTGAACCGCTGGGCGTTTACGGGCGCCATCTTGTTCGCCGTGTTCGCCGTCCTCGTCGCCGCCAGCGGGCTCGATTTGACGCCGTTGCGCGAAATCGTCGAGAATCAGGACGGCATCGAGTTCCTCTTTTCGGCCTTTATCGGGGCGATCATCACGGGAACGTCGATCGTCGTTACGATCAACCAGTTGGTGCTCTCCCAGGAACTCGGCGCGGTCGGCCAACAGCGCGGACGGATGCAAGAGGCGATGGAGTTCCGGCGGGACGTCGAGAGCACGATCGACGAGGACGCGAGCCCGCCCGAGCCCGCCGCCTTTCTCTACGAACTCGTCGACGGCATCCAACATCGGGCGAGCGAACTGGAATCCGAGATGGAAGACGAACGCGACGAAGAACTCAAAGAGAAGGTCGTGGAGTACGTCGACGAGATAACCGGAAACGCCCAGAGCGTCAAGTCGGATCTACAGGATGCCCAGTTCGGGACCTTCGAGGTGATCTGGAACGCGCTCAACTTCAACTACTCGCGAAAGATCTACGACGCCCGAAAGATTCGGGCGGATCACAGCGACTCGCTCTCGGCGGAGGCAAACGACAAGATCGATCACACGATCGATACCCTCCAGTTGTTCGGGCCGGCCCGCGAACACTTCAAGACGCTTTACTTCCAGTGGGAGTTGATCAATCTCTCGCGTGCGCTTCTGTACATTTCGGTGCCCGCGTTGACCGTGATGGCACTAATGATCATGTACGTCGATGGAAGCGCCCTCCCCGGCACGACTCTCGGCGTCGACAACCTGGTCTGGCTCACGAGCGCCGGGTTCGTCGTCGGCATTTCCCCATTCGTCATCTTTATCACCTACATTCTCCGCATCGCGACGGTCGCGAAGCGAACGCTCGCGATGGGGCCGTTCATCCTCCGAGAATCCGAACGCGACGAAGACCTCGGCTGATCGCGTTCGCTTTCATACGGACGATTGGAAGTCATTACCGGTACAACCGCGACCGTACTGCGGGTACACTGGAAATCAGTCACCGCAGACCGTATCGTAGGGATTGGTGTGACGACTTCCCGGTGAAACCACAGGAAGATGGTGATTTCGCCGGTAACGACTTACAACAGCCCCGATCAGCCGTCGGAGTCGACGTTGGCCAGGTTGCTTTCCTCGTCGTGCTCGAGGACGAGGCCGGGCTCCTCCTCACGTCCGAGGTCATCGGTGTCGACACGGTCGCCGACGTCGAAGGCGTCGAGCGAGAGCCGGAGATCGTCGGCCATCTCCGTCAGCGACTGGGCGCCGTCGGCGACTTCGGAGATCGTCGCCGCCTGTTCTTCGGCCGCCGCGGCGACGGTCTCGGTCTCGGCTTTCGTACTCTCGCTGATCTCCGTTGCGTCGTCGACCATCGTCACGACGCGCCCGCTCGCGCGAGCCTGCTCGTCGGTGGCGTCGTTGACCGACTGGATGCTCTCGTTTGTCGTCTCGACCCGATCGGTGATCGCGTCGATCGCCTCGATTCCGTCCTCGACCACGTGAGCACCCTCCTCGACTCGGTCGCGCATCCGATCGATCTCCTCGACGGTTTCGTCGACCGACGACTGGACGCTCGAGACGAGCGCGTCGACCTCCTCGGTGGCCTCGCCGGTCTCCTCGGCGAGGGACTTGACCTCGTTTGCGACGACGGCGAAACCGTCGCCTTCCTCCCCGGCGGCGGCGGCCTCGATCGAGGCGTTGAGCGCCAGCAGGTTGGTCTGGTCGGCGATGTCGTCGATCATGTCGACGATCTCGCTGATCTCGCCCATCTCCGAATCGAGTTGCTGGACTTGATCGGTGATCGACTCGGCGCGCTCCTCGAGTCGGTCCATCTCGTCTTGAATCTCGCCGGTCGCGTCGCCGGCGACGGCGGCCTGATCGGCGGCCTCGCTCGAGACGGTGGCAACGTCGTCGGCGGTCGAAGCGATCTCCTCGACGGTCGCCGAGAGGTCGTTCATCTCGCCGTATACTTCCTGGAAGCGGTCGCTCTGTTCGGCGGCGGCGGTCGCGATCTGCTCGGAGGAGCGACTCACTTCGCCGCCCGCTTTTTCGATCTCTTCGACGCGACCCGTGACGTCGGCGCTGACGCCGTCGACGTCCTCGGCGAGGTCCTGAATGTCGACGATCGTGCGCTCGAGTTCGGCCACCATCTCGTTGAACGCGGTCGCGATCTCCGCTAAGGCCTCGTTGTCGACGTCGTCATCGAGTCGCTGAGTGAGGTCGCCGTCGGCGGCGACCCCCATCACGTCGCCGAACTCCTGGGCTTTCTCCTCGAGTCGCTCGGCTAACCGTTCGGCTTCTCGTTTGGCCTCGGCGGCCTCCTCGCGGGAGGCTTCGGCCTCGGCTTTCGAGGCTTCGACGTCCTCGATGTAGCTCTCGAGGTCGGCGCGCATCGTCTCGAGCGATTCCCCCAGGGTGCCGGGAACCGCTTGCTCGAGGACGGGGTCGTCGAAGGCCTGTCTGGCGATGGCGTCGGACTGGTGGGTCGCGGTCTCGACGTACTGACTGATCTCGCGGAACGAGTTTCGCACCTGTCCGATCTCGTCGATGCGGCCGTCGGCCGTAATCTCGACGTCGGCGTCGCCCTCCGAGAGCGCGGTGGCGTCGTCCGCCAGGTCCTCGAGGGTTCTCGCGGTCGACCGGCCGACCGTCGCGCCGATGACGAGGAGGGTCGCGACCGAGACGCCGATGAGTGCGATGAGCGAGGTTGCGACGTTGTCGACGAGCGCGTACGCACTCGACTGGGGCACGTGGGTGATCAACACCCAGTCAGTCCCCGGAACCAGTGCGTACCCGGCGACCTCGTCGGTGTCGTCGAACTCGACCGATCCTGGCTCGGCCGTCCCCCGTTCGACGACCTCGCCGGCAGTTCCATCTCGATACGCCGAGTAGAGCTGTCCGTCGTCCTGGGAGAGCAACACGTCGTGTTCTCCACGATCGACGACCTCTACGTGCCCGTCGTCGCCGGTGGCGTCGAACTCTTCGGCCAGTTCTGATACCGAGACGAAGATCATGATCGCTCCGTTTCCATCGGAGTGGTCGACGGGACTGATGAACGCGATGACGTCCGCTCCCTCGTATTCGAACGTGTCCGTAAACGTCGAGTCGAGTCGCGAGATGATGATCTCCTCGTAGGCGTACTCGGTTGCGACGCCGCCGTTTCTGGTGTGGACGTCCAGACCGAGTTCGGTGACGTCGGTTCCGACGTCGTCACTATCCGTGCTCTGGCTGATCGTATCCGTCTCGAGGTCGACGTGATGTATCGAGTGGACGCTGTCGGACGACTGGATATACTCGTTGTTCAGCGTCGACTGAATTCGCTCGTCCGATCGGTCGACGATCCGCTCGTTCGTCGCGAGCATCCGGGCCATCTGTTCGTATCCATCCACTTCGTTACCGAGTTCTTCCGCTTCGAACTCGGCCGCCATCTGGATTTCGTCCTGGGAGTTTTCGGTAATCTGGTTCGAGATGTCGAGGTAGAAAAACCCCGAAACGAGGGAGATGAGTACGAGAGCGAGGAGAATGCCGATACCGAACTTCGCGACGTAGCTCCGGCGAATCCGGTCTGGGACGGCCCGCGATACCACCGACTGACTCGCCTCGGAACCATCCGTGCCTCGGTCAGAGCCGTCCGGACCTCCGGTACAATCGTCCGCATCCCTGACAGAACCGTCCGAATCCTCCGAAGGAGCCGCGGAGTTGCGGCCACCAGATGAGGGAAGCCGTTCCCGAACGCCGAGAAAAAGCCGGCGTTTCAGTTCGGACAGTCGCTTTCGAGCGCCGTCCGGAACGAATCGTGATGACCGTGACATTTGCGAAGACGTTCCGCTATGGTATAAAATCAGTTATGGCCCCGCTTATAAGTGATTTCGACGGTTTCGATACTTTCACGGCCGTTACCAGATAATTCACGCCGTCCGTGGAGAGGGGCGCAACCGATACTGAAACCTTCTTGGGGGACCGCCCCGCGAATGCGGGTATGAACGACCGCGATCGTTCCGGAGCGAGGTGGCGTCGGTGACGAGCGTCAAGGAGTTTCGAGTCGAGACGGAACCCACCGCGGACTCACTCGGTCGAGGCGCGTTCGTCTTCACCGACGACTACTCGGTGTTCGACTGGGGCAAGATGCCGGATCGCATCCCCGAAAAGGGCGCGAGTCTCTGTACGATGGGTGCGTTCAACTTCGAGTTGCTCGAGTCGGCAGGCATCCCGACACACTATCGCGGCGTCGTCGAACGGGATACCGCCGACGGCGAGGTCGTCCCCCTCGAGACCGTCGACGAACCGCCGGTCGAGATGGCGATCGACCTCACGCAGGTTCCCGCCCTCCCGAACGAGGGCCGAGAGTACGACTACGAACACTACCACGACGCCGCCGGCGAAAACTACCTGATTCCGCTCGAGATCGTCTTTCGGAACCGCGTTCCGGAGGGGTCGAGCCTTCGTCGGCGCACCGACCCGGACGATCACGGACTCGACCTCGAGGGGTGGCCGGCGGAAGCCGTCGACCTCGAGGAGCCGATCGTGGAGTTCTCTACGAAGTACGAAGAGAGCGATCGATACCTCGACCGATCGGAGGCCGACTCCATCGCCGGCCTCGCCGGCGTCGACGACCTCGAGTCGGTGGCACGAGCGGTCAATCGAGTCGTCACCGAGCAGGCGGAATCCGCCGGCCTCGACCATCAGGACGGGAAGATCGAGTGCCTCTACGTCGACGGCGAGATCCGCGTGGCCGACGTCGTTGGCACCTTCGACGAGAACCGATTCAGTTACGAGGGAACCCAGCTCTCGAAGGAAGTGCTCCGCCAGTATCACAAGCGGACGCAACCGGAGTGGGTACAGGCCGTCGAGGCCGCGAAAGCCGAAGCCAAACGCGAGAACGTCGCCGACTGGCGTCCCCTCTGTGAGACGAAACCCGAGCCGCTTGCGGATGCCGTGTTGACCGTCGCTCACGATATGTACTGTGCCGGGACGAACGCGTACACCGAACGGGAGTTCTTCGACGCGCCGCCGCTCTCGAGTGCGATCGGTGCCGTCCGACGGCTGTAACTCGAATAACGACTCCAGTGTGTTTCGAGTTGGCACGCTACAGAGTCCCTTACCGCCGATATCGGCGGATACTCGATCGATTCAGTAACCCTCATATGCGGGGACTCACGATCGGTTACTGAGTACAGATGACTCTCGCCAGTCTCGTCGCATCGAGCATCGTCCCGTCCGACCCAACTAGCGTGATCGCCGTCGTCGCAACCGTCGCCCTCGTGGCGTTCGTCGGATTCATGGCGTTTCTCGCGCTCGCACCCGTCGTCTCCTCGTCGTGGGCGAGCCGACTCGGCGGAACTGCGTCCGCCAGTCCGTCCATCGAAGCCAACGAAGCCGATTGAGAGGACGTATCGTTCCAGTATTCCGTTGACATCCTCCCCGTTTCAAAGAGCCGACGCGAGCAGTCGATTCGTTCTCTTCGATGCCGGTTCACCGACGGGATCCGTTTCGACCGAGAAACTCGAGCAATCGGCAAATGCGGGGCCACGTAGGCCCAAAATGTCGTTCTGAGAGAGTATAGTAGCCACTGCAAGTCTTGTACACCTGCTCGCCAGACGGAAGGGCGGTTGGGAACGAGCGGACGCGAGTGAGAACCGCGGAGTGGCGAGCGGGGAACGCAGTGACCCGTGAGCTGTGCGATCAGTGTATGAATCGTTTCAGTTGTTACGCTACCGATCTCGCTACGATAGACCGAGTATCGACGGATTTCCCGGATCGGATCAACGGATGAGTCTTCTCGAGTCGATCGATCGTAAAAACCGTGTGAGCGTCAGTTGCGTGCCGATTTCCTCGGATAGAACATTCGCCGGTCGGGAGTCAGCCCAGGATGGCTGGCAGTGTCGGTTTCGACGGCCGCCACTGGCGACTACCGCCAGTCGTCGACGGATACCACGTCGGCCGTCGCCGCGGCCAGCCACGCGTCGTCTCGAGTGAGGTCGGCGATGACGAGGTGTGGCCGTCCGTTCACCTCGTCGACTGCCGCGGTCACCTCTGGGCTCGTCGCGCCTCTCTCGAGTGACGGTAGATTTGTCACCATGTCCTCTTATCTCGCCCGAGCAGATAAGAACGTTTCGGAAATGGCCGCAGAAGTGTTCGAACATACACGTTGGGAAGTCATTTACCAACAAAGTATTGGCTACATGATGGACCGGTTGACGGCGGCGACCCGTCTGACGGCGACGATGCTATCGGCCATAGCGTCGGCCGAAAACACACGGACGCCACGTCGGCGACCGTCATCACCTCTCATACAGTTTACTGTCGGTCAGTTCCGGCGCACCCGCGACCCGGGCGGCGGTTGCAACGGTGGACTCGCTGCACTCCTCCACCGAGACTCGTCTCACACGGTTCGACTCACCGCCGGGACATCGGGACAGGAATCCGTATCAGCCGTCGTCGGCGACTACACCGCCGATACCGTCGACCGGTCGGTCGGGCGTGACGTCCTCGAGTTCCTCGGGGAGTCCGAGCTGGTAGTTCGTGCCGTTCTCGCGGACGGTCGTCCGACCCCGGTGGACGGAGACGTCACCGTTCAAGTGCAGGCGAACGGCCTCGAGCAGGGAGTCGGCCTCGAGTGGCTGACCCCGGCGTTTCAACACGTCGACGTCGGCGTCGTCGGGGACGTCGAACGCGCGCTGAGTGATGATCGGTCCCTGATCTAAGTCGGTCGTGACGTAGTGGGCGGTGACGCCGGCGACCCGAACGCCCTCCTCGACGGCCTGGCGGTAGGCCTCCGCGCCGGGGAACGCCGGCAACAGGGAGGGATGGACGTTGATGATACGATCCTCGTACCGGAAGACGACGTTCGGCGAGAGGATCCGCATGTACCGGGCGAGAACGATCAGGTCGGCGTCGTACTCGGCGAGGACCTCGAGTAACTCGTCTTCGTTCTGTCGGCCCTTCTCGTCGCCGACGTCGTGAAACGGGACGCCGTAGTGTTCGGCGAGCGGCTGGAGGTCGTCGTGGTTTCCGATGACGACGCCGATATCCGCGCCCAGGTCGTCGTTCGCCCACGCCTCGAACAGCGCCTCGAGACAGTGGCTCTCTTTCGTGACGAGGACGGCAATCTGCTGGGTCTCGCGGTCGGCTGGAAACCGAACCTGAACGTCGAGGCCGAGGTCCGTCCCCAGTTCGTCGAGATCGTCGCGAAGCGTCTGTTCGGTACAGACCATCTCCGAGGTGTCGACGGCGAGGTACATCCGGAAGACGCCGTCGCGAACCGCCTGATCGAGGTCCTCGATGTTGATCCCGCGCTCGAACAGGAGGCTCGTCACCCGGGCGACGAGCCCGGTGTCGTCGTCCCCGATCACCGTGATTTCGGTCACGTCGGTCGTCATCGGCGCCACCTCCGCTCGAGCGAATCTCGATACATCAGTACGGATCCAGTTGGCCGGTGGCTAAAAACCCTGCTTTCCGTCGCGACGGTCGATCGATTGCTATCCCCACACCCCCTGGTGGCAATAGTTGCTAATTTACCTACCGTGCTTATTAAGTTCGAGCGGGCCGACCGATTCCGTATGAGCCAATCGTTCGACCACGAGGTCGCGATCGTGGGCGCCGGACCCGCCGGGATCGGGACCGGCGTTGCACTCTCGAGCGTCGACGTCGAGTTCGTCGTTCTCGAGCGCGATCGAATCGGCGCGTCGTTTCGCCAGTGGCCCGCCGAGATGCGGCTGTTGACGCCGTCGTTTCCCGCAAACGCCTTCGGCGTACGCGATCTGAACGCGATTACGCCGGATACGTCCCCCGGCCTCGCGTTGGACTGCGAGCACCCGACCGGCGACCAGTACGCGGAGTATCTCGAGGCCGTCGCGGAGTACCACGACCTGCCGATCGAGACCAGTGTCGACGTCAGTGGGGTCGTTCCCGACGGGAGAGCACAAGAGACAGAACGCGCCGCCGGATTCACCCTCGAGACGGACGACGGGCCGATCCGCGCCCGCTACGTGATCTGGGCGGCGGGCCAGTACCAGTATCCGACGGACGGAAACCTCCCCGGTTCCGCAGGCGCCGTCCACGTCTCCGCGATCGACTCCTGGGAACGCCACGCCGACCGCGTGGGCGCTGGCCCCGCGGCCGGCAACCGTGAGTCCGAATCGACACCAGTCGACGAATCCCGGCCGACCGCCGCCGACGGTGCCGGGGTCACGGCACCCACTGCAGACGACGTCGTCGTGATCGGGGGCGCCGAAAGCGGCATCGATGCCGCCCTCGGTCTCTCGAAGGCCGGTCTCTCGGTGACCGTTCTCGACGAGGACGGGACCTGGCAGTATCGGAGTCCCGATCCAAGCGAGGTCCTCTCGCCGCGGACGAACGAACGACTCGAGGCGGCGCTCGCCGACGGTCGGCCGATCGACCTCGTTCCCGGCGCGCGCGTCGACCGGATCGAGCGCGTTCGCCCGACGGCGGAAAACAGCGAGGTCGCCGTCGGCGACGATTGCGAGGGTGGCGTCGACGCTCGCGACGGTGACGACGAACCCGTCGCCGACGCTGAATACGACGTGTCCACGACGGAAGGCAAACGCGTACGCTCGCGGACGCCGCCGATCCTCGCGACCGGTTTCGAGGGAAGTCTGACGCTCGTCGACGATCTGTTCGCCTTCGACGGCGAGTTTCCCGAACTCACCGACCGCGACGAGTCGACGGCTACCCCCGGCCTGTTCCTCGTTGGCCCGCAGGTCGCACACAACGGCCAGCAGTTCTGTTTCATCTACAAGTTCCGCCAGCGCTTTGCCATCGTCGCCGAGACAATCGCCGACCGACTGGACGCCGACGTCGACTCGCTTTCGACGTACCGCGAGAAGGAGATGTTCCTCGAGGATCTCGACTGCTGTGATCCCGATTACTGCGATTGCTGATCGGTGAGTCGATCCTCGTCGGACGTATGACGTCTCCCCGAGATCGATTCGCGACACGTGAGACTCGTTCCTTTGTTTTGTCGTACAATCGAGTGAAATATGTCTGACAGGGTTTTATGCTCCCGTCTGTGGTAGGCGTTTCAGTCACGAGCAGTGACAGTCAACACCCTCTAGGTGAGCACCATGACAGCAACCACGGACGACCACGGCGGACACCGGATCGATCCCGACGCGGAGACCGCACTCGTCTCCCACGAGTGGGACGCCGACGAGTCGCTCTCCCGGACGATCGTCTCGACGGTCGCGGCGCTATCCGGCAGAGATCCAGCCGAGATGGAACGACTCTACGATCGGATTGATCCGGACGGTCTCGAGGCGATCTTCGAGCCGACGAGCGCCGGCACGAATCGAAACGCGGGGACCGTCTCGTTCCGTCTCGAGGGCTACACGGTCACCGTCCACGGCTCGGGTTCGATCGTGGTCACCAAAGAGCCCTGATCGACTCCGCGTCGGATCGAGCGACGGACCGCACTCAGGCGAGTTCGCCAGCCCGGCGGCGAAGCGACGGGTCGAGCGACGTCTCCTCGGCCAGCGACTCGAGTTCGGCGCTCGCCCGACAGGCGGCGAGTCCCTCGAGTGCTTGGCGGCGGAGATCGCCACGGATTCCGGCGGTCTCGACGACGATCGCCAGATTCCGGCGCTCGCCGCGCTCGATCAGACGGTCGATCGCCGCTCGTCGGTGGTCGTGTGTGACGTTCGACTTCATCGCAGTTCGAAAGTGCGTCGACATTGGAGTAGTGTGTGGGTTTCGTCGGTCTGTGTAGTTGGTGAACTATTCTCCGTCGATCGGTATCGGTGGTGAATCGTTCTCGGTCGATCGGACGACTCGAGTTCGGTCTGTCGCTCGGCGGACGCGATTTGCGGTTCGTCGGACGAGACCGCTGAGCCCATCACCGAACGTCTTCCCGGGAGACGAACGCGTCGCCGATTGCGGTGATTCGTTGTTCCGTCACGGACTCGGCGTCGAACGCGTTGTATATCGTACAGACGTCGACCCCGTTCTCGCGACGGTCGACGTACGCCTGGTAACACGGCGAAACGTCGCGGTCGGCCGGCGGAAAGCCATCCGTTGGCGCCGGCTCCGCGTCGGATTCACGGTCGGCCACGGCGGTCACCCCGATCAGTCCGCAATGCCGATTTCCTCCTGTGCGTCGCCGTGGTCGTGATCGTGTCCGTCCGGCTCCTCGACGTCCTCGTCTTCGGCCGGCTCGAACGTCGGGAATCGATCCTCGTACGCCGAGTGATCCTCCTCGAGTTCGTCGTCGGTGAGCAAACAGTCCTCGAGCGCCGAGCGGACCGACTCGTGGTCCATCTCCGTCCCGATGAGGACGAGCTGGGTGCTCCGGTCGCCCCACCGGTCGTCCCAGAACTCCTCGATCTCCGGGTTCTCGGCGAGTTGTTCCTCCCGCTCGTCGGCGGGAAGCGAGTCGATCCACTGGCCGGCGGGAGCGATCCTGACGGACTGGCCGGCGATGTTGACCGACAGTGCCTCAGCATCGCGGTTCGCGAGCCAGAAGTGGCCTTTCGATCTGACGACTTCGTCCGGGAACTCGTCGAGCAGGTCGGCAAAGCGCTCCGGGTGGAACGGGCGTCGCGCCTCGAAGACGAACGAGGTGATCCCGTGTTCTTCCTCGGCGGACTGGTGGGGTTCCTGTAACTCCTGAATCCAGCCGGCGGAGTGACTCGCCTCCTCGAAGTCGAATCGGCCCGTCTCGACGATCTCCTCGGTATCGATTCGCCCGTGTTCGGTCCGGACGATCTCTGCACGCGGCTGTAACGCCTCGACCGTCGACTCGATCGACTCGAGCGTCTCCTCGTCGACGAGGTCACACTTGTTCAACAGGAGGACGTCACAGAACTCGACCTGTTCGACGAGCAGGTTGCCGAGGTGTTTTTTCGTGCCGTCGTCGTCGAGTATCTCGTCCGATTCCATCGCTGCGTCGAACTGGTGGGCGTCGACGACGGTGACCGTCGTATCGAGGTGACAACCCGAGAGCGGCTCGATTCCGGTCTCTTCGTAGAACTCCGTGGGATCGAGGTCCGACTGGTCGAACCCCAGCGTGAGCGTCTGGGCGACCGGAAGCGGTTCGGCGACGCCGGTCGACTCGACGACGATGGCATCGAACTCCCGCTCCGATTCGGTGAGTTCGCCGATTGCGTCGAGTAAGTCGCCGCGTAGTTCACAGCAGATACAGCCGTTCGAGAGCTCGATCAGCTCCTCGTCCTCGTCGGCGATGTCGGAGGATTCGGCGACCTGATCCGCGTCGACGTTGACCTCGCCCATGTCGTTGACGAGCACCGCCAGATCGCGGTCGCTCTCTCGAAGCACGTGATTGAGCACGGTCGTCTTTCCCGCGCCGAGCGTTCCGGACAGAACCGTAACGGGGATCGAGTTATCGACCATCGATTAACAAATACACCTCCACTGTATTAGGAGTTATTATCCAAAACGCTATTTTTATTAATAGTGGGTGCGAGTTCCCGCTCGAGATGCGACGAGCGAGCGACGAGTCGAACGAAGGTGCGACGGAGGGAGTATCGCCGAGATGAGCGACGGCGGAACCACCGGCGAAACGCGTGGTGGCGAAATCTCCGCTGGAGCCGGCGATCCCGAACGGGACGACGAGCGAGTCGTCCTCGTCGGCAAGGAGAGCGTCGGCAAGACGGCGCTCGCGGCGGCGCTCACGGGGGCGACGGCGACCGACGAGAACGTCGGCGGCTCGACCGTCTCGAGCGAGGTGTACCGGGCCGACGGCCTGGAGATCGTCGACACGCCGGGGATCACGCTCGAGGCCGACACCGAGACGACCCGCGAGACGCTCGCCGAACTCGAGCGAACCGATCGGGTCGTCCTCGTCGTACCAGCGACCGATCTCGACCGTGATCTCGCCGACCTCCTCCCGATCGTACAGGGGCGAACCGGATCGATCGTCGTCACCTACTGGGACAAAGTCGACGAGGACGACGACGCCCACGGGGCAATCGCGGCGCTCGAGGACGACATCGGCGTACCCGTCGTGCCGGTCGACGCGCGGAACCTGACCCGCGTCGCGGCCGACGGCGGCGTTCCCGGTCCGGATGCGAACCCGGCGGGTGGCGCAGCCGACGGACCGGCCCGACCTGGCGGCCCGAAAGGCGCCACCGACGCACAGGCGGTCCTCGAGGCGATCCGCGGCGGCGCACAACTACCCGGCGGAACGGCGACCCGCGTCGGCTGGCAGATCGAGCCGCCCGAAACGGTGTTCGAACGACCAGTCCTCGGTCCGATCGCGAGCGGGTTCGTTCTCCTGTTGCCCGCGCTCGTCGCCGTCTGGTTCGCGAACACGGTCGCGGGGCGACTCGATCCCATCGTCGGCGGCGCACTCGAGCCTGCGGTCGTCTGGACGTCGACGCTCCCGGGCCCCCTCGCGGCCGTCCTCGGCGGCGACTACGGCCTGCTCTCGATGGGGCCGTTCCTGTTCGTCTGGGCGCTGCCGACGATGCTCATCTTCGCGCTCTTCATGGGCGCGTACAAGGCCAGCGGGCTCGTGACGCGGGTGACGACCGCGCTTCACCCGGTGATGCGTCGGGTCGGGCTGACCGGTCGGGATCTCGTCCGCGTCGTGATGGGCTTTGGCTGTAACGTCCCCGCGGTGACCAGCACCCGGAGCTGTTCGGACTGCACCCGGTGTACGACGATCTCGGCGATCTCCTTTGGCTCGGCGTGTTCCTACCAGTTCCCGGCCACGCTCGCCGTCTTCGCCGCCGTCGGCATGCCCTGGCTCGTCGGCCCCTACCTCGCGATTCTCGTCGCGACGACGCTCATCTACGTCCGGCTGATCGCCCCGCCCGAAGCGCGGACGACGACGATGGCCGTCGACCGCCGGACGTTCCTCGAGTGGCCCCGCCCGCGTGCGATCTGGCGTGAGGCCAGGACGTCGCTCGCGAGCTTCGTCAGGACCGCACTTCCCGTCTTCGCGGCGATCTGTGTCGTCGCCGCGTTGCTCGAGTACGCCGGCGTGCTTTCCCGTCTCGGTGGCGGTCTCGAGCCGGCGATGGCCGTTTTCTCTCTCCCGGCGGAGGCCGCCCTCCCGGTCGTTCTCGCCTCGATCCGCAAGGACGGTATCGCGCTGTTGACCGCCGACACCGCGGGCGTCGCGGCGCTCTCGCCGGTCGAGGTGCTGGTCGCGGTCTACCTCGCCGGCGTCCTGTTGCCCTGTCTCGTTACCGCGATCACGGTCGCTCGAGAGGTCTCCTGGACGTTCGTCGCGAAGATGCTGGCCCGCCAGGCCGGCGCGGCGATCGGGTTCGCGCTCATGATCGCGTGGGTCGGAACGGCGCTGTTCTGAGGGCGACGTCCGTCGATCTCATCCGGACGACCGCTCGAGTTCGCGCTCGTCCTCGCAGTCCACTGTGTCGGCGTTGGCCCGTTCTGCCTCACTCTCCTGATCGCCGTTCGCGAGATACCGTTCGACGTCGGCGACCGTCTCCGTCTCGAGGAGAATCTCGAGGCGTCGCTCGAACTCCGCGTCGGAGAGTTCGCCGTCGGCGTATCGGGCGCGGAGCCGCTCGAGCGCGTCGTTGGGATCTTCGTCGTCGGATTCCTCGTCCGCGTCCGTGGCGGATTCGTCGGTGGCTCCTACCACCGCAGCGGCGAGCCGTCCGAAGATCTCCCCGCCGAAGACGAACGCGAAAATTGCGACGATCAGCGCGACGCCCGTGTCGATGGCCGCGAGTGCGACGAACGCGAGCAAAAGGCCGACGATGACGATGGCTGCCGGCATCGAACGCTCCGCACCGGACCACTCTCCGGTCATACACACGTGTTCGTGAACGAACACAAAAAGGGCTGGCATTGGTCTCACGAGCACCCGACCGATCCGGGACATGTGAACACAATGGAGACTGATAGTAGGAGTTATTAGGACTGACTCAAGGAATAATAACTAGTGTAGTGAACTCGATGCTCGAGTGTACCATCGTCGGCGGCGGCATCCACGGAACGTACCTCGCACAGCGGTTGCTCGAGGACACCGCCCTCGAGCGCGACGAGCTGTCTATCGTCGATCCCAACGACCGATTGCTCGCATCGTTTCGACGGAAGGCCCGGGCCTGCGAGATGGACGCGTTGCGCTCGACGTTCGTCCACCACGTCGGCACCGAGCCGTTTGGCCTCGAGAGCTTCGCCGAGGCGCGCGGCCGAGAGGACGAACTCATCCCGACGCCCGGCTACCCGCGTCGACCGTCGCTGTCGCTGTTTCTCGACTACGCCGACGTCGTGATCGACGGCAACGATCTCGAGTCGTTTCACCGCCAGGCCGCGGTCGAGACGATCCAACACGACGGCGAGGCGTTCGCGCTCGAACTCGCCCAGGCGGGTGAAACCGGGAGTGAGAGCGCCACCGAAACACTCGAGACGCGAGCCTGCGTGCTGGCGATCGGTCACGGCGGCCGCTACCGTCGACCGTCGTGGGCCGCGGACATCGACGGCACCAGCCACGTTTGGGACGACGAATTCGACCCCGAGACGCGAGCGTCGGAGACGGTCGTCGTCGGCGGCGGGATCACCGCCGCCCAACTCGCGACCTGTCTCGCCGACCGCGAGTCGGTGACGATGCTCTCGAGACACCCCCTCGAGACGGCCACCGTGGAGGCGGATCCGCGCTGGATCAACTGGAACCACATCGAGCGCCACCTCCACCGCCATCCGCCGGGATCGCGAGCGCGCGTCGAGGCGATCCGCGAGGCCAGAAACGACGCGGCGATCCCGCAACCGCTGTTCGACCGCCTCCAGCGTGCACGCGAGGCGGACGATCTGACGGTTCGCCGGGGCGTCGTCGAGTCGGCTCGAGCGGTCGACGGCCGCGTTCGCCTCCTGCTCGCGGACGACGGCTGTCTCTCGGCGGACCGCGTCGTCCTCGCGACCGGATTCGAACCGGTCTTCGAGCACCCGTTCGTCGACCGCGTCGCCGCGGAACTCGGCCTCGAGCGCGGCCACCGCGGTATGCCGGTGCTGGCGGATGGAACGCTCGCGTGGCGTCGCCACGAGGGCGGAACCCTCCCGCTGTACGTCTCGGGTGCGCTGGCGGCCGGAACCGTCGGCCCGCTCGCCGGAAACGTCGCCGGCGCACGCCGGGCCGCGGATCGCCTCACGGACGCAATCGAACGGCGACGAACCGCTGTTCCCGCTTAGCGTGGTGCGTGTGCCCCGCACTCGAGCGCCATCAGGAACGCGCTTCCGACGGTATTCTCGAGAACGACCGTCCGGTAGTATTCACGAACGTGTATCACGCACGCGAGGCGAAAGCGTTTTTGAGCACGGTTACGGGGTTCCAGGTAATGAGCGCCTACACCGCGACGGTGACCGTTCGACTCAAACGCGGCGTCCTGGACCCGGAGGCCGAGACGACGAAACAGGCCCTGGAGCGCCTGGGATTCGAACTCGAGGGACTTCGCTCGGCGGATCGCTTCGAAATCGATCTCGAGGCGGAGACCGAAGCGGACGCGCGCGAGCGAGCGAGTGAGATGGCAGAACGACTGCTGGCGAACCCGACCATCCACGACTACGACGTGGAGGTCGACGACCGGTAGATGACCGTCGCAATCGTCAGATTCGGCGGTTCGAACTGCGACAGAGATGCCGAGCGCGCGCTCGCACATCTCGAGATCGACGCCGAGATCGTCTGGCACGAAGACGGCCTTCCCGAGGACGCGACGGGCGTCGTCCTCCCCGGCGGCTTCTCCTACGGCGATTACCTCCGTGCCGGCGCGATGGCCGCCCGCTCGCCGATCCTCGAGGACGTCCGCGAGGCCGCCGCCGACGGCGTTCCCGTTCTCGGCGTCTGTAACGGCGCACAGGTCGGCTGTGAGTCCGGACTCACCGAGGGCGCGTTCACGACCAACGAGAGCGCCCGCTTTCAGTGTGAACACGTCTTCCTCCGCGTCGAACGCGACGACACGCCCTGGACGGCCGCCTACGACGAGGGCGACGTCATCGAGGTACCGATCGCCCACGGAGAGGGTCGCTACGAGGTCGACGACGACCGCCTCGAGGAACTCGAGGTCGACGACCGGATTCTGTTTCGCTACTGCGATGCCGACGGCGAGCTGACCGACGAGGCGAACCCGAACGGCTCGAAGAACAACGTCGCCGGCGTGGTGGGCGAGCGCGATACGGTCGCCGTGTTGATGCCCCACCCCGAGCGTGCGACCCTGCCCGACGTCGGATCGACCGACGGCCAGGGAGTCCTCCACGGATTCGACGTCGCGGGCGAGATCTGACCCGGTTTTCACCCCGAATCCGTCTCACTGCTGTTGGCCCCTCGATCGGTGAGTTAACTCTAACAGTAATGTCACTGGAGTTCGTCGCGACGAGTAGGACTGAGTGACTCTCACGTGAACGATCCCGAAATCCGTGTCGTCTGTGTCGATCCCGATCCGGAAGCGACGACACGTCAGGCACTGACTCGTCTCGATGCGACGGTCGAGATCGTCGAAACGGCCGAGCGATGTCTATCCCGGCTGGCGAGTGCCCCCGTCCACTGCATCGTGACGACCGACGACCTCCGCGACACCGATTGCGTCGAGTTCTGTCAGCGAGTGCGGGCACACGATCCGGACGTTTCGATCGTCGTCTGCCCGACCGACGGATCCGAGGCGCTTGCGGGAGAACTCGTGGGACTCGGAATCGACGGATACGTCCCACGAGAACAGGGACGTGCGGTCCTCGAAACGCGAGTTTCCGACGTTCTCACGACGACCGGATCGACGTCGGACTCCCTCGACGGCCCGACGCGTGCGGACGCACTCGAGGTCCTCCAGGAGACGACTCGAGGACTCCTCCGTGCCGAATCGACCGAGGAGATCGCGACGATCGTCGTCGAGACGACCGAACACGTACTCGATCGCCCTCTCGCCGGTGTTCGATACTACGATGCGGACACAGAGACACTCGAGGTGGCGGCGACGAGTACGGAACTCGAGGTGCGAGCGACGGAAGTCCCGAGCGTCGATCGTGGAGACCACGTCATCTGGAACGTCTTCGCGGACGGCGAGCCCGCGGTCGTCGAGGACGTCTCGAGCGTCGAGTTTCCCTACCACGTCGAACGGTCGGTCGAGGGTGCGGTGTTTCACCCGCTCGGGGAGCACGGAACGCTCGGCGTCGCGACCGCCGACGAACTCGACGTCTCGGCGATCCACCTCGTTCACGTCCTCGCCGCGACGGCCGAAGCGGCACTCGACCGAACCGATCGCGAACGCGAACTCGTCGACCGGAAGGCGAAGATCGAAACCCTCCACGCCGTCGCCTCGGATCTCGACGACTGTCACACCCATCAGGACGTGTACGATCTGACGGTCGAAGCGGCCGAGGACGTCCTGAACTTCGACGTCTGCGTCGTCGACGTCGTCCAGGATAGGGTGCTCGTAAAGAAGGCAATGTCGTCGAAGTTCGACGGCGACTCGCTCGAGGAGATGTCGATCGACGAGGGGATCGCCGGCAGAACGTATCGCCACGGCCGCACGTATCGCGTCGACGACCTCCGGACCGACGACGACGCACAACCGCTCGACGCGACGTTTCGCTCGGTGCTGAGCGTCCCGATCGGAGACCGCGGCGTGTTCCAGACCGTCTCGAGTCGCCGTGGGGCGTTCGACGAGGAGGATCAGGAACTCGCCGAACTGTTGCTCTCTCACGTCAGTAACGCGCTCGATCGAATCGACTTCGAACAGCGACTCCGGACCGAGCGGGACCGCTTCGCCGCGCTGTTCGAGAACGTGCCGGATGCCGTCGTCGTCGGCCGTCACGACGACGCCGATGACGACCCCACGATCCAGGCAGTCAACCCGGCGTTCGAACGAATCTTCGGCTACGAGGAGTCGGAGCTCGTCGGTGAACCGCTCGATGAGGTTATCGTCCCACCGGACGGGGCCGACGAAGCTCGAACGTTCAACCGACTCAGCGCTCGAGGCGAGGTGGTCGAAGACGAGGTCAAACGGCGATCCGTCGACGGGTTGCGCGATTTCATGATGCGCCTCGTTCCGATGGAGACCGACGGGACGTCCGAGACGGTGTTCGGGCTCTACACCGACGTTACCGAACGCAAGCGGCGGCGAAAACGCGTCGAGATCCTCAATCGCGTGTTGCGCCACGACCTGCGCAACGGGATGAACATCGTCGGCGGCTGCGCCGAGATGCTCGCCGAGACCGCCTCCGACGAGACCGTCCACTACGCCGAGACGATCCAGGATCGGGCCGACGAACTCGTCGAACTGGCCGAGAAGACTCGTGCGGCCGAACACACCCTGGAACGCGGAGAGTCGACGGCCGAACCGACCGACGTTTCGGCGGCCGTCGGAGAGTCGATCGCCCGGATCGAGCGGGAGTTCCCCGACGTGGGCGTCGACCGATCGATAGCCAACCGATGTTTCGCTCGCGCCGACGCCGCCTTCGAGGCGGCAATCTATCAGGTCCTCGAAAACGCGATCGAACACAGCGACCGCGCGACGCCGACGATCGACGTCTCGCTCCGTGATCGACCGGCGGACGATCTCGTTCGGCTGTCGATCGCCGACAACGGGCCCGGCATTCCCGACGAGGAACGGGAACTCCTCGAGGAGGATCGCGAGATCACACAGCTCAGACACGCGAGCGGACTCGGCCTCTGGCTGGTCGACTGGGCGGTCTCCCAGTCCGGCGGCCGACTTCGGTTCGAGGAGAACGATCCGCGAGGCACCGTCGTCGTCCTCGAGGTGCCACGGGCGGACGCCGAGACGATCGAGGTGCCGTCGGAGGAGATGAGTGGGGAGTGATCGGTTCGCCCAGATCTCGGATGGAACGATACCACGGTACAACCGAAGGTCGTTCGCGGTCCGACGGGGAACGGTTTCCGGGAGACGGCATCAGGGTGCGTACAGGGAGTACGCGATCACGAGAAAGCCGGCGAGCATCAGCAGGCTCTCGAGCAACAGCCCCAGTCGGAGCGGTACGTTGAGTATCTCATAGAGCATGCCGGCCAGCACGAGGCCGAGTGTGACGAGTCCGAATCCGGTCGCGAGGTAGCCGAGCGCCGGCTGTCGGGTCCGCTTGTAGGCCCTGTACGCGAAGAAGGTGATGACGCTGCCGACGACCAGTACGAGCGTTTTGACCACCGCCAGCGCGATCGCCGTCGACGTCCCGATGGCGTCCGGACTCATCCTGTAACTGATTCGAAATTAGTGACGACGGACAAGTAGTTTCCGTTCGTCTCGTCGCCGCACTCGATCTCCCGCCCGATCGTCGTGCTCGCCGTCGCGTCGTGACCGAAACGTTTCCGTTCGCCGGGACCGACCCACTCCCTATGACGAGACTCGTCGAACTCGAGGCGACCGGTCCGCGAACACTCGAGCCGGAGGATATCGACGACGAAAAGGGCGACGTTGCGGTCTGTCAGTGTGGGCTCTCAGAGTCGTTTCCGTTCTGTGACGGCAGCCATCGGCGAACGCGCGACGAAGCGGACGACGAGACGTACGTCTACGACGACGACGGACGGGACGTCGTCGAACGGGTCGTCACGACCGGGGAAGAGAACGGTAGAACAGACGACCCCGATCGGGACGACTGATCGGCGCTGACGGAAGACCGTCGGTCGTCCGCCTCGAGTGCCGATCTCGAGTTCGACCGGGTACGGAGCCTCCCCCACTCGAGACGGAGTCGGTCAGATCGATCGGGCCGAGTTGGCGACGACTAACGCGCTACTGGCGGCCATCGCGACGGCGGCGAACAACGGGTTCAACAGGCCGGTGATCGCGAGCGGGATCGCGACCGCGTTGTAGACGAACGCCCAGCCGAGGTTCTGGCGGATCCGGCGGTTCGTGCCGGCCGCGACGTCGAACGTCTCGGCGACCGCCGTCAGGTCGTCGCCGAGGACTACGGCGTCGGCCGCATCCGTCGCGAGCGTCGTCGCGCTCCCCATCGCGATACCGACGTCCGCGGCGGCCAGCGCCGGCGCGTCGTTGCTCCCGTCGCCGACCATCGCCACCGTTCCGCGAGCCTGGAGCCGTCTGACCGTCTCGGCCTTGGCTTCGGGTGGAACGCCCGCGAAGACCTCCTCGATTCCCTCGACCGCACGATATCGATCGGCCGACGCGCCCTCGTCGCCGGTGAGAACGACGACCTCGCGTCCGTCGGCGAGCGCCTCGACCGCCTCGAGCCAGCGCTCCCGCGGAGAGTCTCCGACGACGATCACGCCCCTGACCCGACCATCCCAGCCGACGGCGACCGGAACGTCTCCCCGGTTTCCCGCGTCGGCGATCGGTGATTCGAGTTCGTCAGGGATCGACAGTCCGCGTTCACGACACCAGTCAGGATGACCGACGGCGACGCGCTCGCCGTCGACGACGCCGCTGACGCCACGGCGCTCGCGTTCGAATCCCTCGGCGTCGGCCTCGAGTTCCTCGAGACGGTCGTCCCCCTCGGCGGCGGGGTCGGCTCCGTCCGCTTGACCGACTGACTCCGCCGCTTCGGTCGCGATCGCGCGCCCGATCGGGTGCTCGGAGAACGTCTCGACCGCGCCCGCTCGAGCGAGTACCGCCTCGGCCGGGTCGTCGACGGTCGCTCCGTCGGCGTTCGACGCCTCGGCGGCGACCTCCTCGACGCTCATCGCTCCCGTCGTCAGCGTTCCGGTCTTGTCGAGGACGACGACGTCGACGTCGGGGGCGTCCTCGAAGAGCGTCTCCGCGACGACGACGATTCCCCGCTTCGCGGCCGCCTGCACGCCGGCGGCGATCGACAGCGGCGTCGCGAGCCCCAGTGCGCAGGGACAGGAGACGATGACGACGGTCAGCCCGACCAGGAGGGCACTCGAGACGCTCGAGCCGGTCGCGAGCAACGCGACGGTCGCGAGCGTCGCCAGCGCGAGCACGAGCGGGACGAAGATCGTCGCGAGTTTGTCGGCCAGACGCTGGACGCCTGGGCGCGAACTCTGGATCGACCACATGATCGAGACGAGCCGATCGAGCGTGCTCTCGGCGTCCGGACCGACCTCGAGGACGACGGGCGCGTCGGTGACGACCGTGCCACCGCGAACGAGGTCCCCGGGCCCCTTCTGGGCGGGCAGCGACTCGCCGGTCACGAGCGACTCGTCGACCGCGGCGTTCCCGTCGACGAGTTCGCCGTCCAGTGGGATCCGCTCTCCCGGTCGGACGAGCAGTCGGTCGCCGGCTTCGACCGCCTCGATCGGAACCGTCTCGCCGTCGACCCGCCGTGCCTCGTCGACGCGCTGTTCGGTGAGTTCGGAGAGCAATCCCGCCGCGCTCCGCTTGATTCGCTCCTCGTAGTAGGTGCCGGCGGTGACGACGAGGACGACCGCGACGCTGACGTCGAAGTAGAGGTCCGTCCGCCCGAGTGCCATCGCGAGCGTGCTGTAGGCGTAGGCCCCGAGCGCCGCGGTGGCGACGAGCAGATCCATGTTCGGCATCCCGGCCCGGAGGCTGACGAACGCACCCCTGAGGATCGGATAGCCGGTGTAAAAGAGGACGAACGACGTCATCAGCCAGATGTTCACCGCGAGGTAGTAGCCGTCGTAGCCGCCGAAGTCGACGACGGGGTCGTAGCCGAAGTAGGTCGGGTACAGAAAGACCGCGTACCACACCATCACCATCATCCCGAACAGCCCGCCCCCGATCAGAAACTTCACGAGCGCCTGATCGGGGCTCGAGTCGTCCGCCTCAGTCCCGCGTTCGCGAGCCGTGTAGCCGTACCCCGAGACGAGCTCCGGAAGGTCGTCGGTCTCGAGTCGGTCGGGGTCGTAGGCGACTCGTACGGTTTCCGTCGCGTAGCTGGCTTCGACGGCCAGCACGCCCTCGGCGGACGACGCCGTCGCCTCGAGAAACGCCTCGCAGGTCGAACAGTGCATCCCCTCGACGGCGAGAAACGCCTCCTCGCCGTCGAACTGGTCGTCATCCGACTCCCGGGAGTCGCCGTCGCGCTCGGACGACTCTGTGAGCCGACGGCGAACGTTGCTCTCGACGCGGTCGCTCTCCTCGCTCTCGAGCGCCCGGTGGACCTCGAGACAGCCGCGACAGCAGAACGTCCCGTCGATGCCGGATTCGACGACGGGGGTCGGATCCGTCGGGAGCGAACACAGCGTGCACTCGTCGTCAGGATCGCTCTCGTCGACGTCACCCTCGTCAGTCGCGTGATGATCGTCTCCGGTGGTCGTGTCGACGTCGTCCGGATCGGTCGCCCCGTGCTCGAGAGACGCCGACCCGTCGCTCGATCCGTCCCTGGAGGGGGTCATCGGTCGAACGGATACACTCGAGAGGATCTCGGCCGGTGGCGGTCTTCCGTCGGCCGTCTCCAGAACGACCCACGCTCGGTCCCCGACACACGTCCGCCCCGCTGTCGACCGTGTTCGGTCATCGACGCTACGACGTTCCCGCCGGTTTCGACTCCGACTCGTGGTGGCCGTCGACGGGGCCGAACGCGACGTACAGACAGGCGAGGATGAGCACGACGTTGATCGTCGAGACGGCCGCCGCAGCCAGCGAACTGCCGAGCCCGTACCACGCAACCGGAAGAAGCGCGAGCAACCCGACCGGGAGCGCTACACGCGGAGACGCATCCTCGAGTACCATACACGTGGATAGCCGCTGACCCGTGTTAATAATACCCCCCGTTCCTACGGGGTGGGAATTGATTTAGCGGTTAAGCGCCGGTCCTGCAAACTCCAGGGTATGAGTCAATCGACCGAAGAACCGGTATCCGAACCGCAGGCGGAGGGAATCCGCGAAATCGGACACGACGAGTACGATCCAGTCGGAACGCTCGCGTTGATCACGCTCTACTTCCTCGTACTGATCGCGCTCTGGTTTTTCGTGTACTTTGTCGAGTTCCTCGGAAACGATCCGACGGTCGTCGGCGCGGCCGTGGTGACGGTGGCATGAACATCCACACCTACGAGAAAGTGTGGCTCGTCGCGGCCATGCTCTTGATCGTGACGTTCATCGCGACGATCACCTACGGGTCGGTCGGTCTCGGCATCGCGATGGTCGGCGACCAGGAGCCGACGGTCGAACCGACCGAGCTCGGCGACGACGAACGCTTCGGCGATCCCCGGGTCGAACAGGTCGGTGAGAACGAGTACGAAGCCTACGTCGTCGCCCAGACGTTCTCCTACCAGCCCGACCCGATCGAAGTCCCCGAGAATAGCCGGGTAACGTTCTACGTCACCGCCCGCGACGTCATCCACAGCTTCAGCATCGTCGGCACCAACGTCAACACGATGGCTATCCCCGGCGAGGTCGCCGAGATGACCGTCGAGTTCGACGAAGCCGGCGAGTACGGCATCGTCTGCAACGAGTACTGTGGCCCAGACCACCACAACATGGAGGGTGAGCTCCACGTCGTTCCCACAGAGGAGTTCGACCTCACCGACCTCTCGGTCGACGCACCCGACGAGGTCGACCCCGATGGCGACGCCGAGTTCACTGTCGAAATCGAGAACCGACAGCTCGAGGACCTCGAGACGACGGTCGTCCTCGAGGTCGGCGACGAGACGCTCGAGGAGGAGATCGTCGTCCCCGGCGGTGAAACGACGGAGACGACGATCGTCGTCGACGCTGCGGACCTCGGCGAGGGCGACCACGACTGGACGGTCACCGTCGACGATTACGAGGAGACTGGAACCCTGAGCGTGATCGACCCGGACGCCGAAAACAGTGATGGGGGTGACGACGATGAGTAATGCGTACATCGACGACTTCCCCGCGGAAGCGAAGCTCATCCGGGCAGCGTTTTACAGTTCGTTCCTCGCGCTGGCACTGGGAGGAGTGTTCGGGATCATCCAGACGCTTCATCGGACCGACTTCCTCCGATTTATGGACTCGGTAGACTACTACACCGTCCTCACCGCCCACGGCGTCTTCCTCGTGATCTCGTTTACGATCTTCTTCCTCGTCGGAATCTTCACCTGGGCGATAACGACCAGCCTCGATCGCGGCCTCGAAGATGTCCGGTTTAGCTGGGGCTGGTACTCGCTGATGGCGGTCGGCATAACGATGACCGGCGTCGCGATCCTGGCTGGGTTCAGCGACGCGATCGACATGAGCGCGTCGGTTCTGTTCACGTTTTACGCCCCGCTACAAGCGCATCCGCTGTTCTACCTCGGACTCGTCCTCTTCGTCGTCGGCACCTGGCTGGCCGGCGCCGACTGGTTCCGTTCGTGGTGGGCCTGGAAGGCCGAGAACCCCGACGAGCGGATCCCACTGCCGACGTTTATGGTGTTGACGACGGTGCTCATGTGGTACATCGCGACGCTCGGCGTCGCCGTCGCCATCCTCGCGTTCCTGTTGCCCTGGTCGCTCGGGTTGATCGACAGCGTCAATCCATTGCTGACCAGAACCCTGTTCTGGTTCTTCGGCCACCCGGTCGTCTACTTCTGGCTGATGCCGGCGTACATGATGTGGTACGTAATGCTCCCCAAGGTCTCGGGTGGAAAGCTGTTCAGCGACCCGCTGGCTCGCGTCGTCTTCGTGCTGTTTCTCGTCCTCTCGGTGCCGACCGGCATCCACCACCAGTATCTGGATCCGGGGATCGCCGAGGGCTTCAAATTCATCGCGATGACGAACACGATGTTCTTACTGTTGCCGAGTTTACTGACGGCGTTTACCGTCGTCGCCAGCATGGAACACGGCGCCCGCCAACGCGGCGGCGAGGGCTACTTCGGCTGGCTCAAAGCCCTTCCGTGGCGCGATCCCGTCTTCACCGGGATGGCGCTCGCCGGACTCATGTTCGCCGCCGCCGGCTTCTCGGGGATGGTCAACGCCGGCATGAACATCAACTACCTCGTCCACAACACCTTCTGGGTCGTCGGCCACTTCCACCTCACCGTCGGCACCGCCGTCGCGCTGACGTTCATGGCCGTCACCTACTGGTTCCTCCCGCAGGTGACCGGCAAGGCCCTGTGGAGCCGATCGGTCGCGCTCGGCCAGGTGGTCATCTGGTTCGTCGGCATGACGTTCATGTCCAACGCGATGCACCGCGCCGGCTTGCTCGGCGTCCCGCGTCGAACCGCCGAACCCCAGTACGAGGGCTTCGAGTTCGAAGCCGCCGTCGGAAGCGTCGCCGAACTCGACGCCCAGATCGCCCTCGGCGGCGTGTTGTTGACCCTCTCGCTCGTGTTGTTCTTCGCGAACGTGATCGGAACGGCTCTCAACGGCAAAAGCGACACCCTCCCCGCCAACGGCTACGCCGAGACACTCTCCGGACCCGAGGACGCCCCCCTCGTCCTCGATAACCTGAAACTCTGGACGGCCATCGCCGTCGTCCTCGTGATCTTCGCGTACACCTTCCCGCTACTGAGTATCATCGAACGCGGCGGCCTCTTCGGCCCCGAGGTCATCCCGTTCCCGCTCACCCTCGAGTCGGCGACGACGCTCGGGTTCGCCCTCGAGACCGCCGCCAACGACGCCCTCGAGACGGTCACGAGCGGTTCGCTCGACGGCGCGACGTCGACGCTCGTGGGGGTGATCCGATAGTGCGTATCTCGAAGGCGGCGTTACTCGTCGTCATCGCCTTCACCGTCCCGATCCTCGTCGAACTCCGGACGGTACTCGCCTGGATCAACGTCGAACTTACCGTCCTGGAGTCGGTGATACTCGGCGTCGCGATGATCCTCGCGATCCTCGCCTGGGCGCTGTGGCCCGAAAACGGCGATTCCGGCCCCTCAGGTATCGGGTAACGGCTACCAGGTCTCGATCCGCCCCGACCGAACGTCTTCTACACAGCCCTCGCAGTCCGGATGCCCCTCCTCGTAACAGGCGGGTCGGTACTGCTCGTCGAGTTTCGCCGCACGACGCTCGGCGTAGCGTCGACAGACGATCTTCGCTCGCCCCTCCTCGTCGGAGGGAAGGCTTCGGGCGTGTTTCGCCACACGGTAGGCCTCCCGAGCCTCCTCGAGCTGATCGTCAGTCGACCCGCGTAGCTTTCCGTACCCCTCGCCCGCCTCCTGGAGCTTCGACCGCAGGAACCGCTCGAGTCGACGACGATCCGCCATTACCACCCGATTCGGTCGCCTGCCCCATATACTGTTTGACGCATCTCGAGGGCGGCGGATCGGTACCACGTCGTCCCCGTTTGGGGACTCGAGACAGAGAGTAAGGGTTAACTTCGGCCCACGGTTTTCTCCAGACGAGGGCCCTTAGCTCAGTCTGGTTAGAGCGCTCGGCTCATATCGCGGTCGCACGCCAGTGCGGTTGTGTGGGATACCGAGTGGTCGATGGTTCGAATCCGTCAGGGCCCATCCGATTTCTGGATGGTTCAGATCCAATGGTCGGACTCTTCCCACGATTTCGATCGTGGGAGTTCCCCACGCATCTCCGTGACCTTGCTGTGGTCACGACCCGGGTTCGATTCCCAGCCAGCACAAGATTCCACTCGCGACAAGTGGACGTGACGTAGAGGACAGGTCGCGGCGAGGGTAAGCTACAACCCCCTCAGGACCGACTGTATTGTCGAACGACAATTCACCCATGGCAGACCTGCGCACAGAGGATCCGAACCCCGAGCTGGTCCCGGCATTGAACCCCACTCCACTCGAGCGACTGGTGTGGAACGTGACCGCAGTCGACGACGATCGGATGCTTCGTTCCAGGTCGCGGATCAAAGCGGTGCGAGCGTTGCGGTCGGTGCTGTCCGACGAGCCGGCGAATTTGCCCACGGTGGACTACGTCGATGAGTTCGCCGTGGCTGGACCGGGACGAGACGTCCCGGTTCGCGTGTACGTCCCGGACGGCGTGGGGGAGACGCCACCGTGTCTGGTGTACTTCCACGGTGGCGGCTGGGTGCTCGGCGGCCTCGATTCCCCGGAAGGCACGCTCCGACACCTTGCCAACCACGTCCCCTGCGTCGTCGTCTCCGTCGGGTACCGCCTCGCGCCCGAACACCCCTTTCCCGCCGGAGTGGAAGATTGCTACGCGGCGACCAAATACGTCGCGTCCAATCCTGAGATGTTCGGCGTGGATCCGGACCGGATCGCCGTTGGCGGGCGATCTGCGGGCGGAAATCTCGCTACGGCGGTCGCGTTGCTGGCACGCGAGCGAGGGGGCCCCGCGTTGGTCCACCAGGTCCTCGACGTGCCCATCACCGACCGCTCGTTCGACACCGACTCCTATTCCGAGAACGCGACTGGCTATCTGCTCACGCGCGAGAAGATGGGCTGGTTCTGGCGGTGGTACCTCCAGACAGACATACACGACACGAATCCATACGCTGCACCGCTTCGAGCGGAGTCACTCGATGGACTCCCCTCTGCGACGGTCATTACGGCAGGATTCGATCCCTTGCGCGACGAGGGAATCGCCTATGCGAACCGGCTCGCGGACGAGGGCGTGGGGGTCCGCCTACACAACTATCCGGACATGATTCACGGTTTCACCGGGGAAGCCTACGGTGCCGGCCTGTCCCGTAGCTTCGAGGCACTGGACGAGATCGGTGACCGCCTCCGCTCGGCGTTTGCCGATCCGCCCTCGTAGTGGAACGACGCTACCGGGTCGCGTCGTGACAACGTTCGGGGTCGCGTCGTGGCAATGTTCCAGTGAAGCGTCGACGCGATCAGTCGTCTGCCGGCGCGACCTCCTCGTGTCGGATCTCGGTCCCGAGCATCTCGAGGAAGATCGACAGGATCTCCGGATGGTCGTCCCACCCCTGGGCCGTCACGAGGTTGCCGTCGCGGGTGACCTCGTCCACCCAGGCGCCACACCCTGCGGCCTCACACTCGGAGCGCAGTGCAGGATACGACGTCATCTCGTATCCGTCGACGACGTCGGCAGCGCTGAGAATGTGCTGGCCGTGACACAGCGCCCCAACCGGCTTGTTCGCGTCGAAGAAGTGCTGGACGGTCTCTAGGACCTCGTCGTACGTTCGGAGGTACTCGGGTGCGCGCCCACCCGGTAAGTATAACGCGTCGTACTCGACGGGGTCGACATCGGCGAGCGTCGCGTTCAACTCGAAATCGTGTCCTCGTTCCTCTATGTACGTCTGATCGCCACGGAAGTCGTGGATCGAGGTCTTGATCCGATCGCCCGCTTCCTTGTCTGGACAGACCACGTCGACGTTGTGGCCGACCATCTCCAGGCCCTGGTACGGTACCATGACGTCGTAGTCCTCGCCGAAGTCCCCGGTGATGAGTAGGATGTCTTTGGACATTGGGTTCACCTATCACATGACACGTGGTGAACGCTTAATAATTATGTAGTTACTCACTACACGAAGCGAACGAATCGCACTATCCAGCAGTTGAAACGACGCTGTTGGGCGAATTCTGTAGCCGAAACGAGGTGGTCGCTGTAGTCCACGTCGGACCCTGGATTCCGCTTTCCGGAGTGCAAAGTGCGGTATACTCGGCTCACCAGAGGATTACGAGTGCGAGTTCCCCGAGCCTCCGCCCTCGAGAGTCCGAAATAGAAATCCGAGTTCCGATCAATGACGCTGAACCGGTCGGAGGCGATTTCGTAGCTGGTCGCAGTCGTTCGTCCGGCAACTCGGGACAGCAATCCGTCTCAGTGCTCGCCGGGGAGGATGTCGCCGAGCGAGCCACCGATCGCCATCGCGGTGAAGATCACCGACACCTGACAGAGGCTCACCCAGGGATCGGCCCAGTCGACCCGTCCCCACAGCGTCATCATCGCCGCGGCAGTCGCGAACGCGATGGCGAGGACCCACACCGGACGTCGCGGAATCACGCCAAGGTACGGATCCGTGATGCGGACGTCGCGAAAGTCCGCGACGTAGAGGATTCCGACGACCATCGCGACGGCGAGTCCGACGTTCACGGCGAAGAACGTGGGCGTTTCCGCGAGGAACTCGCCGATTTCGATAACGCCGTCCTCGACCAGCAGGGGCATTCCGATAACGACGCTCCCGACGAACGCCTCCGCCTTGTCCCTGCTGGAGAACTCGGTGATGACCCTGCTGACGGTTCCGTTGTGGGAGAGCCGATCGACCACCTTCATCGTCCGGCGGACCTCCGTCCGTTCGGCTGGGTCGTCGACCGTCTCCTCGAGCGTCTCGAGTTGATCGTAGAGGTCGGTCATCGTCGCATCCCCCGGCCCGTCGTCTGCCTCGAGCATGCGAAGTCGCTCTCACTCGCGAACTATATACTGTTGGACTCGGGTCCGGCCTGCCGTCGGGTCGTGAGCACGACCGCGCCGTCGGTCACTAAAACTAACATGATCGAACATCCGGAACCGACATCGTTTTGCGTCTACGGGTGTCACTCGTGCGCATATGAAACACGTCCAGGGACCGCTGTGTACGGTAAACGTCGGCGAGCGTTCGGTCGAGACCGAATCGATCGACGACGTTCTCGAGCGCTCGATCGGCGGTCGGGGGCTCTCGACCAGACTCGCCCACGATCGAATCCCGTTCGACGCCGATCCGCTGGGGCCGGAGAATCGGCTGTACCTCGCGACGGGACCGCTCCAGCACTCGACGATGAGCTTTACCGGGCGGATGTCGGCGACCGCGCTGTCGCCGTTGACCGACGGCTTGCTCTCCTCGAACGCCGGCGGCTTCCTTTCGCGAAACTTCACCGGCACGGGCTACAGCGCCCTCGAGGTCACCGGCGAGAGCGACGAACTCGTGATCGTCCACGTCACCGACGAGGGCGTCGAGTTCGAACCCGTGCCCGAACTGGCGGAGGCGACGGTCTTCGAGACCTGTGAGTACGTCGAGGACGAACACGATCTCGGTGCCGATCACACCGTCGTCGTCGGTCCCGCCGGCGAGAACGAAGTGCGCTTTGCCTCGATCATGACGTCGAAAGAGCGGGCGTTCGGTCGCGGCGGCCTGGGTGCCGTCCTGGGGTCGAAGGGGATCAAGGCGATCACGTTCGACGGCGACTCGACGAACGAAGTCGAGATTCCGCCGATCCAGATGGAGATCCACGGCGAGGCCGCCCAGTCGGATCACATCATGAAACGCCAGGGAACCTCGTCAGTCGCGGCCTACGCCGACAGCGTCGAGGCCCTGCCGACGCGGTACTTCTCGGAACTCTCCTTCGAGCACATCGACGACATCGACGGCGACCGCATCGAGGAAAAAAAGTACAAGAAAGGAACCTGTTCGGCCTGTGCGTTCGCCTGCAAACTTCCGACGAAAGACGAAGAAACCGGCCTCGAGACCGAGGGGCCGGAGTACGAGACGCTGATGGCCTTCGGGTCGAACTCCGGCGTCGACGACATCGTCGACGTGATGAAATCGAACAAGCTCTGTGACGAACTCGGGCTCGATACCATCTCCGCGGGCGACGTCGTCGCGGCCTACCTCGCGAGCGAAGACGAGTTCGGCAACGCCGACCTGATTCACGAAACCGTCGAGAAGATCGCCTACCGCGAGGGGATCGGCGACACGCTCGCGGAGGGAGTCGACCGGATTCACGACGAACTCGGCGTCGAGAACTGGACGGTAAAGGGAATGGAGTTTTCGGCCCACGACGGGCGCACCCTGAACGGCCAGGGGCTCGCCTTCGCCACCTCGAATCGCGGCGCCGACCACATGTACGCCGAGTTCTACCCATACGAGTACCCGCTGGTCGACGCCGAGAAGGCGTTCGAAAAGGAGGGACTCGAGGGCAAGCCACCGAAGATCATCGAACTCGAGAACGTCAACGTGATCAAGGACAGCGCCGTCCTCTGTAAGTTCTCGCGGAGCTTCGTCGACGAGGAGCGACTCGCGAGCCTGCTCGACGCCGACTACGACGAACTACTCGAGATCGGAAGCGAGATCGTCGCCCTCGAACGTCACTTCAACAACCAGCGCGGCTTCGACCGGAACGACGACGCGCTCCCCTACGACGATCAGATCCCCGGCTTCGAGGAGGGACTCTCCGAGTACTACGATGAACGCGACTGGAACGACGACGGGACGGTTCCCGACGGAGCGGTCGACGAAAGCGGCGTTCCGGCCGACGACTGATCGTCGGTCGACTCGTTTTTCGGCCGTCAATTCGGTTCGTTGCGTGTCCGGTCGCTGTCGAGTTCACAGGCCCAGAAGGCCGAGCTGGAACAGCTGCCACGTGAACGCGACTCCGAGGACGGCGAGCGCCGTCTGGTGGATGCGCCCCCGCCTGCTCCAGTAGCCGTCGTACCACGCGAGGGCGGTTCCGACCGCGGTCGCAACTGCGAGCGCCGCGACGAACGGGGGGAGCGCGAGTGCGACGCGTAGCGCGAGCGGCATCGTGACGAACGCGAGTTCGCCCGCAGTCCCGAACGCCGCCAAGAACAGTCCGACGAACGCGAGCGAGACGACACACAGCGCGACGCCCGCGGCTCGAGCGAGCCACGATCGACTGCGGAACCGCGACTCGAGTCGCCCGCGGATCGCACTCGTAGTGGTGGCGTCCGCCTCGCCGCCTGGGCTCCCGTTCACGTCGCCGCTCGCTTGCGTTCGATACCGGCGCCAACCGCGCCATGCGGCGAGACCGATCCAGCCCAGGATCGACAGGGCGAAGCCGGCGAGTGCGGCGCCGACGGTCGCACCGACGACGGCCGTCCGCTCGTGGGTCGCGACCGGGTCGAACGTCGCCATCGGCGCGCTGTTCAGGTGGACTGCCTCGACCGTCCCGCCGTCGACCTCGGCGACGAGCACGTCGTCGCCGTCGACCTCCTGATAGACGTACGGCTCGGTTTCGACCCACTCTTGCTCGTCGAACCCGAGCGTGTGGCTCTCGAGGCGGCCGTCGTCGGTCGCGTCGATCGATAGCCGGGTGACGACGCCGAGTGCCTGCTCGGGCCCGTCGTCCGGCACCATCGAGAGTTCGTACTCGCCGTCGACCGTCTCCGCGCGCTCGAGCGCGCGTTCGTCCCCGTCAGTGCTCTCGGTCGAGTCCTCGGAGGCCGTCGGTTCAGACGTGAGGTCGTACGCCGCCAGTACGTCACCAACGGCGTCCTCGGGTAGCGCCTCCTCGTTCCGGACGTTGTACGACACGAAGACGCCGACGTCCTCCTCCGGCGCGAGGACGAGCTTGGTGGTCTCGTGGACCGTGCCGCCCGAGTGGGCGATCAGGTCGTCCTCGGGCGGGCCGTACTCGTAGAAGCCGTACCGCCAATCGGTGAGCGCGGGATGGCGCTCGTGGTGGACGTCGTGCATCGTCTCGGCCGTCTCCGGCTCGAGGATTCGGGCGTCGCCCGCGGCACCGTCGCCGAGGTGGGCGCTCATAAACGTCGCCATATCGGTTGCCGTCGCGCTCATCGAGCCGGCGGGCCGCCAGTTGATGTAGACCCGATCGTCGCGCTCGACGCCGTCGGCGGTCGGCATATGCGGCGCCGCGAGTTCGCCCGGCTGATCGTCGGGAACGGGCTGGGCGAAGGTGCTATGATCCATCTCGAGGGGCTCGAAGATCTCCGAATGGACGTACTGCTCGAAGGTGGTGTCGTGGGCTTCGGCGACGACGTGGCCGGCGAGCATCGTCCCCCAGTTCGAGTACCGCGGCTCCTCGCCGGGCGGGGAGACCCGATCGGGTTGAGTTTCGACCAGCGCCGTCTCGAGGCTGGTCACCTCGTCCGGATTCTCAACCATGCCCGGATTGAGCCTCGTGTCGAACCCGGCAGTGTGCGTGCCGAGGTGACGGAGCGTCACGGGCTCGTCGTACGTGTCGGATATCTCGACCTCGGAGTCCTCGAGGTAGGTGTTGACGTCCTCGTCGAGGTCGAGTGTCCCGTCCTCGACACCCTGCATCACGGCGGTCCAGGTCACGAGCTTGCCGACGGAACCGATCATGAACGCCGTCTCGTTCGCGCGGACCGGCTCCCCCGTCTCGATGTCGGCCTCGCCGTAGCCCTTCACGAGGACCGTTTCGTCGCCCTCGACGACGGCGACGGTCGCGCCGGGAACATCGTGTTTGGCCATCTCCTCGCCGATCAGGTCATCGACCAGCGCCTCGAGTTCCTCGGGGTCGTCGAACACCGCCTCGTCGGACGGAGTGTCCGTTTCCTGCACTCCGGTCGGCGCATTCGCGGCCGACGCCGGGCCGGAAGCCAGCACCGGGCCCGAAACGCCTGCAACCAGAAGCGAGACCACGACTGAAACCAGCAGAACGGCCGAAAGCGCCGACCGACCGACAGCTCGAATCCGGTCGGATCGGTCTGTGGGTAAGCGTCTCATCTCGTTCGTCACCTCGCACGGAACCGTCAAAGCGCCTCGAGCACGACTTCAGGGGGTGAAGTCGTCGTCACGCCTATATATCCACTCGCCCTGCACGTACCCATCGTGAGTGAGGAGCGTCTCGAGGAAGTCGCCGCCCTGCTGAAAGACGAGACGGCACGGCGCATCCTTACCGAAACGTACCGAGAACCCATGTCAGCGAACACGTTGAGCGAACGGTGTGGCGCGTCGAAACCGACCGTGTACCGCCGGCTCGAGGATCTGCGCCGGTGTGATCTCCTCGAAGAACGGACGCGTCCGGATCCCGAGGGGGGACACCACCACACGGTGTACGCGACGAACTTAGCGCGGATCGTCGTCGAAATCGACGACGACGGCATCGAGTTCCGGATCGATCGACAGGAGAACATGGCCGATCGGTTCACGCGGCTGATCGAGGGGATGTGAGATGCTCGAGGTACCACTGCAAGTACACGAGGTGTTTCGCGCCGATCAGTTCGAACTGGCGATGCTCGGGATTAACTTCCTGAAGGGGATCCTCGGGTTCGGGATCGCCTACATCGCCTACCGGGGCTACCGGCGAAACGAGAGTCGGCCCATGCTATACATCTCGACGGGATTTATCCTCCTCCTCGCCGTTCCGTTCGTCTTCTTCGCCGTCGCGATCTCGCTCGTTGCGGCGATCGGCCCGTCGCCGGTCGTAGAACAGGGGGTCGTCGCGGCCTCCGAGCTCAGTCAGGTGATCGGCTTACTCGTCATCGTCTACGCCCTCCGGATGTGAAAGAGCGGATCCGGCGATCCATCTCACCCGTCCGCGTCCTCACGCCTCTCCTCGTCTGAACCCTCCGCAGACGGGTCGCGCCCGTCCCCGCGCGATCGAAGCGGCGCGTCGTCCGCACGGGATGGGTGAATGTTGAAGTTGTGTTCCCTGTAGGGGTCGGTTTCCGGATCGTAGGACAGTTCGCTGCGCTCGAAGAGGTAGATGAAGAACCCGAAAAGCGGGATGCAGAAGGTGATCGCCGCCCACTTGCGCGGCGGCTCGAGCCCGACGCGGCCGGCGTCGTAGTAGGTAACCGCCGTCAGGCCGAGGTGCCACGCGAGCGGAATACCCACGATCACCGCGAGCAAGATCGCGTCCATATCGGACCTACGGCTCGAGCGTACTAAATTCACGGCTTGCTCGCCGAGTTGCCGTCCCCGTCTGGTTCGACGGATTGCCGTCCTGTCGGAAACGACGATCTCCAACTCTCCAGGGGAGTACCCCGAACCTACCGAGACAACGACCTCTTACGCGGCTCGAGACGATGCGGGTCCGCCCACCGGCCGTCGCCCAGTTGTATCAGGAAATTACGCATTCGACGGGGAAACGGCACCAACCGTTTATTCACGAATCGATCGAGGCGTCAATGCCCTGCTGGGCAAATCATCCATGATAGGTACGAATATCGATGGTTTCGGCCGTCGCATCGTCGTAACCGCCGTGATCGCTACGCTGTTTATCGCACTCACTGCCGCCACTGGAGCGGCAGTGATAGAGACCGATGAAACGACAGCCGACGTCACTGAGGAAACGACGACCGAGGAAACCATCTACGAGGATTCGGCCGAAACGAACACCGAGGAGACCACCGAAGAGGTCTCGGTAAGCACCGAATCCGAACTCGAGGAGAGTGACGAAACCGTCGCCGACGACGTTCTCGGCGAATCGCTCTTCGACGAACCGCTCTTCGACGAACCGCTCTTCGACGCGTCCTCGATCCTCGAGTAGCCCCGAAGCAGAGGGTTACTCGAGATCCCACTCTCGGCATGGGGCTCTCGAGACCGATGCAAGGCAAGCTCGTTCGAGACCCAATCACAACGACCCTTCGCAGTACTTGCAGGTTTCCTTCTCGGCGTCGAGTGAGGCGCCACAGGACGGACATTGGGGAACTCGCTGACGTCGCTGTTCAGGGCGACGTACCACACGTAGACGAGTGCAACGAGTGCGAACACGCCGACCAGTTCGAACGCCATCGAAATGAGGATCACCAGCCCCGACGACGAGCGTGATGATCGCCAGAAAGGCGACGACGAGCGCGACGACACCACTATCGCCATTATTGATCGATTTCTGGGGACGCTGAATCCCCTCCCTGCTCGCGCCTCCCGTTCGGTCGGCGTTCGCTGAGGAAGGGGGCTTAGCGCCTACTTTCAGCTAAAGCAGGTGTCAGGATTGTGTAAACACTGTTCCGCCTTCTCTCGCCGTCCGGCTGTCGGCCTCACCGACGGCCCGATCACGTTCCGAGTCGGCCGTCGGTTCGATCAGTCGACCTCGAGTTCGATCGCGGCCCCCTGCCCGAAGCCGACACAGAGCGTCGCGAGGCCGCGACCGCCGCCTCGCCGCCGGAGTTCGTGGATCAACGTCACCGGCAGACGCGCGCCGGAGGCGCCAAGCGGGTGGCCGATCGCGATCGCGCCGCCGTTGACGTTGAAAATGTCGGGATCGATGCCGAGTTCGTCCCGCGAGTAGACCGCCTGGCTGGCGAAGGCCTCGTTGAGTTCGACGAGATCGTAGTCGTCGATATCGTGACCGGTTCGCTCGAGCAAGCCCCTCGTTGCGGGAACGGGACCGATTCCCATCACGGTCGGATCGACGCCGGCGACGTTGTTCGCGCCGACCTCGGCGAGGATCTCGAGGTCGTGTTCCTCGGCGAAGGCCTCGCTCGTGACGAGCAACGCGGCCGCGCCGTCGGAGATCTGTGAGGCGTTTCCGGGGGTGACGGTGCCGTCGGATTTGAAGACGGTCGGCAGTTCGGCGAGTTTCTCGGCGGTCGTGCCGGGGCGAAGACCTTCGTCTTCCGAGACGGTGCCGTCTTCCGTTTCGATCGGGACGATCTCGTCTGCGAGCCGTCCGTCCTCGGTCGCCTCGACCGCACGCTGTTGGCTCTGTGCGGCGTACTCGTCTTGAGTCTCGCGACTGACGTCGTACCGTTCGGAGACCGTCTCCGCGGTCATGCCCATCTGAAGTTCGCCGATGTTGTAGAGGTCGGCCATCCGTGGATGGACGTTGTGCGTGTTCTCGCCCATCGGAACGCGGCTCATGTTCTCGACGCCGCCCGCGATGACGGCGTCACGGTTACCCGCCGCGATCGCGTCCGATGCCGATATTAGCGCCTGCATCGAGGACGCACACCAGCGGTTGATCGTCGTCGCGGGGACGCCCTCGCCGAGTTCGGAGAGCAACGCGATGACCCGGGCGACGTTGTTCCCCTGCTCGCCGCGTTGCTGTGCACAGCCCCACAGCAGATCGTCGATCTCCTCGCCAGTGAGGCCGGTCTCGGCGAGAATCTCGTCGATCAACGGCACCGAGAGATCCTCGCTCCTCACGTCCGCGAACGCGCCGTCCTCTTTTCCTTGTGGCGTCCGTACCGCCTCGACCACGACCGGATTCTGTGACATGACCTAGCGAACACCGCTCACGGACTTAAATCCGGGAGAACCTCACGAAACTCGAGTCCAGTTTACAGTTGAACACCGTGCCCGGTCCGGAGACCACGGACGAGGCCGAGAACAATCCTTATCCCACACGTCTCGGAATAGACCTCCATGAGCCACGGACCCGACACACCGGAGTCGGAACGACCATCGCCGTCCGACTCGAGTGCAGACGGCGAGGAGCGTCGAGCGTCGACCGGGAAGGAAGGCGACGACGAGGGAGCAAGTGGGCCCGTCGAGAGCGAGCGAGCGAACGCCGACCGGGCGTCGACCGGCGTGGCCTCGAGGTCCGACGAATCCAGCGACGATACCGAACCCGACAGCACTGACGACACCACGGATATCGAGGCCGACAACACTGACGGCGCCGTGGATACCGAGGCCGAAAGCGCTGGCGACACCACGGATTCCGACACCGACCCGGAGGACGGCGGACCGATGCCCGGCGTTCCGGATCCCGAACCCGAGGAGTCGGACGTTCCCGAAGACGTCCAGAAGTACGCTCGGTTCACGAAGATGGACGGCGCCCAGTACGATCGGGTCAACGAGTTCCTGCGCGATCGGACGTACGTCACCGCCCGCGAGTGGGCGATCGCCCGCCTCTGTGCGGACTTCCGAACGGAGACCGGCGTCGAGATGACCAAGATCGGCGAGAACCTGCCCGAACTCGTGCCGTTCATGACCGACACCTACACGCCACAGGCGGTCAACCAGGCACGATCCTCCTTCGAGGAGAAGGTCAGAAAATCGGGCGCAACGTTTCTCTACGGCGCGATGTGTGATTTCTTCACCGCCGAGGAACTCGACGACGTGATGTACGAGTCGACCGAGGTCGCCAAATTCCTCTTAGAGGTTGAGGGCGTCGACCTCTCCGTCGACGAGGAACTCGAGGCCGAAGAGCGCATCTCGAGCGTGATGCGCGAGGTTCGCGAGGCCAGCGAGGAACTCAGAGAACGGGACGAGGAGTAGCGGACGACAGCCTCAGTCCGATTCGGCGTCCGCCGACGCAGTTTCCGTGATCGACTCGAGAAGCGTCAGGTCGAACCCCCAGGTGTGGTCGTCCACGCCGTACTGGTCTGATTCGAACCGGTACGTTCCCGCGGGCATACAGCCATCCGCGTCGGGATGAGCGAGCAGGTAGTAGGTGAGGTAGAGACCCCCGCTCGCGTCGAGCGTGACCGAACCTCCCTCCCCCTCGGCGTACTCGAGCACCGACTCGAGGAGCCAGGACGACGCCCGCCAGCAGTCGCCGTCGACGTGTTCGCCTCTCGTGTCGTCGCCTTCGATGAGGATCGGTTCGAGGACGAGCCGATCGCCGCTTTCGTTCTCACCGATGCGTCCGGAAAACGGCGGATCGGGGCCGGTTTCGACCGTCTGAGCGAAGCTCGTCGCACCGTCGCCAGCGTGATTGTACATCGTGATGTTCAGTTTCGCCGGTGACTCCGCCGTCGCCCCCTCCTCGACCTCGACGCCGAAGCCGATATCGACCGCCTCGAGTGCGTCGTCGGTTTCGATCTCGATTCCGTATTCGGGCTCGCTGTCGTCGTCACCGGTCGGTATCGAGGCCAGACAGCCCGCCGTCGCAACCGAACCCGCGCCGACCGCCGCGAGTATCGCCCGTCGGTTCATACGACACGAACGTATCGGCGTAAAATAAACGCCTCGAGATAGATAGAAAAGAATCGTGTGCGACCGGGGCCGTTTCACGTCGATTCAGCTACTTCGGTTCCCAGTCTTCGACGTCGGCTTCCTCGAGAAACAGCGACGGATCGTCGTGGGAGAACGTCACCCACTCCGCCGGGTCGCCGTCGGTGGGCGGTTCGGAATCCGAACCTCCGGCGTCCGCCGACTCGTTCGAGCCCGCGGATCGGACGTGAACGAGTAACTCCCCCTCGAGCAACGCCGCCTCGAGGACAGAGCGAGCCTCGTCGACGGAGTACGTCAGCGGCACGCAGACCGCGGTCTCGCTCGCCGCGTCGCGTTCGACCGCCAGGGCGAATCGGCGGTCTGCACCCGCCGCCGGCCGATAGTACACCTCGGCGTCCGCGAACACCACGTCGTCGTTCTCGATCAGCGCCTCGAGGAGGCCGTACTCGACGTCGGATACCCGAACGTCGAAGCCGACCCGTCCTTCGCGTTCGCTCGGCACGACGTCGACCGGTTCGAGAACGACGGCGTCCCAGCCGTCTTCACGGTACTCCTCGGCGATCGACGCCGCGTCCTCGAGCAACTCGGTCCAGGTCGGATCGGTCGTGGGTACGTCGTCGGCCGACGGCGATCGGTCCGGTCCGGATCGTGGTGACATACTCGAGTCAGAGGCGGCCGAGCCCCGAAAACGTTGCTGGTGGGACACCACTGGAATCGGATCGGCGCTTCCTCGAACGGTGACTACGGTGGATCGTCCGCGAGAGCCGCGACCGATCGAACCCTCGGGCGTTCGTCGGCGACGAGCGCCGTCTCGAGTGCCCTCCGAACGTCCGTCACCTCAATGCGTCCTTCGACCGAAAGCGCCCCGACGGCGTCGGAATCGAACGAGAGCTCGAGCGCCTCGTAAACCGTCTCGAGCACCCCCGCGAGTTCGTCCCGATTGGCGACAACGACGATCCCCGCCGTGACCGCCGCGTCCTGGCGAACCCGCTGGGCGATGCCGACGACCTTTCGCAGCCGTTCGTCCTCAGCGCGGGTCTCGCTCGAGGCCGGCATCGACAGCGAGTGCGAACCCGGACAGAACGCGTCGTCGGGCTCCCCGCGGACGGTCTCGAGTCCGAGCCTCGAGAGGGCGCGCTCGACGGCGGCGGTCGTCCGTTCGTAGCGATCGTCGAGACCCTCCCGGAAATCGTCGACGGGGTCCGCGCGGGCGAACGCGATCGTCGTCTCGCCGTCGTAGGCGACCGCCCGCCCACCGACCTCGCGCTCGACGGGCGGGAAACCGCGGTCTCGAGCGATCTCTCGCGCGCGGTCGAAGCCGCCCCTACGAACGTCTCGGCGGCCGAACGCCACCTGTCGGTGGGGAACCCAGACCCGGACTGCAGAGTCGCCGTCCACCCCGACGCGCTCGAGGAGGCGAGCGCTCGCCACACGGTCGGCCTCGATCGTCGGCGCGCGTCCGCGGTACAGCCGCATGCACAGGAGTTCGGGTCGACGACCCTAAACGCTCCCGTCCCGTTGACTCACGGGAGTGACGTCGACGGAATGACGGTCGTAGTTCCCGAATCAGTGCTGTCCGGATACGCGCGCTTTTCGCTGTACAACTCACCGTACCCCGCCCACAACCGCGGCTGTGCGATCGATCTCTATCCGGGGACGCTCGAGGGGGGACGGACGACGGCCGCTCCGAGTCCCGTCTCCGGCGTCGTCCGCGAGACGGCCTCGGTCCGTGCGCCGTCGAAACCCTACGCGCCCGCCCACGATCACCTGATCCTCGTCGACTGCGACGGTCCGCCCGAGCTCGAGGGGCTGGTCGCCCGTATCCTCCACGTCGAGCCGGCGGTCGAAGACGGCGACCGCCTCGAGGTGGGTGACTCGCTCGGCGACCTCATCCGCGCGGGCTTTTTCGCCCCCTGGGTCGACAACCACCTCCACGTCGGCTTTCGCCGTCCCGACCAGAACCTCCGACGGGCGACCGGGTCGCTCCCGCTCGAGTCGGGCGTCGAGATCCGCCCGCTTCCGTGGGACGGGACCGGGACTGTCGTCGCGAGCGGAGAGACGTACGCCGTCCTCGACGCGCCCGCACATCCGAATCCGGGGTCGGAGTTCGTCGGGATCGGAGTCGGTCGTGAGAACGGAGCCCCTGCCGACGGGTTCGCGGGCGTTCTCGACGGCGGGCTCCCCCACTACGACGGCGGCGGGGTTTTCCGCTCGAGCGCGCTCGAGGGGCCGGTCTTGATCGTCGGCGATCGAATCGGCGTCGTCGATGGCGACGACGGCCGGACGGTCGCCTGGGACGACGTCGTTGTGACGGCAAACGGCGACCCAGTCACGGGCCTCTCGACGTTTTGCGCTCGAGACGGCGGCTTCGGCGCGAAACTCGTCGAGAGGGATCACGGACTCGCGGTCGGCGACCGGGTTCAGGTTCGCGTTCGCCGCGAGTGAGATCACTTTCGGTTCGTGGCGGGTACTTATGCTCGCCGTTACGGAAACGGACGTATCGACGAGGAGACACCATGAACGTAGACGCATTCGGGAGTACGGTGACGATCGACGACGCGCTCGTCGCGGAACCAGCCGACGACGTTCGCAAACAGGTTCGCGAGTACGAACGCGGCGACCGCCGGACGTTCGACCTCGAGGTCGACCTCGCGGACGGGCTGGCGGGCGAGGTGATGGCCACCATGCTCGAGATCCCCTACGGCGAGACGCGCACGTACGGCGACCTCGCAGACGAACTCGAGACGGCGCCAGTCGCCGTGGGTCGAGCCTGCGCGCAAAACCCCGTCCCGGTGATCGTCCCCTGTCACCGCGTGGTCGGGAGCGACGGCGGCCTGCGGGGCTACTCGGCGGCCGACGGCGTGGCGACGAAGCGCCGGCTGCTCGAGTTCGAGGCCCGTAATCGGGGAGCAAGGCCGGCGCAGGCGCGGTTGACCGGCGAGTGGTGAGCCGACTCAGCTACCCCGTCTCGAGCGCCTCGCCGTCGACGACCCGGCCGACGAACAGCGGCGTCTCCGTCGGCCGATCCCGGATGTAAAAGAGAAACGGCCGGTCGACGGTCATCTCGACGCGCTCGGGTCCTTCGTCAGTTTCGACCACGACCGCGGTCGCGGCCGCGGCTTCGGTTCCCTCCTCGTCGACCTCGACGAAGCTCTGGTGGCGAATTTCGCCGATGAACAACCCTTCGCCGTCGTCCTCGAGCATTCCGCTGAAGTCCGCGCGCCCGCCGTCGAACGCCTGCTCCATCCCCAACTGCTGCATGGTGTCGACGAGACTGAACTCCGACTCGATGCCGAACTTCGGGAGTTCGAGGTCGACCCTCGCGCGGGAGGCTTCCTCGAGCATGATCGCGAGTCGGTCGACGGAGAACGACTCCTCGAAGGATTCGAACTCCCCCTCGGCGGGGCAGACGACGATCATACTCGTCTCGCCGTTTGCGTAGGGGAGTTCGACCAGCTGGTGGCCGTCGAGTTCGGCGTACCGGAACTCCTCGACCTGGGACATCATCTGGACGTCGCTCTCGGTGCCGTCGAGGCTCGCGAAGGGCTTCGGTTGGGTCCCCGCCTGGTCGAACTCGTACTCCCAGGCCGCGAGGAAGTAAACCGCGTTCGTCAGGACCATCCGGGTCGCCGGGTCGATCGAATCCTCCGGGAGGAGGTCCTCGATCCGGTCGTTGGTCCGCTCTTCGACCCACTCGTTGATCTCCCGGCGCGCCTCGTCGGGACTCTCAACGAAGTCGACCAGGTGCTCGCCGGCCCCGTAGTACGCCTCGAGCAACTCGAGATAGTCGTCGTCGAAAGGATACGTTTTCTCTGTCCAGACGGCGTTAGCACTCGAGAGCTGGAAGCCGAGGTCGTCCTCGTCCTCGTTTTCGTCCATCCACTCGGGCGTCTCCACCTCCTCACCGTCCTCGTTGCGCCGCTCGAACTCGGCCTCGAGCGCGCCGAAGGCGGCGTGGAGGTTCTCGCCCTCGAGGTCGTAGCGGAGGACGTCGGCCATCTCCTCGGCGGTCTCGCCGCGCGCACCGGCGTAAGTCATCGCCAGCGCGACGGAGATGCTGTACGGCGAGAAGAAGAGATTGTCGTCGGGCTCGTTCGTCCGGAGTTGCGCGAGCGCCTCGAGCGAGAACGCGACGTTGGCCCGTACCTGCTCGGCGAGGGCATCGATCTCGAGGTCGGGATCGGTGACGGGATCGATCTCGGGGAACTCGGGGGCCTCCCTGTCGAACTCGCTCTCGTCGCCGCCGTCCGCCTCGGTGCCGTCGGGATCGGCGGGGTCGGCGTCGTCGATCCCGTCGGTGTCGTCCGTTCCGCCGTTGCCGCCGTCGCTCGTACACCCTGCGGCGCTGGCGAGGAGGGCGCCGGTGAGCGCGAGCAGGGACCGCCTGTCGGGCGTCATACACGAACGGGCACGGGGGACCGGTAAACGCTTTGTGATGGGTGAAGGGGACGGCCAACCGTGCACCGAGGTCGCCGTGACGACACAGAGGCCGCGAAAATGGGTCAGCGCTTCCGTGGACCGAAATAAACGCTCGACAACTGAAAAGGCGAGAAGCGGTGCCATCAAGGGCGTCCCCGGTGGAGGGGGTTCCATGACCGACGATCTACAAACGGCGATGACGGAGTTCGACGACCTCGAGGAGGCCCTCCGGTACGTCGTCGAGGAACACCACGAGTTCCTCTCGTGGATCGGGACGACCGTCGACGACGTCGGCGACGGGACGATGACCCTCTCGATTCCCTACGACGAGAAGCTGACGAACGCGCGCCCGAACGGCCCGGCGGATCGACGGCCGGACATCAACGGCGGCGTCGCCGCCACGCTCATCGACACCGCCGGCGGGCTCTCCCTCCGGACGAAACTCGAGGACCCGTTCGGCGGAACCGTCTCGACGATCAACCTGAGCGTCAACTACCTCCGGCCGGCGACCGGCGACCTCACAGCGACGGCGGAGGTGGTTCGAGCGGGCTCGAGCGTCGGCGTCAGCGAGGTCGTCGTCGAGAGTACGACTCCTGACGGCGAGACGCGCGAGGTCGCGACCGGGCAGGGAGCGTTCCGGCTCTTCCGGAGTCAGTGATCCGTTGTCCGCGTCCGCCGACCTTCGATTTCTGGGCGGTTCGATTGACTCCACACTAAAGTGACAACTGCAACGATGTACACACCGCTCGCTATTCCGCGGTTCTCACTCATAGTTCGAAAATCGAAGATGTTCGTCATCACGAACGACCGCTGGTCGTTCGAACGACTTCTTGGCTCACGGGTCACGTTCGTTCCCCGTTCGCTTTCTCGCGGTTCTCGCTCACTTCGCTCACGGGTCGTTCCTCCCCGTTTGCATTCCCGCGGTTCTCGCTCACTTCGCTCACGGGTCGTTCCTCCCCGTTCGCATTCTCGCGGTTCTCGCTCACTCCGTTCGCTCCGAACCGCGCACGCTCCGAACCGCGCACGCTCCGAACCGCGCACGCTTCGAACCGCGCTTTTCGTCTGGCGATCGGGTGTGCAGTGACTGTCAGTGGCTACTATTGACTCCGTTTCGGCATTCTCGAGGGATATCGAAGGTCGCAGTATCGCACAACAGGCAGACGATAACGGGACTGTATTCCACGACAACATTCGTCTGCCTGAAGATGCGTGAATTAAGAGTCAACTACACGCATTAATCGTATACGCTGTTCTGTAGAGCTACAGGTTATGCCTGGTTCGTCCCCATCCTCCGACGATTCAACCCCCGACTCCGAGCCAGCCAGAGCAGACGCTGGCAACTCACTGTACTCAGAATTTCTCACGACGCGCCGGCGATATCTCGCGATAACAGGCATCGGACTCTCTGTAACCACTGCCGGGTGCGCATCTACTGATTCCGACGGATCGGCATCGAAGTCCGAAACCCCGGAGTCGACCGACGAGACGTCCGACATCCCGGAAATCTCCGAGACTGGCACAGAGACCGACGAAGACGGGCAGGAAACCGACGAAGACGAGCCGGGGGAAACCGAGCCGGAAACCGACGAAGACGAGCCGGGGGAAACCGAGCCGGAAACCGACGAAGACGAACCGGGGGAAGACGAGCCGGAAACCGACGAAGACAAACCGGGGGAAGACGAGCCGGAAACCGTCGACGACCTCCCGCTCTTCGACGCACACACGCACGTTATTCCGACGGAAGCCCGGGGAAACGACCCCCTCTTCGCCGAGCAGCTCGTCGAGTGGATGGATTCCAACGACGTCGACCGAGCGGTCGTCCTCGCGTTCGACGCTCCCGAAGCGTATCCCGTTCGAGCGCCGAGCGGGTGGGTGCTCGACGAGGTCGCTTCGTATCCCGACCGGCTCGTTCCCTTCTGCACGGTCGATCCGCGAGACGTCGACGGAACGGACGCTGCCGCCGACCGCCTCGAGCACTACATCGACCGCGGCGCTCGTGGATTCGGCGAGCTGAAAATGGCGATGGATATCGACGACGATCGCCTCGAACCGCTATACGAGCTCTGTGCAACCTACGAGTTACCGATCCTCTTTCACACCGATCGGCAGATGATGCGGGACGACGTCGGGCTCCCGCGACTCGAGAGTATCCTGGCGTCGTATCCCGAGGTCGATTTCGTCGCACACGCCCACGGGTGGTGGTCGCATATGTCCGCGGACGTCGAACCGCTGGATCTCGGGCGGATCCCGGAGGGACCGATCGAAGCTCCCGGCCGCGTCTGGGAGTTGCTCGCGGAGTACGACAACATCTACGGAGACATCTCCACACTCGGGGGATGGAACGCGCTCACGCGCGACGAAGCACACGGACAGGCATTCCTCGAGTCACACCACGAGCAACTCGTCTTCGGGACCGACTATCTCTTTCCCGGCCACCAGATTCCACACTTTGCTCTGTTCGAACAGTTCGATCTCGAGCTCGATGCGTGGGCGAATATTCGGCATCGAAACATCGAGAGCCTGCTTCGCTGAACCGACGTTCACTGTACTGAGCGATGATCGACTGTGCGATCGGAGCATTCGGACTACCGTGATCTCGACGGGGTCCACGCTGTCGACACCGCTTTTCTCCACCCATATTCCAGTAAATATATTACACTCCTTGAGTAACTGTCACAATGGAAGTCACCTCCACACGAAGACGCGGGGGCATGCGTACGAAATGCCCCGGGTGGTAGGAACACCCGAGACGTGGCTTCCATTGCGACTACAACGGATGCCATGCTTCCATTACTGCCACCGAGACAAAAAGGTCTCGCACGAGCGACCGGTATCGCAGACGACCAGCGTACGGAGTCCGTCGGCCGCGAGAACGCCGTCTCACGCTCGAGTCCACGCACCGATTCTCGCCCGGATTCACGGAGCGACGACGCTGGAGTCGACAGCCACCGGTGGTGTCGATGAGTTCGAGTCCCGACGGATCGGCCGACGACGCCTCGAACCTCGAGTCGTCCACTCTCAATTCCGACGAATCGGCCGACGACGCCGGCGATGTCGACGCCCACCCCATCTGCTATCGCTGTGATCGAGCCCTCGAGGGCGAGCGCTGGTTTCGCCTCGCCGCACGACCCGGCACCGGCGTCGCGGACGCCTACGAGACCGTGAGCCGACGCTGTTGTCCCGACTGCGTGGCCGCGATGGGGATGCTCGAGATCGTCGTCGATCCGCGCTCGAGGGACGCCGGCTGAGTTCGGCCTCGCTCCGAAGAGGACACCCTCGATAAGCTTTATTGTTATTTGCGTGCAATTCACAACTAGAGATGGCGACGAGAGAAGCGGAGTGGAAAACACCACTCGACACCGGCGGGGACGTATTCGAACTCCTCGGGAACGCCCGGAAAGCGTGGATCTACACGTATCTCCGGCACAATCCGGACGCGACCGTCGAGGATGTCGTCCAGACCCTCGAGATACCGCAACGAACGACCTACGAGTACGTCGACGACCTCGAATCCGCGGGGTTCATCGAGCAGTCGAACGAGGGACGGCCGGCGCATTACACCGCCGAAGAGATCGATCTCCACCTGGTACAGGGCAACGTCGAACGGGAGATCACGCCGGCGCTGATCGAAGCAATCGCCCGCCGAATGCGAGACGACGACGTCGATACCTACATCGACCGCCACGGATTGGACGGGCTCGCCGTTGCCCTCGAGTACGCTCGCGAGTACGTCGACGGGACGGTGACACACCGGATTATGGCCCGCGAGCAAGGGGTCAGTCCCCTGGAGGCGGGCATCATTTTGGATGCACTCCGTCCGATCGTCGAGGGCTGATCGAAGATGGGCGACGATGACGAAACTGTGTTCATCGACTCCTCTATCCTCATCAGCTGTGGCCGACGCGAGAGCACGCGGTTCCGGGCGTTGGGCCGTGAAGCCGACCGACGCGGTACGATCTTGCGGATACCGCCACAGGTCTACGCCGAAATGGGAGGTGAGACGTCGCTCGAGGAGTACGCGACCAGCGATTCTGCCGTAGACGAGGCGCTACGTGATGGGTGGATGACGGTCACTGAAAGTCCGTCGTACTCGGAACCGGACGTTTCACGGGTCATGGATCAGGCGCGGCGTTTCATCGCGACAGCCAGCGATCGATCCGAGGACGTCGTCGAAAAGACGGATACCGAAATCGTCGGTTTGGCACTCGAAACGCTCGTCGACGGCGCTGTTGACCGGGTGATCGTTGTAACGAACGATATCCCGCTCGGTGAAGCAACGGAGACACTGATTCCACGGTACGGATTCGACGACGAGCAGGTTTCGTGGCAGACCGGTGGTGAATTCGCTGGCGAACTCGCGACTGACTTCGTTCCCGAATTCGATTGATTTTCCGGGTTTTCAGTAGGACCGGTATCGCTCCTCCGAGGCCCAACTGCGGTTCCATCGCTGTGACCGATCCATCGAAGGCGAGGCGTTCACCCCGCAGACACGAGCGCCTGTGCCACCCAACCCGGCACCGGCGTCGCGGACGCCTACGAGACCGTGAGCCGACGCTGTTGTCCCGACTGCGTGGCCGCGATGGGGATGCTCGAGATCGTCGGCGACCGGAACCACGCCCGATTTAAATAGTCCCGGGCGAACCGGTTCCCCTGCTTTACTGGTCCTCGGGAATCTGAGACGGGCCTAATGTCGTGGTGTACGGAGTGACGTCTGTAGTCAGGCCCAGGTTCACCGGCAGGGTGCAACGACCGATCCCGACACACTCAGAACGATGACTCAATCCACATCCACAGGCGACAAATCGGCGACCGAACGGACGTCGGCCGACGACCGAGACCCCCTCTTCGCGCGAATCCCGCGGCGGGACTTCGTGAAGGCGGGTGCGGCCGCGGGGGCGATGGGGTCGCTCGCCGGCTGTACGGGGCTGTTGGATAGCGACGGAGACACGCAGGCGGCTGCCGACGTCGACGCGTCGGTCCCGCCCGGCGAACTCGACGACTACTACGCGTTCCTCTCGGGTGGACACTCGGGGGACATTCGCGTCTACGGCGTGCCGTCGATGCGCCAGATAATGCGAATCCCCGTGTTCAACGTCGAGAGCGCACGCGGCTACGGGTTCGACGACGAAACCCACGAGATGTTACAGGAGGCCGGCGGCTACACGTGGGGAGACACCCATCACCCGCGGCCGAGCCAGACCGACAACCAGTACGACGGCGAGTGGCTGTTCGTCAACGACAAGGCCAACGGCCGGATGGCCCGAATCGATTTGAAGTACTTCGAGACGGACGCGATCATCGACCTGCCGAACCACCAGGGAACCCACGGCGCGTGTATGCTGATGCCCGACAGCCGGTACGTCTTCGGCGTCGGCGAACTCCGGGTTCCGATCCCGAACGACGGGCGCGACCTGGACGATCCGAGCGAGTACGGCTCGACGCTCTCGGCGATGTCGCCGGATCCCTTCGACCACGAGTGGGACGTCCGCGTCGACTGCAACCTCGACAACGGCGACTCCGGGAAGGAAGGCGAGTGGTTCTTTACGACCAGTTACAACAGCGAGGAGGGCGTCACGGAGTCGGAGATGACCGCGGCCGACACGGACTACGTCGTCGCGTTCAACGTCCCCCGTATCGAGGACGCCGTCGAAGCCGGCGAGTACGACGAGGTAAACGGCGTCCCCGTCGTCGACGGCAGCGAGGACAGTCCGCTCAACGATGGTGACGAGCCGCTGGTCCGATACATCGACGTGCCGACGAACCCCCACGGCGTGAGCGTCACGCCCGACGGGCAGTACGCGATCGCCTCCGGAAAGCTCGACCCGACGTGTACGATCATCGAGATCGGCCAATTGAACGAGGTCGGCGACCCCAACGACGCCGTCGTCGGGCGGGTCAACGTCGGCAACGGCCCGCTCCACACCGCCTACGACGGCCGCGGCCACGCCTACACGACCCTATTTGTCGACTCACAGGTCGTCAAGTGGGATATCGAGGCCGCCGTCGACGCCGAGATGGGCTCCGAGGATCCAGTCATCGAAAAACACGACGTCCACTACAGTCCCGGCCACCTGATCGCCGCCGAGTCCTACACCGGCGATCCGCAAGGTGACTGGCTGATCGTCCTCAACAAACTCTCGAAAGACCGGTTCCTCCCCGTGGGGCCGGTGTTCCCCGAGAACGACCAGCTGTTCTACATCGGCGACGACGACGCCGGGATGGAACTGGTCAAGGACACGCCCACCTACCCCGAACCGCACGACGCCTCGATCGTCCGCGCCGACCGGCTCGATCCCGCCAGCGTCTACGACCCCGACGACCTCGAGTTGGACTTCATCTCGCCGTCCGACGAGGACAACTTCATCGAGCGCGACGGCGACCAGGTCCACGTCGAGATGTACAACCAGCGTAACCACTTCGGATTCTCCGATATCACCGTCCAGGAGGGCGACGAGGTGACGATTCGCTCGACGAACATCGAACAGGAAGAAGACATCCTCCACTCGCTCGCGATCCCCGAACACGACGTCAACGTCAAACTGGCACCACAAGAGACCCGCGAGGTGACGTTCACGGCGGACGAGCCGGGCGTCTACTGGATCTACTGTGCGTACTTCTGTAGCGCCCTCCACCTCGAGATGCGCTCGCGACTGCTCGTCGAGCCCGCCGACTAACCGCGGGCTCACGTTTCCACCCACCACACCATGACCCGAATCGAACGGTTCGCGGAGATTCGACGGCTCCTGCCGCTGGTAGCGGCGGCGCTGTTGCTCGTCGCGGTCCTCCTGCCGATGTGGCGGATCACGCTCGAGGCGCCCCAGTACCCCGACGGCATGCTCGTCGAACTGTACGCCTACCCAAGACTCGAGGGCGACGTCCGCGAAATCCAGGGGCTCAACCGGTACGTCGGCTTCTACTATCCGGACCCGGTGTATCTCGAGCCGAACTACGACGTTCACGAGAAGGCGATCGCGGTCCCCGAGTGGTCGGTCGGCCCGCTCCCGTTCGTCGCCGTCGCCGCCGCCGGCGTCTTCGTCGCGCTCGCGCCGACGGTTCGCAAGCTCAAACTCGGACTCGCCTGCCAGCTCGTCGGGACGATCACCGTCTTCGCCGGAATGTTCGCGTTCATCCAGTATCGGCTCCACCAGGCCGGCCACGCGCTCGACCCGGACGCGCCGATGCGCGGCATCGAACCGTTCACGCCGCCGTTACTCGGGAGCTACGAGATCGCGAACATCAGCGGCGTCGCCTGGTTCGGCCCCGGTGGCTATCTTACCGCGGCCGCGCTCGTCCTCGTCGTCGTCGCCTTCGTCCTTCGGGACTCTGAGGCGACGATCGGCGACGCTCCCGCGCTCGTAGCCGAGAAATCCGACCTCGTACGAAACGGGTCACGCTCGACGGGTGACGACTCGAGCGACCGGCGGGACGGTGACTCGAGCGGCCGACCAGAGAGTGTCGCCTCGAGAAACGCGACGTCCGACGCGACCGGCTCGGACGACGAGTCCACGTCCCAGACGGGGTCGGACGCGCCGGCAACGACCGAGAACGGTCCCCAAGCCACTCGCGGAGACGGAGGTGAGCCGCGATGATCGATCGCCTGCTACCGGCCGTCGACCGCGCGTTCTCGACGATCGATCGCGAGTCGTGGTTCGTCGCGCTCGCGACGGTCGTCCTGGTCGTCTCGCTCGGGGCGGCCGCCGTCGCGGCGACGGACGGGACCGACGACCGCGAAGCCACCGTCGACGAGTGGACGCCCGACGTCGAGGGCGTCGAGGACGCCGAGCCACCCGAGGAACCCGGCGTCGCGACCGTCGGCGGCGAGGAGTTCGACTCCGTCCAGGCCGCCGTCGACGCCGCCGAACCCGGGGACACGGTCGTCCTCGAGGGGCGCTTCGACGAACGCGTGACGATCGAGACGGCGGACGTCACGATCGAAGGCGCAAACGGTGCCGAGAGCGCACTGATCGACGGCGGCGGCGAGGACATTGTCGTCCACGTCGCCGCGGCAAACGTGACGATGTCCGACCTCTGGGTCCGCGACTCCGGACCGGACCGCGGTAACGAGGATGCGGGACTGCTCGTCAACGGCTCCGAGTCGACCCTCTCGGAGCTTCGGATCACCGACGTCACCTACGGCGTCTGGATCGGCGAGGCCGAGGACGTGACCGTCGAGGAGTCGACAATCGTCGGCCGCGAGGACGTCTCCGAGTCGGAGCGGGGCAACGGTATCCACCTCGATCGGGCCGACGGCGCCGAGTTGCGGGACAACCGGATCGCGACCGCCCGGGACGGGATCTACTTCTCCTGGTCCGAGGGGGTCGTCGCCGAGGGCAACGCCATGTGGGACCTCCGGTACGGCGTCCACTACATGTACTCCGACGACAACCGCCTCGAGGGCAACGTCGCGTTCGACAACGACGTCGGCTTCGCGCTGATGGTGTCGTCGAACCTGACGGTCGCGAACAACACCGCCGTGCGAAACGACGGCCCGAGCGGCCAGGGCATCCTGATCAAGGACGTCGACGACAGCGTGGTTCGGGACAACGCCGTCGTCGGCAACGGCAACGGGCTCTACGTCTACAACGCCCACCGCAACGAGATCGTCGACAACCTCGTCCTCGAGAACGACGTCGGCATCCAGTTCACCGCGGGCAGTTCGGACGAACTCGTCGTCGGCAACAGCTTCGTCGCGAACGGGCAATCGGCGTACGCCCCGACGACCGCACAGATCCACTGGAACGACTCCGAGCGCGGCAACTACTGGTCGGACGCTCGCGCCGTCGACCTCGATGGGGACGGCACCAGCGAAACGCGCCACCAGCCGGCAGGCGCCGTCGAAGGCGTCATCCACGACCGACCGCAGGCGGCGGTGTTCGCCGAGAGCCCGGCGTTCGACGCCGTCCGGATGGCCGAGAGTTCGTTCCCGGTCCTCGAGTCGCCCGGCGTCGTCGACCACCGACCGCTCGCCGACTCGCCCCACGACAACTGGAGGGACTACTATGCAACTCACGATCACTGACGTCCACAAACGCTACGGCGACGTCGTCGCCCTCGACGGACCGTCGTTTACGATCCCGTCGGGGTCGACGTTCGGCGTCCTCGGGACGAACGGCGCGGGAAAGACCACCCTCTTCGAGCTACTGGTCGGTCACGACCGGCCCGACGAGGGGCGAATCGAAGTCGGCGGCGTCGACATCGCCGACGCCGGCCACCGCGTCCGCGAGCGCGTCGCCTTCCTGCCCGAACACGCCGGCTTCCCGGCGGCGATGACGGGCCGCGAGGTGCTCGACGTCCACGCCCGGATCCGAGGACTCGAGAACCGCGACCGGCGCATCGACGACGCCCTCGAGACCGTCGGGTTAGCCGAGGCGGCCGACCGCGCCGTGTCTGGGTACTCCAACGGGATGGGGCGACGGCTCGGCCTCGCCTCGGCACTCGTCGCCGAGCCGCCGGTGCTCGTCCTCGACGAGCCGACGGCCGGGCTCGATCCTCGCGGCGTGTCGACGTTCCACGAGATCATCGAGCGGATCGACCGCGAGACCGACGCCACCGTCGTCCTCTCCTCGCACGTCTTGAGCGAGGTCGAACGCCTCTGTGACGAAGTTGCGATCCTCGATGACGGCCGCCTGCGCGCCGTCGGCCCGGTCGAGGGCCTCCAGGACGCCAAACGCGAGGGCGTCACGGTCGCGATCCGACCGGCCAAGGACCGCGAGGACCCCGGCCGAGCCCGCGAGCGACTCCTCGAGACCGTCCAGACGCGCGGCGACGTGACCGAGACGACCGAGGGACTCGAGGTCGTCTGTGAGCGCGACGCGGCGCTCGAACTCTGTGGAGATCTCGAAGCGGACCTCGTCGAACGTTTCGAGGTCCGCGAACCGGGGCTCGAGGCGGCGTTTCACGCGGCGCTCGCGGACGACAACCAATCCGTCGACGCCGAGCAAATCGGGAGTGAGAGCGCCGAACGACACGACGACGAACCCGCCGAACGGCACAGCGAGAGCGCCGAGGATGGCGACGTGGCCGGCTCAGCGGAGGTGAGCGCGTAATGACCGATCGACGAGCGGATTTCGAGAACGACGGGGCGACCGACGAGCGCCGCGAACCGAAACCCGACGGCGGATACGCGACGCTGGCCGACGCGGAACTGGCTCGAGCGGGCGATTCGGGGCGGTGGTACCGACAGCTACTGGTCGTCGCCGAGACGGAGTACCGGCTCGCGGTTCGGGGCCGGTGGGCGATCGCGCTGACCGCCATCTTCGCGGCGTTCGCACTCGGGCTGACGACGTTCAGCGGCTCGAGTGTCAGCCCCGAGGGGTTCGAACGAACCGTCGCGAGCCTCGCGGTGCTCGCGGTCTACCTCGTGCCGCTGGTGGCGCTCGCGTTCGGTTACGACGCGATCGTCGGCCGCGAGGAGAGCGGCTGGCTCCACACGCTGTTCGCGTTACCGGTCGAACGCGCCTGGCTCGCCGTCGGAACCGCGCTCGGACGGGCCGTCGTGCTCGCGAGCGCGACGATCCTCGGCTTCGGAATCGCCGGCGCGTTCTTGCTCCGGGAGTTCGGCCTCGGCGGGTTCGACGCCTACGCGGGCTTCCTGCTCGCGACCGTCGGGCTGGGACTTGCGTTCCTCTCGATCGCCATACTGGTCTCGTCGATCGCCGGCGAGAAGACCCACGCACTCGGCGTCTCGTTGCTCGTCTGGGCCTGGTTCGTCCTCGTCCACGACCTGCTCGGGCTGGGTCTGGTCGCCGCGTTCGACCTCTCGGGAGCCGCCGTCTCGGCGATGGTGCTCGCGAACCCGACCGGGATCTTCCGCGCGCTCGTCCTCGGCTCGCTGGGCGCCGGCGGCGACGCCGGCTTCGCGACCGTCCTCGCCGAGTCCGGCCTCTCGAGTCCCGTCCTCGTCGCCGCGTTGATCGCCTGGATCGCCCTGCCGATCGCGCTCGCGGCGCTCGCGGTACGGAGGCGACGGCTATGACCGGCTGTGACTGTGCTGGCACCGCACGCTCGAGGCGCCGCGTACTTGGCGGGATCGCCGCGGTCGCGGCCGGCGGGCTGGCGGGCTGTCTCGGAGACGACGGGGACGACGAGCCGGAGCCGACCCAGCCGATCGCCCTCGGAGACGGAGCGACCTGCGACGTCTGCGGGATGGTGATCGAGGAGCACTTCGGCCCCGCCGGCCAGCTGTACTTCGCCGACGGCGAGCCAGCCGACCGCGACGGCCCGGCCAGATTCGACAGCATCGTCGAACTCGCCACCTATCTCGAGGAGCGCACGAGGCGAGGGTGGGAGCTTCGCGCGGCGTTCGTCACCGACTACTCGAGCGTCGACTACGACCTCGAGGAACGAAACGGGACGACGTACGTCTCGAGTCACGTCGAGGCGTCGGCGTTCGCGGACGCAACCGACTGTTCGTACGTCGTCGACAGCGCCGTGGAGGGGGCGATGGGGCCGGATTACGTGCCGTTCTCCAGGGAGGCGGACGCGGCGGCGTTCGCCGACGAGCACGGCGGCGACGTTCGGTCGTGGGACGGACTGTGACTCGCCCCCGGACGATTGCTGTACCGATTTGCCGGCCCAACCGCTCTTGGTCGCAATTGTGCCGGAACCGACGGACGGCAAACCGTCTCAGTTCGCGTTCGACGTGCCGTCACCGGCATCGGTCGACTCGCTTCGCCCGAACCGAAGCCGGGCGTAGAGGAGGAATCCGGCCGCGCCGACGACCAGGAAGTAGAGGTAGATCGCCGCCTCGAGGTGGATGGGAACCGCTTCCATACCACCCGATCGACCCGGCGACGCATACGAACGCGGCTGAACTGGTTTGGGTACTAAATCCCCTTTCGATTCGACTTCGTCGACGCGGACCGTCCAGTTCGGTCACGTCGATTCGAGGTCGTCAGACCGATTCGATTCACTCAGGTCGATTCAACGCGGCGTGACGATCCGGTGGGGCGACGGAACTGCGACCCCAACTACTCGAGTCGATCAGCCTCGAGAGACCATCACGTACCTGATGGCGAGGTAGATCATGACGAGCCCGAACGTGACGGCGTACAGCGTCGATCCGGCCGTCGCCGCGACGATCAGCGCGGCCCCGTTGAGCGCGATTCCGAAGGCGTACAACAAGCTGAGCCGTTGGCGGTTCATCGTCGCTCACTCCCCCAGGTCCCGACGGCACCTGATCTGACGGATCCGACAGCCGCCGCTTTGGTGGCACCGACAGCCACCCCGGGTTCGTGGTTCGTATCTGTCGTTTCGACCGTCCGTCTATCGTCCGTCGTCTCGGACGTTCGCCCAGTCACACTCCCGCCGAACGGATCCATACGGTTCCTTCGAAGCCGTCGATAAAAACCCTCGTACTACGACGAGCAACAGCGGTGTGACCTCTCGAGCGCTGGTGGCAAGGAGATCACACATTTCGGGCGTTTGCGGCCGGGAGCGTAAACGAAAACGTCGTGCCCCCATCGGGACCGGGCTCGATCCAAATCTCGCCGCCGTGGCGTTCGACGATACGTCGACACACCGCGAGTCCGATCCCGGTTCCCGGATATTCCTCGGTGCTGTGGAGACGCTGGAACACGTCGAACACGCGGTCTTCGTCCGCCGGTGCGATACCGATTCCCTCGTCGCTGACGGAGACGATCCACTCCTCCCCGTCCTCGGAAGCGGTGACGTCCGAGCCTCGGTCGGCGTCGTTGCGTTCGGCCTCGATCGTGACCACCGGCGCTCCGTCGCCGCTGTACTGGATGGCGTTGTCGAGCAGGTTCTGAAACAGCCGCCGGAGCTGGTTTCCGTCTCCTTCGACCACCGGTAGCGAGTCGACCGACACGTCGGCGTCGGTCTCCGCGATCCGGACGTCGAGATCCGCCAGGGCGTCGTCGACGACCGACTCGAGGTCGACCGGCTCGGTGGGATCGCCCCGGGATTCGACCCGAGAGTAGGTGAGGAGGCCGTCGATCATCGCACCCATTCGCTCGGCGCCGTCGACCGCGAATTCGATGAACTCGTCGGCTTCGGCGTCGAGTTCGTCGCCGTAGCGGTCCTCGAGCAATCGGAGGTACTGCGAGACCATCCGCAACGGCTCTCGGAGGTCGTGAGAGACCGCGTACGCGAACTGCTCGAGGCGCTCGTTGGATCGTTCGAGCCGACGCCGGTACTCGTGGCGGTCGGTGACGTCGAAGTGAGCAACGGCGACGTAGCGCCGCTCATCGTCGGTAAACGGCGCCGCTCGCATGAGGAACCACCGCTTCGCCTCGGGGGAGTGACACGGGTACTCGATCTCGAGCAGTTCCCGCTCGCCTGCGAGAATCTCCCGCAAGCCGTCCGCGACGGCCTGAGCGGTTTCCCCGCCGGACTGTTCGGCGACCTCGAGGTAGTCGATGCCGATCGTATCGGGCCGGAAGTCGATGTCGTTCGCCTGGCCGAACTCTCGCCACGCGCGGTTCGTGTACAGGATCACCCCCTCCTCGTCGAGGATCGCGACGTTGATCGGCAACGTGTCGACGGCGAGTGGAACGAGAGCGTCCGGCTCTCGTGAGGTCATGTACGTTCCCAGCCGGCCGATGAACAAAACGTTGTTCCCGGGAGGGTGATCGGCGGAGACGAACGGAACCGACTCTGCATCCCCGCGAGACGGCTCGACGCCCGCCCGAATCACTCGGCCTCGAAGGCGAGATCGCCGCTCTCGACGACCTCGCCGAACAGCCACTCGGCGTGTTCCAGGGCGTACTCGTGATGTTCGTCCTCGATGGAGCCGATGCAGTCTTCGACCAGAATCGGACGGAAATCCCGCAGGCCGGCACTGCCGGCGGTGTGCAGGACGCAAACGTTCGCGAGCGTCCCGCAGAAGACCAGATCCTGAATCCCGCGGGCGTTCAACCAGCCCTCGAGTTCCGTCTCGTGGAAGGCGTCGTAGGTGTGTTTCTCGACGACGAGATCGGCCCGCTCCGAGGGTAGTTCGTCGACGATTTCGGCGTCCCACGACCCCTCGAGGACGTGTTCTCCCCACTGCTCGAACTCGTCGTAGTAGTGGGCGTCCTCGAACTGCTCGGGCGGGTGGACGTCCCGCGTGTAAACCACCGACGAGCCCGCATCACTCGCCCGCTCGACCAGATCCGCGATCGGCTCGATCACCGCCTCGCTTCCGGGCGCGTACAGCGAGCCGTCGGGGTGACAGAAGCCGTTTTGCATGTCGACGACCACCACCGCCGTGCGTGCTGGCTCGAGGTTCATACGTGAGCGTTCGAACGGGATCGTAAAAACGTTCGCGACGGCCCAATCGCCATTCGTGTCGCTCACGCGTCGACGTCTCGGGCGGGTCGACCGGCGTTCTTTTTGCCGTCGGTTCCATACGGACCGTTATACAGCCGCGATGAACTCGAGTCGAACGCGGATCGTCGCCCTCCTCGCCGCCGCGCTCGTCCTCCTCGCAGTCGTCGGGGGCGTTGCGTTTTTCGGAGCCGTCCTCGAGGACCGACCGGCGTCGTCCGAAACCGACGCCGCGCCGGGCGATGACCGGTCCGACGAGCCGACAACCGAGTCGACGATCGGATACGTCGAGGGCTACTGGTACGACGACGAACTCCCCGTCGACGACCGCGACGACGCCACACTCGCCGAAGACGAACTCGAGGCGGTGATCTACCGGTCGATGGCCCGCGTCGAGGTGATTCGCGAGCTTCCGTTCGAGGAGGACGTCGACGTCGAGGTCGTCTCTCGCGAGGAGTATCTGGCCGAACACGGCGACGTCTTCGGAAACGTTCCCGAGGACGAACTGATTCAGCGCAACGTCAACTACGAGGCGCTGTTCGTCGTCGATCGGGCAACCGACGCCGAAGACGAGTACGACTCGCTGTACGGCGGCGCGGTCAACGGCTACTACGACCCCACCACGGAGGAAGTCGTCATCGTCTCCGACAACCCGGACGCCCCGGAGACTGACGAGATAATCCTCGGCCACGAACTGCTTCACGCGCTACAAGACCAGCGGTTCGGCCTCGAGGAGTTCGACCGCTCGACGATCGACGAGGCGGCCGCGACGAACGGCCTGGTCGAAGGCGACGCCGTCTGGGTGGAAACCGAGTACGAGACGCGGTGTGAGACCGAGTGGAACTGCGTGATCCCCGAAGACGGTCCGGCGGGAATCTCGGATATCAACTGGGGGCTGTACCTGATCCTTTTCCAGCCCTACGACGACGGCCCCGACTACGTCGAGTACCTCCAGGAACAGGACGACGGCTGGTCGGCCGTCGACGCCGCCTACGACGATCCGCCGGCGAGCAGTTCCGAGGTCATTCGACCCGGAGACGAGCGCGAGCCCGTCGATACCGACGTCGAGGACCGCTCGAGCGACGAGTGGGAACCACTCGAGATCGACGGCGAGGTCGCCACCGAAACCGTCGGCGAGGTCGGAATGGTCTCGATGTTCGCCGCCGGCGCGTTCGATCCGTCGGAGCCGACCGTGTTAGAGCGCGGCGACGTGGTGACCGACGGCGGCTACGAGTTCGACCACCGGTACACCGACGGTTGGGCGGGCGACGAACTCGTCGTCTACGTCGCCGCCGACGCCCCCGAAACGACCGACCCGATGGAGTCGGTGGAGTACACGGGCTACGTCTGGCAAAGCGAGTGGCAGACGGCCGAAGACGCCGAGGAGTTCCTCGAGGCGTACCTCGAACTCCTCTCGGGCTACGGCGCCGCGGCGGTCGACGACCGAGCGGACACGTACGAGATCGACGACGACTACCCCGGCGCGTACGCCGTCGACCGAGACGGCGAGACCGTGACGATCGTCCGCGGGCCGTCGGTCGACGACCTGAGCGAGATCGAACGCGGGAGCGCACCCGCCGGCGGGGAGAGCCTCGAACTCGCCGAATCGACCGACGACGGGGGTGAGAACGACGCCGGAGCCGGAGCCGGCGACGATAGCGATGCGATTTCGGCGGCCGTCGAGACCGGCCTCGGCTCGATCGTCACCGTCGCGGTCGTCGTGATCGGAACCGGCGTCGTGATCGTCGTCGTTCGCAGTCGTCGGACGGCGTCTCCCTCGGAAACCGCCTCGAGCCGAGGTGATCGATGAACCCGTGACTCGGGCGCCGAACGAGCGGGCGGAGAACCGAACCAGGGTGCTGGCGATCGTCACCCTTGTCGTTCTCTCCGGCTGTGCGATGCCCGGAACCGCAGGCGAACTGGATACCGACCGCGAACTCGGACAGATCGGCCCCTACGCTCACGACGACAGCTTCGCGTTCGACGAACGCGACGCGCTCACCGGGGCGCAACTCGAGGCGGTTACCTACCGGGCGATGGCTCGGATCGAGGTGATACGGGGGCTGAAATTCGAGCGAAGCGTCGAGGTGGACGTAATCGACCGGGCGGAGTACCGCGCCGACCGCGGGGAGCCGACCGAGGCGTCCGCGTTCGAGAACGAACTCTGGCGCGGTACGTTCCTGGTCGACGGCGAGACCGACGCGAACGAGGCGTTCGACGCCATCTACGCCGACGCCGTCGAGGGCTACTACACGAACGATCGAATCGTCATCGTGGTCGACGACCCCGAGGAGATCCGAGTCGATCGGCGGGTGCTCGTCCACGAACTGACGCACGCGCTCCAGGATCAACAGTTCGGCATCGCGACGGACGGCGAGACGATCGACGCCCAGCGGGCCGAGACCGGGCTGATCGAGGGCGAAGCGGAGTACGTTCCCGACCGGTACGACGAACGGTGTGGGGTGGTGTGGCAATGTCTCCCCGACGTCCTTCCTGCACCCGCTGACGGCGAGGAACTCGAGGAACGGCCGTTCGAGGCCGGCCTGTTCCTCTCGATCTACGCGCCGTACGCCGAGGGGACGTCGTTCGTCGCCTCCCTCCACGAGACGGGCGGTTGGGAGGCCGTCGACCGCGTACACGACGAGCCGCCCGCGAGCACCGCGCAGTTGATCCACCCCGACCGCTACCCCGACGACCGGCCGCGCGACGTGCCCGTCACCGATCGCTCGAGCGACGAGTGGGAGCCGATCACCGACGACGGCGAGGCGAAGACGGAGACGGTCGGCGAGGCGACCCTGTTCGCGGCCCTCTGGGCGAACGACGTCGTCGACCGACCGCTCGAGGAGGGGTCCGGCGAGTTTTCGGCGTACAACTACTCGTACCCAGCGACGGAGGGATGGGCCGGCGACACGTTCGCCGTCTATCGGGCCGTCGACGACCCCGATCACACGGGCTACGTCTGGGCGCTCGCCTGGGAACGCGACGAGAACGCCGCCGCGTTCGCCGACGCCTACCGAACGCTCCTCGAGAACCGCGGCGCCGAACCACTCGAGGCGACGGATCCCGCGGGCGGCAAGGCAGATGTCGCTCTCGAGGACACGTACGTGATCCCGGACGGCGAGGCGTTCGCCGGCGCCTATCGCGTGAACGTGGCCGGCGACACGGTCGAGATCGTCGGCGCGCCGGAGCCCACCGATCTCGCGGAGATCCACGCCCGGGTGCAACCGCCAACGCCGACGGTCGGCCCGGCGAGTGCGAAACCGGCCGTTGCCGTGGCCGGTCCGCCGGCGTAAGCGAGAGTGTCGTCCGTTCGACATCGGCACCCTGTCACTATCGCGGACGACCCGGGAAGCGACACGAGGAAGAACGACCCGGGAAGCGACACGAGGAAACCGCCAGACGGGTAGCTTTTTTGCTTCCCGCGGAAAACCGACGCTATGTCACAGCCGTTCGGAACCGTCTCCGCCGAGGCGATTCTCGAGGGAGCCGCGACCGACGCCTACTTCGAGCGCACGCGGACCACCCTCGAGCACGCCGGGAAGAATCCCCGCGTGGTCGCCGAGGTGACCGCCGATCAGTTCCCGACCGGATCGTTCGACGTCTTCACCGGCATCGAAGACGTTGCAACGCTGTTCGAGGGCCGCGACGTCGACGTCGACGCGCTTCCCGACGGACAGCTGTTCGACGGCGGGCCGGTGATGCGGATCGAGGGCCCCTATCTGGAGTTCGCGGAACTCGAGACCTCCCTGTTAGGATTTCTGTCACAGCCAAGCGGCTTCGCGACGGCGGCACTCGAAGCGCGCCTGGCCGCACCCGACTCGACCGTGTTGTCTTTCGGGGCGCGTCACGTCCATCCGTCGATCGCCGCGACGGTCGAACGCGCCGCGTTGCTGGCCGGCCTCGACGGCTTTTCGCACGTCGCGGCGGGTGAGATCCTCGGGAAGGAGCCGGGCGGAACGATGCCCCACGCCCTCATGTTCTGTTTCGGCGAAGGGAACCAGGTGGAGGCGTGGACGGCCTTCGACGAGGCCGTCCCCGAGGACGTTCCGCGGATCGCACTGGTCGACACCTTCTGGGACGAGAAAAGCGAGAGCCTGCTCGCCGCCGAGACGCTCGGCGAGGACCTAGACGGCGTTCGCATCGATACCACGAGTTCCCGCCGGGGCGACCTCCGTCACATCGTCCGGGAGGTTCGCTGGGAACTCGACGCTCGAGGCCGCAAGGACGTCGACATCTTCTGTAGCGGCGGCCTCGATCCGGAGGCCATCCGAAACCTGCGGGACGTCGCCGACGGCTTCGGCGTCGGCAGTCACATCACCGGCGCCGACTCGGTGGACTTCAGCCTCGACATCGTCGAAATCAGCGAGGGGGCGGACGATGCCTCGAACGGTCGGACGCAGTCCGGCGACGAGGGCACGCCCGTCTCCAAGCGCGGCAAGCTCTCCGGCGAAAAGCAGGTGTACCGGACGCCCGACGGCGGCCACCAGATCGCCCTTGCCGACGCGAAACCGCCGGACGGCGGCGAGCCGTTGCTCGAGCCCCTGCTCCGCGACGGCGAGATCGTCCGCGAGTTCGATCTCGAGGAGGCGACCGAGCGGTGTCTGGCTGACGCCGCGGCGGTCGACTTCGGTGATCGGACGACCGATCCGGAAAGCGACGTTACGAACGGCTGATACGGACTGCTGTACCGATGTACCGGTGGCCTCGCAGGACCTGGCGCGGCCCCACCGGAAATGACGGACAGCAGTTCGTATGATACGGACTGCTGTCCCGGTTTACTGGACCGACGGCCGACCCAGGAACAGGCGGGTGTACTGACCGAGGAGCCAGGCGACCGCGTTGCAGATCGCCAGCGAGACGACGAGCGCGACGACGCCGACCGCCGAGAAGGCGAGCGCATCGGCGAAGCTGGTGACCTCCCAGCTGACGATCGAGAGTCCGATCTCGAGGCCGACGAGTAGCCCGTCCCACGGAAGCTGGATCGAGGACGTAAACTGGACGGGCTCCTCGAGTACGAGGCCGACCTGTGCGTTCGGCTGGTCGTAGTAAAGCGGCATCGCCAGAAGTGCGATCACGATCGAAAACAGAAGCGTCACCAAGACGAACGCACCGATACCGACGACGAACTTGCTCGCGAGATAGCCGACCGCCGCGTACGTCTCCCGGCCGAGGACGAGCGCCCGCACTCTCGCAGTGGCGTCCCGATCTTCGAGAAACGCGTAGCTGGGCGAGACGATGTCGACCCCGAGGAGTCGCCGGGCGAGTTCCCGCTCGAACGCCGCGAACCCGTGGCTCGCGAGGAGGACGAACAGCAGGATCGGGATTCCGACCAGCGTGATCGAGAGGCCGACGCCGAGCGAGAGGCCGGCGACGAGGAAGACGAAGTAGACCGTCCCGAGCGGAAACACCAGTAGCAGGTACAGCAGGTTGCGATAGGTCTGGGGGCGAAACGGACTCGCGACGATCGATCGGAACACGGTTCCGACCCGACCGATCGACGAGGACGGCGACCGGAGGTTCACGTCAGCCAGTAGCTCGTTCGCACGACATAAATGTTCGAGAAACGATGTGTCGTCGGCCACAATCGATAGCACGTCGGATCGATCTGGTGACCGAAACCCGAACGGTTATCCCGTTCCCAACGTGATTTTCGTGCGACGTGTCGACACGGCAACCATCATCGCTGGGGAGGGGTTCGACCGGGGTCGTCGACGACGATCGGTGCCACCACGCCCCGGAACGGCTTCCAGCGACGGGGATTCGCCCTCGAGGCCCTCTCCAGCGATGAGTCGCCGTCTCGACCCCGACACGGAGGAGTTACTCGCCTTACTCGACGACGAGTACGCTCGAACCATTATCCTCGAGACCTACGGCGAGGCGCAGTCGGCGGAGTCGCTTTCGGCCGCCTGTGACGCCGACCCGTCGACGATCTACCGGCGTATCGACCGGCTCCAGGAGCGCGGGCTCTTGGCCGACCAGCAACGACTCGATCCGAACGGTCACCACTACAAGGTGTACGTCGCTCGACTCGAGGGCGTCGCGATCGACGTCACCGACGACGGCTTCGACGTCGAGGTCGATTACGCCGAGGAGGAGCCGGCGGACACGTTCACGCGACTGTACGAGGAGTTTACCGGATGATCGGAGCACACACGCCACCCACCGGAACGCTCGCGGCGCTCGCTCGAGCGACGGGTTCGACGCCCGAGACGGTCGGTTCGATCACGTCGACCGGGACGCTCGAGGCCACCACGCGCCTCGGGAGCCTCCCGGTCGCCCCCCTCCAGATCGAAGTCGAGGGCGGCTCGACGTTCGTCGTCCTCGCGGCGATCGCGACCTTTTTCGTCGCACTGGTCCTCTCGGTGCTCGTCACTTACCGATTCGTCGAGGGCTACCGGCGAACGAAGGCTCGGCCGATCCTGTTGCTCGCCGTCGGGATGTTCCTGCTCGCGCCGGCGCCGATGTTCATCCGGCTACTCGTCGGTAACGTCGCGACGATTCCGCTGTCCGCACAGCTGTTGACCACGACGCTCTCGGAACTGTCCGGGCTGATCGTCATCCTGTACGTCGTCTACTCGAGATAACCATGCCACTCGAAACCATCACCGCGCTCGCGTCCGGTCTCACGGCAGTCCTCGGACTGTTCGTCGCCCTCATCGCTTACCGCGGGTTCCGGCGAAACGACAGCCCGACGATGCGCGCGCTCTCGATCGGGATCGTCTGCATCGCTGTCGTCCCCTACCTGGTCCTCTACCTCGTCGGCCCGGCGGTCGATCTCACCGATGCAAAAGCGCTCCTCGCGATCACGCTCGCACACACCCTCGGCCTGGCGGCGATCTATCGTACGTTCCACTACTGAGAACGAAAACCGATAGTGACAACTGCAACTATGTACACACTGATCGCCGAGCTCACGGGTCACTGGGTTCCCCGCTCGCTATTCCACGGTTCTCGCTCATGGTTCGAAAATCGAAGATTTTCGTCATCACGAACGACCGCTGGTCGTTCGAACGACTCCGTTCGCTCACGGGTCGTTCCTCCCCGTTCGCTCCGAACCGCGCACACTCCGAACCGCGCTTTTCGTCTGGCGATCAGGTGTGCAAGACCTGCAGTGGCTACGATACTCGAGACGCGAACAGCCACACTCGAACCGTCGGTACCGCCGCTCGAGGCCGACTCGAGCCGACGTCGGCCCCGGTATTTCCGGCGGGACGAACGCACGTATATGACTCTTTCGCAGGGTTGGCGACCGACCAACTCGGCGGCCCGTTATACGCGGGTTCGACGCGTCGTCTTGAGTGCGCCATGAGTTCGATTCACTCCGCCTCCCTGTTCGTCCAGGACGGCTCCGACGGCCCGGGGGATCGCCCGTTACGTTGGTTCCTCGGCGTCCCGTTCCGGGGACAGACGTACGTCAACCTGCTGTACCTCGCACTCGCGTTCCCGCTCGGGACGGTCTACTTCGTCGCCGTCGTCACCGGCCTCTCGCTCGGCGTCGGCCTCTCGATCACGCTGGTCGGCATCCCGATTCTGTTCGGAACGCTTCTCGCCGTGCTCGCACTCGCCGCCCTCGAGGCGGTACTCGCGACGCACCTCGTCGGCGTGGAGACCCCGCTGCCCGCGGCCCTCCGAAGCGACAACCATCGAAGCCTGCTTCGCGCCGAAGACGGCTACGCCGACGCGCTCGCCGCGTTGGTGACCGCCCCGACAACCTGGACCAGCTTCGTAGTCGTCCTCGCCAGGTTCGTCTACGGGATCTTCGCGCTCACGCTACTCGTCACGATCGTCGCCGTCGTCACTGCTATGCTGGCCGCGCCGCTGGTGTACGCGGAGCCACACGTCGCATACACGGTCGGCCAGTACCAGGTCGAAACCCTCCCAGCGGCGCTCGTCGTGGCAGCACTCGGCGTCGTCGGCGCGTTCGTCTCGCTCCACGTGGCGAACATCGCGGCGGCTGTCGGTGCCATCCTGAACGCCGTCTTGCTCGGCGCGTTCGACGATCGGTCGGTCGACACCGACGACTAACGGGATCGCACTGCGTCGATCTCAGAGTTCCTCGATACTCCCGCCGGCCTCCCGCTCGCGGAAGACCTGTCCGTCGAAGAGGGTGACGATGACGTCGTCGTCCTGCCACGCCGTCGGCGCGAGTTTGGCCTTTCTGCAGGTCCGGTCGAGGTACTCGCGCTCGCTCCAGCCGTTCTCGACGGGAACGGTGGGATAGAGCCAGCCACCCTCGCCGCCGTCGATCGCAACGCCGTGTGTGCCGAGTTCGAGGTCGGCGAGCGGATCGTCCGTGAGTACGACGTTTCTGACGGCACAGACCGAGATGGTCAGGTTCGGAAGCTCGGACGGGCTCACTTCCGAGCCACAGGAGTCCTCGCTCGCGGCCTCGATCGCCGCGTCGACGATGACGTGGCCGAGCTGGTCGCCCGAGCGATACCCACCCGCACAGCCGCGCAGGCTCCCGCGACCCCGCGTGGACTCGAGGCGAACGAACGCCCCCGTTCGCTCGTAGAAAGCTTCTCGCATGCTCCCCGGTTGTTCTCGCTGGCCGTGTTCTACGTAGGATTCGACGGCTTCACGCGCGAGTTTGACGGCTCGCGCCCCGTCTTCGTAGGAAAGGTCGACGCCCTGTCGCTGGGACATACACCAGTACATGGGAGTAGTCGTCCTAAAACGCTTCCATTCGTTTCGAGAGGCAAACCAGGACAGCGACCGGGGGACTTATTCGACCGAAGACCCTACTGGACGTGGGAGAGAGAGCCTGGCTGCCGCGGCGATTTCGCCGGCGACGGCGGAATCGTTCACCGTGGATCGACTCCTCGAGTCGCCCCACGCGTACCGTTGCCCGACTCACCGAGTTGCCCAACGCCCGCGAGGAAAGTCCCCCCACCTGTTCGGGCAGGTGACCGGACGCAAGTCCGGAGTGGGAGACCGCTGGCTCTGGAACAGAAACGACACGTCTCGGCCCGACCGATGATGCGTGCGAACCCGACCGCGAGGAAGGGGAGTTGACCCGCTGACGGGCCCGCAGTCGAAGCTCGCGGTTCGAAACCGCGGACTGTGTACGACACGGTCGACTGCGGACAGACGGCCGAGGATCGATGGAACGGCGAACCCTCACCGGTGCAAGTTCGTGCCGTGGTAGCCCGAACGCCCCGCGGCATCCCCGCGGACGGTACGAACGCTTAGCCGAATGCCGGGACGAACAGAAGGGGGCTTACTCCTCTCACCCGTTTTCGACCCTCGAGCGGCCGCTCTTTCGATCGACCGTGCCCCGCTGTTCTCCCAAGACGTTCATTGACCCAAACTGTATAGCCAGCGAAAATTAGTCGGAGAACGTGGTGGATCTCCTCGATGTGCAACCGACTCGCCCGCACATCGGACGATAGAACATCGATGACCCCATCACGCCGAGCCATCCTTCGATCCACGACAGGTATCGTACTCGCAACCACCGGACTCAGTACCTCCGCGCTCGCGACCGACGACCGCTCGAACGAATCCCAATCGGTTGACGACGCCGAAGCCGAGTGGCGGTGTGCGGACGTCCAGACGTCCCTCGAGTTGTCCGATCGACGAGCGATCGCCGCGGGGCGGCTCACGACGCCGACGCCGTGTCACGAACCCGTTCTCGAGGACGCCGAAGGCGGTGACGGATCGCTTTCGGTGACCGTCGGCTCCGAGCGAAACGACGAAAACGGCTGTCCGGACGTCGTCTCCTGTGCCGACTACGAGGAGGCCTTCGAGCTTCCCGACTCGAGTGGCTACACCGACCTCTCCGTCGTTCACACCGGCGTCGGCGACGACGTTTCCGTACTCGAGGCCACGGTTTCCTCAGAACGAGTCGACTGCAATCGATCCAGCGAAGCACGAGAGAACCGAGCGACGGACGTCGAAATCGACGGAAACGAGATTCGCTTCGCCGGACGTCTCGTCGCACCGACGCCGTGTCACGAGGTCGTCTTCCGTGCGGTCGACTACGACGGCGACGACGTCTCCGTCGACGTCGGTCTCGACTCGACGCTCGAGGACGGAGAGGTCTGCCAGCAGGTTATCACCTGTTTCGCCTACCGCGGCGTCGTTCGCCTCCTCGAGGGCGCGTCGGTCTCGGACGCGACGGTCGTCCACGGCGATGAGTGAGCGAATCGGACGCCGTGCTCGAGGCGCTTCGGAACTACGTATAGTAACAACTGAAGCGATTCACACACCGCTCACAGACAGATCCGGAGACTATCGTGAGCGTGTGTGCATTGACTGTCGAGCGTCCTGACGGAGTCCAACGCGAACGAAGTGAGTGTTGGGCACGTCAGGACCGAACGACGAAGCGAGTGCTGAACAACGTGAAGCACTCGAAAGGAGTGAGCGTCCTGACGGAGATTTGAACTCCGGTCCCTGGCTCCGCAAGCCAAGAGGATAGTCCACTACCCTATCAGGACTCATCTACCCGTAGCCGGGTCAGTATTAAAGCCCTTTCGAACCCAACTCGAACGTCGCGGCCGATCGACACGAGAGTTTATATACGAATCCGGAGCCAGCAGAGGTATGATCGCGGATCCGACGGTGTTCACCTCGAGGCGCCTCTACTCGCCCGTCTTGCCCCGAGAAACGGACGACGAACGCGCCGCCGAATCTCGAGAGATACCGCCTCGAGCGGGACGAATGGACAACGCTTATGCGCGGGCTACGCATGCACGAGCATAGAATGAGCGACATCGAGGGCGTCTACGAGGACCTCGAGGCCGACGTCTCCCTCGAGGAGTTTCGCGAGGCCGTCGAGGCGAAAGTCGAGCAGATGGGTGGACTCGCGGACGAAGAGACGGCGGCGATGCTCGTCGCTCACGAAGTCGGCGAGAGCGAGGTCGGCGGCATCGCCGACATCGAGCCCGGGATGGAAGAGGCGAAGTTCGTCGCCAAGGTGGTGAGCATCGGCGAGGTCCGAACGTTCGAACGCGACGGCGAGGACGAGGACGGCCGCGTCGTCAACGTCGAAGTTGCAGACGAGACCGGTTCCGTCCGCGCCGCGTTCTGGGACGACCACGCCGAGGCGGCCACCGAAGAACTCGAGGAGGGACAGGTGCTCCGGATCAAGGGCCGACCCAAGGAAGGTTTCTCGGGCGTCGAGGTGAGCGTCGACGACGTCGAACCCGACGACGACACCGAGGTTGACGTACAGATCTCCGATACACATACGGTCGAGAGCCTCTCACTCGGCCTTTCGAACGTCAACCTCGTCGGGCTCGTCCTCGATACCGACAGCGTCCGAACGTTCGACCGTGACGACGGCTCCGAGGGGAAAGTGTCGAACCTCGTCGTCGGCGACTCGACCGGACGCGTACGCGTCACCCTCTGGGACGAACGAGCCGACCTCGCCGAGGAGATCGACCCCGACACGACGATCGAGGTGATCGACGGCTACGTCCGCGAACGCGACGGGACTCTCGAGGTTCACGTCGGCAACCGCGGCGCGATCGAGGAGGTCGACGAGGACGTCGAGTACGTTCCGGAGAGTACCCCGATCGAGGATCTCGAGATTGGCCAGACGGTCGACCTTGCAGGGGTCGTCCGCTCGGCGGATCCGAAGCGAACGTTCGACCGCGACGACGGCTCCGAGGGGCAGGTTCGCAACGTCCGCGTCCAGGACGCGACCGGTGACATCCGCGTCGCACTCTGGGGCGAGAAAGCGGACCTGGATGTCGGCCCCGGCGACGAGGTCGCACTCGGCGACGTCGAGATCCAGGACGGCTGGCAGGACGACCTCGAGGCGTCGGCCGGCTGGCAGTCGACGATCACGGTGCTCGAGTCGGATACTGAACGCGATACGAAAGCGGACGCGACGGAGGGTACCAGGAGCGAGGGGCTGTCAGCGTTTGCGGACGACGGAGGGGACTCCGGATCGACCGACGACCGGACCGAGACCGACGTCGAGGATGGCTCCACGGAGAGTGGTGCCGAGACGGAGCAGGCGGACGGAACGAACGACGGCGAGGAAGTCGAGTTTACCGGCGTCGTCGTCCAGGCCGGGGATCCGGTCGTCCTCGACGACGGCGAGACGACGATGAGCGTCGAGACGGATACCGACGTCGGCCTCGGCGAAGAGATCACGGTACGGGGTGTCGTCTCAGACGGACGCCTCGAGGCCAGCGACGTCTTCTGAGCGCTCGAGGAACCTCATCGGACGCTAGGAAAAGCGTTAAGGGAGTTAGATTCGCCTATCAAGGTATGAACGTCGAACTCCCGTTCGCGCCGGTGGATACGATCATCAGGCGGAACGCGGACGACCTTCGGGTGAGCGCTGACGCCTCCAGGGAACTCGCAACGCGGATACAAGAACACGGAAGCGCGCTCGCAATCGACGCCGCCGAACGGGCGACAGCGGACGGCCGGAAGACACTGATGGCCGCCGATTTCGAGGTCGAAACGGTAGTCGACAAGGACGACCTCGAGTTGCCGGTCGCGCCGGTCGACCGGATCGCCAGACTGGAGATCGACGATCGGTATCGCGTCTCGATGGACGCGCGGATCGCGCTCGCCGACATCCTCGAGGATTACGCCGACAACGTCGCCCGGGCGGCGGCGATCCTCGCGCGACACGCCGACCGGCGAACCATCATCGACGACGACATCGAGACGTACTTCTCGCTGTTCGAGTGAGATGCAATTTGGCTACAGCAACGTCTGTCTTGGGCACGATCCCGGCTCACGCCACCCCGAGACGGCCGACCGGCTGCGGGCCATCCGGGAACGACTGAAGCGCAAACACGGCGTCGAGTACGTCGACGCCGACCCCTGCGATCTCGAGACGATCGGTACCGTTCACGATCGGGAGTACGTCGAGTCCGTCGAGGCGTTCTGTGCCGACGGCGGTGGCAACTGGGATCCGGATACGACGGCGAGCGAGCAGACGTGGGACGCGATCCGGCATAGCGCTGGACTCGCCTGCTGGGCGGTCGAAGCGGCGCTCGGGGGAGCCGACGGCCGGAAGATGCCGTTCTCGTTGGGTCGTCCGCCGGGCCACCACGCGGTCGTCGACGACGCGATGGGGTTTTGCTTTGCGAACAACGCGGCGATCGCCGCCCAGCACGCACTCGACCACGAGGAGTACGACGTCGACCGGGTCGCGATCGTCGACTGGGACGTCCACCACGGCAACGGGACCCAAGATATCTTTTATGACCGCGACGACGTCTACTTCGTTTCGCTCCACGAGCAGGGGCTGTACCCCGGAACCGGCGACGCCGACGAGATCGGCGACGGTGACGGCCAAGGAACGACGATGAATCTCCCGATGCCCGCCGGGACGAGCGACCCCGGATATCTCGCGGCGCTCGAGGGGCCGATCGCCGCGGCGCTCGAGGCGTTCGATCCGAATCTGGTGATCGTAAGCGCGGGGTTCGACGCGCATCGCCACGATCCTATCTCCCGAATCCGTCTGTCGACGGAGGCCTACGCGTTGATGACCGACCGACTGCGGACGCTCGCCGACGAGACCGACGCCGCGCTGTCGTTCGTCCTCGAGGGCGGGTACGGCCTCGACGTTCTCGCGGACAGCGTCGCGATCGTCCACGAGACGTTCGACGGTCGGGAGCCGATCGAACCGGACCGAGCGCCGGACGACGCCGTCGAATCGCTACTCGAGGACGTCGTCGACGCCCACGGTCTGGACGACGAAGTCGAGTCGTAACGGTCGACGCGATTGCGAGAAACTATAGTAGCCACTGTAAATCAATGCACACCCGATCGCCAGACGGATCGACGATCGGTGTGTACATCGTTTCAGTTGTTACTATAATTTCTGCCGGACGGGCTTGTGGCGGTCGGCGCCGATAGTGGCCCGCCCGCGCTTGGTTTACGGGGTCGGCTCGAAGTACGAGCGAAGCTCCCGTCCGAACTCGGGGAGTAGTGTGAGGACGTCTTCGCCGAGGAGAACCTCGTAGCCGTCCTCGAGAGCCGTCTCGACGTGTACACCGAGGCCGACGTCGAACAGTTGATCGCTCTCGAGAAACGCCCGGGCGGTGGTAAACTCCCGGTTGCGCTCGGTGGCGTACCGGCCACCATCGAGGAACGGACCGTACGCGTCGGGGTCGTCGTCGTAGGCGTCGTAGAAACCCCGTGCGTGGTCGCTGACGTGGACCGGTGGCCCCTCGTGGCGTTCGATAGCCGGTCGACGGTCGACTGCCAGTTCGGTGAAGACGACACAGGAGCCGTCGGCGAACGCCGTCGCGCGCAGGACGTCGAAACCGCGGTCGTCGAGTCCCCGTGTGATCCCGTCGAGTGACTTTCGAAGCTGAGGATAGAGCTGATCCTCGACGACGTCGGGTGCGTCGAACCGAACGGCGACCGGCGTCGTGTCGCGTCGCTCGAGGTGGCGCCGAAGTTCGGATTCGGTCAGCGGCTTCGGTTCGTCGGTCTCGAAGAGCTCGAGGTCGGGTTCCTCGAGGAACGCGCGCGCGTAGTGTTGGAGACGAGCGACGTTTTCAGCCGAGCAGACCGCCGCAACGTTGCGCTCGGGGTCGGTGGGATCGATGACGACGAGCGGGTCGGTAAACCGGGCCTGTCCGTGGCCTTCCGGATCGAGGGAAACCGGTGGATGCCAATCGCAGACGGCCTCGAGAAACGGGCGAAAGCCGCCGTACTCACAGACGAGGAGTTCGGTGAGATAACCGCTGAATCCCCGCGTTCGGAGGTCGCTTCCGTAGACGCCGATCCCCTTCAGAAAGCCCTTCGTCACTCTGACGTCGGCCGCGAGTTCGTCGTCGAGCTGTTCCCGAAGATACTGCGTGTGGAAGGGCGTTCGGTCGACTGCGGATCGGATCTCGGTCGCTGACTCGAGGCGGAAACAGGGGACGACGTCGACGTCGAACCCCTCGAGTTTGCCCTTGACGTAGGGGTGTTCGGCGTACTCCTCGTGGCCGTCCGGCAGGGTTTCGTGGCCGACCTCGAGTCCGTACGTCTCGAGCGTTTCCCGGTCGAGTTCCGGCGGGAACCGGACGAAGACATCGATGTCGCGGTCGCCGCTGATCCACGTCCCGCGGGCGGACGAACCCGCCTGTAAGACGTCGGCGTCCGGACAGCGCTCGGTCGCGGCGCGCTCGGCTCGCTCGAGGAGGCGATCCGCGACGCCCTCGAGGTGTGCGCGTTCGTCCTCGTCGGGATCGACCCGGTCGCGAACCGTCTCGATGACGTCCTGGATGCGGTCGTCCAGTGGGTCGTCGCACTCGGAACCCTCCTCGGACGTGGAGTCGTCGCGGTCGGCGTCCTCGTCGCTCATCGAGAGACCGTACTCGAGCGATGCGTGAAAGCGTATCGAACCGACGGAAGGCAAAACGAAAGCCCTATCAAATGCACCCGACTACGTGAAATCGAGCCGAAGTAGCTCAGATGGTAGAGCACCTCGCTGTTAACGAGGTTGTCCCAGGTTCGAGTCCTGGCTTCGGCGCTTTTGTGAAACTACCTTCTCGCGAGGAGCGGACGCTCCGAGCGAATACTGGTTTCACAAACGCGCGATAAGACAGGACTCGAGCACGCGAGCCACAGCTCCGGTTCGTAACTGATTGGAATACGGTGAACACGCCGGGCTGTCCCGGATCTGTTCGAGTGCCGTCGTGGTCGTGTTTCTTCGAAATTCTCGAGTTACCTAGCGATCGGTGTGAAACGGACGGCAGTGTTAGTCCGGGTCGACGCCGGTAATCTCGAATCGGAGTCCGCCGTCGATTCCCTCGTGAGCGTCGATCTGCCAGCCATGTGCGTCGACGATCTCCTCGACGATCGCGAGCCCGAACCCGGTCCCGTCGTCGCTCGTCGTGTACCCGTGATCGAACAGTCGCTCGCGTTCGTCCGCCGATGTCCCTGACCCGTCGTCTTCGACGTAGAAGCCGTCGGCAGTTCGTCCGACGGTCACCGTCACGTTCGTGGCGCCGTGCTCCACGGCGTCCTCGGGAGTTTGCGACCGAGGGCTCGTCGAACCGTGTTCGACGGCGTTCCGAAAGAGGTTCTCGAAGACTTGCTTCAACCGCTCCGGGTCGGCCTGGAGCGTTCCGTCCGAATCGACGCGAAGCGACGCGGACGACGCGCGGACGGAATCCCAGCAGTCGTCGGCGATCGATTCCAGCGAAACCGTCGTTCGCTCGTCGATCGACCGCCCCTGTCGAGCGAGCTCCAGCAGATCCTCGATCAACGCATCCATTCGCTCGAGCGATTGCTCGACCTGGGTGATGTACTCGGAGTTGCAGTCGTCTGCGACTAACTCGAGGTAGCCCATCCCAGCGTTAAGCGGGTTTCGAAGGTCGTGAGAGACGATGCTGGCGAAGTTATCGAGCCGTTCGTTTTGGCGTTCGATCGCGCGTTCGTACTCTTTCTTTTCGGTAATGAGCCTCGAGACGCCGATCAACCCGTTTATTTCGCCGTCTTCGTCGTACCACGGCACTTTCGACGTGAGCGTCCACTCCCGATCTTTCGGGTTGTACTCTTCTTTGTTGAGGATCGGTTCTCCCGTCCGAATCACCCGCATATCGTCGGCGTACGTCTCCTCGGCGAGGTCCCGATCGTAGATCTCGAGATCGGTCCGCCCGATCGCGTCGCTCGGTGCGATATCGTAGTCGCTCATCCGAACGTGGCGGCCGTCCGTATCCTTGACGTAGAGGGCCGTCGGAACCCGATGAAAGAGCTGATCGATGAAGTGGCGTTTCTTTCGGAGTCGGTCCTCGAGAGCCGTTCGATCGGCGACCTCGCGGGCAACCACCATTCCGGCACGAGAGTCACCGGATTCGGCCGCCAATTTCGACACCGTACAGTCGACGGGGATTCGTTCGCCGTCGGCCGTGGCGAACGTCGTCTCGAGACGAACGCGGCCGTCGGAATCGGAACACCGCTCGACTGCGTCTGCGATGGTCAACGTCTCCGGTCCGTCGACGACCCGATCGATGGCCATCGACTCGAGTTCGCTCTCGGAGTACCCACTCGCCTCCATCGCCGCTCGATTCGACTCCAGGATGTGACCGCGTTCGTCGAAGACGAAGACGGGATCGTCGAGGCAATCGATCGGTATCCGAGTGGAACTACTGCTCATCGATCGTATCACACACCACCGTTAGTCACGCCTTCGAAAGATAAGGAGCGAAGGCAATAACTGTACCGTCGCCGGACACTCAACACCGAGGGATAGAGTCGATTCGTGTGTCAGCAATTGCCAATATCTTCGATGAGATTGATGTCGGTGAAAATTTACATCAGATTCTTTCCATGAGCGTTTCGGGCTGACTCATACTATAGTAACAACTGCAACGATGTACACACTGATCGCCGAGCTCACGGGTCACGTTCGTTCCCCGTTCGCTTTCCCGCGGTTCTCGCTCACTTCGAACCGCGCTCGCTCCGAACCGCACTTTTCGTCTGGCGATCAGGTGTACAATGACGTGCAGTGACTACTACAGCGGACGGGAGGACGCGAGCGGGCAGGACCGACGAGCGGACGGATGAGCACCTCAGGACCAAGCCCTTAACCTCGCTGAGCGAGTAGCCGGGCACATGCAGCACGTGAAGATTCCGCAGGACCGAATCGGTGTTCTCATCGGCGAGGGCGGCGAGACGATGCGGGAAATCGAGGCGGAAGCCGAAGTCCGACTGGACATCGACTCCGAGAACGGCTCTGTCGCGGTCGACGCCGTCGGCGACCCCGTTCGCGGCCTCAAAGGCCCCGAGATCGTCCGTGCGATCGGGCGTGGGTTCCCGCCGGAAGATGCGTTGGGACTCCTCGAGGACGATATGATGCTGTTCGATGTCGTCGATATCGACGCCGCCTCGCGAAACAAAAACGACATGAAACGACAGAAGGGGCGACTCATCGGCGAAGCCGGACGAACCCGCGAGCTGATGGAGGAGCTCTCGGGTGCGTCGGTCGTCATCTACGGCTCGACGCTTGGCATCATCGGAACGCCCGAACAGGTCGACGCCGTCCGTAGCGCCGCAGAGATGCTCCTAGATGGCGCGCCACACGGCGCGGTCTACTCGTTTTTAGAGGAGCGACACAACGAGATGAAACACCAGGGGATGGAGTACCACCGGTTTCCCGGTTCAGGCTCCGAAGAAGCCTGATCGTTCGTCCGATCGGTCGAACGGCGAATCGATCCTACGTTCGTCGGCGGCATCTCGAGTCGGCTTGAACTCGCCATACCCGGATCCAGAGGACCGCAACTCGCTCGTTTCGGGTGGAGCACGTCGCTTGCGTTGTCGACACGGCGACGATAGTATAAACGTCGCCGGGTGAACTCCCCTGGAACTGCGACACGATACCCACGTGGGGGCATTCGGCTTGTGCGCACTCAAAAGACTTATATAGAATAACAATCAATCTTTCCGTGACTATGGCACAACAGATGGGTAACCAGCCCCTCATCGTTCTCTCGGAGGACAGTCAGCGGACCTCGGGCAAAGACGCACAGTCGATGAACGTCCAGGCCGGCAAGGCCGTCGCCGAATCCGTACGAACGACGCTCGGACCGAAGGGCATGGACAAGATGCTCGTCGACTCGACGGGTAACGTCGTCGTCACGAACGACGGTGTCACACTCCTCTCGGAGATGGATATCGACCACCCGGCGGCCGACATGATCGTCGAAGTCGCCGAGACCCAGGAAGACGAGGTCGGCGACGGTACCACCAGCGCCGTCGTCATCTCCGGTGAACTGCTGAGCCAGGCCGAGGACCTCCTAGAGCAGGACATCCACGCGACCACGCTCGCGCAGGGATACCGCCAGGCCGCCGAGGAGGCGACCGAGGCCTTAGAGGAGATCGCCATCGACGTCGAGGCAGACGACGACGAAATTCTCCACCAGATCGCCGCGACGGCGATGACCGGCAAGGGTGCAGAGAGCGCTCGCGACCTGCTCTCCGAACTCGTCGTCGACGCCATCCAGTCCGTCGCGGACGAGGACGGCATCGACACGGACAACATCAAAGTCGAGAAGGTCGTCGGCGGCTCCATCGAGAACTCCGAACTCGTCGAGGGCGTCATCGTCGACAAGGAACGCGTCTCCGAGAACATGCCGTACTTCGCGGAGGACGCCAACGTCGCGATCATCGACGGCGACCTCGAGATCAAAGAGACCGAGATCGACGCCGAGGTCAACGTCACCGACCCGGACCAGCTCGAGCAGTTCTTAGAGCAAGAAGAGGCACAGCTACGCGAGATGGCCGAGGCGCTCGCCGACGTCGGCGCCGACGTCGTCTTCGTCGACGGCGGTATCGACGACATGGCCCAGCACTACCTCGCCCAGGAAGGCATCATCGCCGTCCGCCGCGTCAAATCCAGCGACCAGACCCAGCTGGCCCGCGCGACCGGTGCCCGACCGGTCTCCTCGGTCGACGACGTCTCCGAGGACGACCTCGGCTTCGCCGGGAGCGTCGCCCAACAGGACATCGCGGGCGACCAGCGCATCTTCGTCGAGGACGTCGAAGACGCCAAAGCCGTCACCCTCATCCTCCGCGGTGGCACCGAGCACGTCATCGACGAGGTCGACCGCGCCATCGAGGACTCCCTCGGCGTGGTTCGGACGACCATCGAGGACGGTAAAGTGCTCGCCGGCGGCGGCGCGCCCGAAGTCGAACTCTCGCTTGCCCTGCGCGACTACGCCGACTCCGTCGGCGGCCGCGAACAGCTGGCCGTCGAGGCGTTCGCCGACGCGCTCGAGGTCATCCCACGAACCCTCGCCGAGAACGCTGGACTCGACCCCATCGACTCCCTCGTGGAGCTTCGCGCCGACCACGACGGCGGCAACGAGGCCGCCGGCCTCGACGCCTTTACCGGCGACACGATCGACATGGGCGAAGAAGGCGTCTACGAGCCTCTGCGGGTGAAGACCCAGGCGATCGAGTCCGCCACGGAAGCCGCAGTCATGCTGTTGCGCATCGACGACGTCATCGCCGCCGGCGACCTCGCCGTCGCCGACGACGACGATGACGAGGAGATGCCCGGTGGCCCAGGCGGCGGTATGGGCGGCGGCATGGGCGGCATGGGCGGTGGCATGGGCGGCATGATGTGAGGCTAAATTTTGCTCTGTCGTTCGAGAGAGCTTCGCTCTCTCGTGACTGAGCGAATCGGAGATTCGCGATGTCCGCGAAACCTTCGGTTTCGCTTGATGACGAAAGGCGCTTCGCGCCTTTCGAACCACGTGCGCGGCTTCGCCGCGCACTCGGCAAAATTTAGTACAAAAGCACTCCTCCCTCCGTTCCGGGACGCTTCGCGTCCCTCAACATCGGTCGTCGGCCCGCTCGGGCCTACGGCCCTCGCGGCGGGAGACACTACCGCTCGAGTCGGCCCATCACATTTGCTGTTTCGCGACGTTGTCGTTCCCGAACGGCGTTTTATCCTCGAGTGAGCCTCGTCCGTCGATCGGCGTCGGGATGCCGACGAACTAAGTAGTGTCCCGCGATATTCGCAGGTATGCATACGCTTTTGTTGGACAGCGGCGACGTCGACGAGTTCGCCGAACTCGAGGACGTCATCGACGCCGTCGAGGAAGCCTTCGGCGCCTTCGAACGCGGCGACACGCAGATGCCGGTCAAATCCTACATCGAGCTACCGCGGTACGATGGAGATTTCCGGTCGATGCCGGCGTACCTCGACACCGGCGAGTGGGACGCCGCCGGCGTCAAGTGGGTCAACGTCCACCTGAACAACCCCACGGAGTACGATCTTCCCACCGTGTTGGGGACGATGATCTACTCCGACCCCGAGACCGCCTTCCCGCGTGCGATCATGGACGGGACGACGCTGACGATGAAACGCACCGGCGCCGCGGCCGCCGTCGCGACCGACTATCTCGCCGTCGACGACGCCTCGAGTCTCGGCATCGTTGGGGCCGGCGTCCAGTCGTACACGCAACTCGAGGCCATCGCCGCGGTTCGACCGATCGAGGAGGTCGTCGTCGCCGACACCGTCGACGAACGCGTCGAACGCTTCCTCGAGGCGTACGCAAACGAGTTCGACGTTCGCGGCGGATCGGTTTCGGAGGCCGGCCACTGCGACGTACTCTCGACGGTGACGCCCGTCGAAACGCCGATCGTCGGTCTCGAGGACGTCGGCGAACAGACCCACGTAAACGCGATTGGCGCCGACGCCGCGGGAAAACACGAACTGTCGGACGAACTGCTCGAGTCGGCGACGATCGTCATCGACGATTACGAGCAGTGTACCCACTCCGGCGAGATCAACGTCCCCTTCGCCGACGGAGTGCTCACGGCCGGCGACATCTACGGCGAAATCGGAGAACTCGTCGTCGGATCGAAACCGAGCCGAACGCCGGAGACGAGCGTCACCGTCTTCGATTCGACCGGGCTGGCGATTCAGGACGTCGCCGCGGCGCGGGTCGTTTACGAGCGTGCACGCGAGGCAGGCGCCGGATTCGAGTTCGACCTCGTCGGCGTCGGCGACTCCGGAGAAGAGTAGTACTCGATCCGTCGTGAGATACGTACACATCACTCACCCAACCTTTATGTGTTAACTCGTTGCCGTCTTGGCTGGCTATGATGTCCACGAGTGAACAGAAACTGGCAGTGCCGAACGATCTTACCTCTCCACAGACCAAACTCGTCTACGTCGCACTTCTCGTCACCGGGGAGACCACGCTGTCGGAGCTCCAGCGGTTGCTAGGGCTTTCGAAACTTACCCTCCTCCCAACGCTCGAGTCGCTCGTCTCGAGGGAGTACGCCCGGCGTACGGAGGGCGGGTATGCCAGCCGGTGAGACAGCCACCGCCGAAACAGTGACGGTCGACTCGCCGACGGAGTGTCACGTCGTCTGTTACGTCCGATCGAGCGTTCCCGGTCCGGTCGCTGGCACGGTCGAAGCCGTCACCGAGCGACTCAGCCGACTCGACGAGCGGGGACACCTCGGTGGGTGTCGAATCGAACACTGGCCACCCGAGCGCCACGCGTTCGCTCGGAGGTCGGACCGGACGGACCGTAGCGAACTGCTCGGCGAGTTCGAACGGTGGGCCGAGCGACGTGGGTGCTCGCTCGAGCCCGGATTCAGACGGAAAAAACGACCGTCGTCCCCGCTCGACGTCGGTTCTAACTCCGCGTCAGACGAACTGGTTCGGGTTCCGGTCGTGGCGCTCGCGCTGTACGACGGTCCGCCGTCGGAGACGGCCGAGCTTCGTGACGTGATTCCGCGGACGGAACATCGAAACACGGGTGACCAACGGACGCTCACCGTCGACGAGTGGCTGGCCGCAGTCGAAACCGGGCGGCGCGAACCGACCGCAGGGGCCGCGGGCGGAACTCGAGCGAGGTCACTCGAGGGGAGACAGTGATGGCGGCGGTCGACGCACCGGACGACCGAGATCGGTTGTTTCGATAGCGCCCTCGAGAGAGTGACGTCTCCGGAGGAACCGTTTCTTCCGATAAAAACGGTTATGGTGTCTTTACTCTTTTATTTACGTACCGTTCAGCCCCGTGTACGTGACTTCATAGTATGCCCTCCATCATAGTGGTCCACCTATGCCCTCCATCCGGTCCACCCTGATCGTCGTCTCAGCCGTTGCGCTCGTCGTGGCGGTGGTCGCTCTGTTCGCAGTTCCCCTCACGAACGTCGGTGGGGACCAGCCGATGCTCTTTCCGGCGGGCGACGAGCCGGGCAAAAGCGTCGACTCGGTCGAGTCGGCGCCGAATTCCACCTCCGACGCCTGGAGCGAGACCGACCGAACGGGGGAATCGGTCACCGTCGCCGTCGTCGATACGGGGATCGACGACAACCATCCCGACCTCGAGGGGTCCGTCGTCGACAGGATCGACCTCACCGAGGGAGAAGCGAGCGCGGAGCGCGACGAGTACGGCCACGGAACCCACGTCGCGGGCGTCCTCGCGGGAAGCGGCGAGGCGAGCGACGGGCGTCACGTCGGCGTCGCACCCGGCGTCGATCTCGTCGACGTCCGGGTGCTACGGGAGGACGGCGAGGGTGACGCCGACCGAATCGCCGCGGGAATCGAGTACGCCGTCGACGAGGCGGACGCCGACGTGGTCCTGTTGAGCCTCGACTTCGGCGGGACTGACGAGGAACGGATCGCCGAGAGCGTCGCGTGGGCGGTCGACAGCGGCGCCGTCGTGGTCACGTCGGCTGGCAACGACGGCGAACCCCGGACGATCGGAACGCCGGGAACCGAACCGGAGGCGATCACGGTCGGTGCAACGGACGCTGACGGGGCGGTTTCGACGCACTCCTCGCAGGGACCGACGCTCGAGGGCCACCTCAAACCCGAGCTCGTCGCGCCCGGCGAGGATGTAGTCGGTCCGAGCGCCGGCTACGACGGGTCGGGAGACGACGCTTACACCACGCGAACCGGGACCAGTTTCGCCGCCCCGAAGGTCGCCGGTGTCGCGGCGCTGGCGCTTGCGGCCGAGCCGACGCTGTCGCCGGCCGAACTCGAAGGTCGGCTGACGAGCACGGCGCGCCCGCTCGAGGGCGCGAACGCCTACGCGAGCGGAAGCGGTGAACTCGACGTCGATCGCACACTCGAGGCCGACGTCGTCGCGAGCGACGGCGTAGTCGACGCTGGAATCGTCGGCCCGAACGAGACCGTGACGCGGACGGTGACTCTCGAGAATCGGGGAGACCGTCGTCACGACCTCTCGTTCGAGACGACGACTCGGAACGTCGAGGAGGGAATCGACGCGGCGGAAGCCGTCTCGGTGAACCGATCTGAACTCGCGCTCTCGCCCGGCGAACGGGCCGATCTCGCGGTGACGGTCGATGGGAGCCGGACGGAGAACGGTGGCGCTCACGCGGGCGAGATCCGATACGACGTCGACGGCGAACCGCGATCGATCGCCGTTGGGTTCGTCCGCGGCGGAGTCGTAACCGTCGAGAAACGACCGCTCTCGACGGGCGGTACAGTCGAGGGCGACGCGTTACTCGCCTTCAGCGAGGACGATAGCCGCTCGGAACTGCTCGAGTTCGAGGACGGACGCGCCTCGTTCGTCGCGGGAAGCGACGATTACGTGCTCTGGTCCGCCGGCGTCGACGACCGAACCGGTTCGCTCGTGATGCTCTCGGAGCGCATCGCGGTCGACGGGTCGGAGCACGTCGTCCTCGAGGAATCGGAGACGATTTCCGTCGGCGTCGACGCGGGACCGATCGTCGAAGAGTACGGGCCGCTCGCGAACCACTCCGTCGCCGCCTCGATGAGTACCGACACCGACGGCGACAGGGCGGAGTTCTCGCGGACGTTACTCGACGCGGACAACCGGACGGTGCGCGTCTCCGAGGATCCCCAGACGTCGATCTCCACGACGTATCTGCTCGCACCGGCGTCGGGCTCCGACGACCGCCTCGACAGCGCCGACGTCTTCCAGCTCCATCACGCCGAGTCGACTGCCTACTGGACGTCACCCGTCGAGGTCCACCCCGACGACCTCGAGACGACGACCTACCGCATCCACCGGACGACCCGGGATCGGACGCTCGAGGTGCAGGATCGAACGACGGTGCGAACCGTCTGGAACAACCCGTCGCTGTACTGGTTCGAACTCGGCGACAGGGAAACCCAGCGCGTCCATCGAGACGTCGACGGCGCCGTCCACGAGCGCCAGATACGCGGGGACGGCTGGCGGGCCGTTCTCGAGGACGATTCCGAGTCGGTCGATGTCCTCGCACACCCGATGATCGCGCTCGTCGAGGAGGTCTCGATCGACGACGGCGACGCGACAGTAGAGAGCCGGCCGATCGCCGACGGCGCTGGGACGCGGTTCACCACGACTGACGAACACACGATGTCCGTCGACGTCGACGGCGAGCGGATCGAGACCGCCCGCGGCGGCCCCGACCTGTCGATCTCGGAGATCGACGTCGAACACGGCGAGTCGGTGACGATCCGAGCGAACGGCTCGGCTCCCGGTAACAGGCTCTCGACGACGACGCTGACGGAGGTGACGATCCACGGCTACGAGCCCGGAATCGATCAGCGGCCGCCGCTCGTCCGGGACGTCTCGGTCATCGATACCGACGCGACCAACGCGGTCGATCCCGGCGAGGTCACCGTCACGATCGATGCGGACGAACTGAGTTCGGTTTCGGGCCCGACAGTCTGGTACGCGACGGGCGAGATCGAGGCGCCTCCCTGGGAAGGGGAGACCGACTGGGAACGCGCCTCGACCGGCCGTGACGGCGACCTGCTCACCGCCACGCTCGAGGTACCCGATAGCGCGGAGACGGTGAGTCTGGCGACGGAACTGAAGACGATTCGCGACGATCGAAGCCGGACCATGACGACGAACGCGTTCTACGTCGGCTCGGCGCCGAACACGTCGGCCCGGACGATCGGCGGCCAGCTCCGGACCGCGAACGGAACGCCCGCGGACAACGATTCAGTGGTCGTGACACCCGTCGACGGTGACACCGGGACCGTCGTTCGGACGGACGAAGACGGAGCGTTCGAACTCGAGGTAGCGAAAAACGAGTCGTACGACCTCTCGTATCGCCGCGGCACTCCGCGGGAGATCGTCCCCGACGCGGGCGAGCCCTGGTCGATCGGCGAACCGGCCGACGACGATCGCCCGGCGATGGTCGATCTCGGTCGTGTCGACGCCGAGACCGACGTCACGGTCGATCGAACCCTCCCCGAACCGCGGCGACTCGACGTCCGCGTCGTCGACGACCGAAACGAGTCCGTTCCGAACGCGACCGTTCGCGTCGGCTATCGAGGGGAACACCGACAGGTGACGGCGACGGCGGAGACCGGATCGAGCGGGGCGCTATCGATCGGCGAGGACGACGCTCGTGGCGTCGTGCTGGCGGGCCCCACTAGCATCGTCGTCGAGCCACCCGAGGACGGCCCGTACGTCGACGAACCGGTCGCCAGAAACGTCAGCGTCGCGGACGATAACCGTACCGAGACGGTCGTCATCGAGAGCCATCCGCCGGAGGCCGCCCTCTCGAGCAACCGCGACTGGCTGCTCGAAGGGACGCCGGTGACCCTCGACGCCGGCGACAGCACCGTCCCGGCGGGTGCCGTCGAGTATCGCTGGGATCTCGACGGCGATGGATCGACCGACCGGGTGACGACCGACTCGAGGATTCGGTATACGCCCGCGGTCGGCGAGCACGAACCGTCGGTAACGGTGGTCGACGAAGCCGAGCGGACCGACACCGACTCGACATCGGTTCTGGTCGATCCACCCGGCTGACGTCGCCGGGTCGGCCTCGGTGGCGTCACAGCCCGCCCGTCGGGAAGTGGTGGCCTCGAGCAACGACTCACGGACGTTTCGGACCGACCGACCTCCACAACACACGGAGAATCGCCTCCGGTCATGCCAAAGCACGTTGGATACAAATATATACGATCGAGCGACGATGAAACAATCGAGGCCGCAGTCCGGTCGAGGGAATACAGGGCCCGGCGTGTGATACGGGTTGGCGTACGTCTTGCCGCGACGTCCGCGAACCGTTCGCGGTTATCAGGCAACCCGGTACGGCGATCCGTACGAACGACCGGTCGACGCGGCCCGAGGGCGATCAGTTTCGCCCCGCTTTGCCATCATTTATACCCGATGAGAGCCGTATACCACTGCAATGGCGCAAGCGGGAAATACGGAACTCGTCGACGCGTTCGAGCAGTTCTTCCGCAACTACTACGACAACGAGATCAAACAGCTTGCGCAACGATACCCCAACGAACAGCGCTCGCTTTCGATCGATTGGCAGGATCTGTACCGATTCGATCCCGACCTCGCGGACGACTACCTGGCCCAGCCCGAACAGCTCCAGCGCTACGCCGAGGAAGCGCTTCGGCTGTACGACCTCCCGATCGACGTCAGCCTCGGGCAGGCCCACGTCCGCATCCAGAACCTCCCGGAGACCGAATCGCCCGAGATCAGGGAGATCCGCGCCCGCGACATGAACTCCCTCGTCCAGGTCCGGGGAATCGTTCGCAAGGCGACCGACGTCCGACCCAAAATCGAAGAGGCCGCCTTCGAGTGTCAGCTCTGTGGAACGCTCAACCGCATTCCCCAGTCCAGCGGCGACTTTCAGGAACCCCACGAGTGTCAGGGCTGTGAACGCCAGGGCCCGTTTCAGGTCAACTTCGACCAGTCGGAGTTCGTCGACTCACAAAAACTCCGCATCCAGGAGAGCCCCGAGGGACTGCGCGGTGGCGAGACGCCCCAATCGCTCGACGTCCACATCGAGGACGACATCACCGGCCAGGTCACCCCCGGCGACAACGTCTCGGGAACCGGCGTCCTCCGCTTAGAGCAACAGGGTGACGGCCAGGACAAGTCTCCCGTCTTCGACTTCTACATGGAGGGGATGTCCGTCGAGATCGAAGAAGAGCAGTTCGAGGACATGAACATCACCGACGAGGACAAAAAGCGCATCTACGAGATCTCGAACGATGATGGGGTCTACGAGCGGATGATCGCCTCCATCGCACCCTCGATCTACGGCTACGACCAGGAGAAACTCGCGATGATCCTCCAGCTCTTTTCGGGGGTGACGAAACAGTTACCCGACGGCTCGAGGATTCGTGGGGACCTGCACATGCTCCTGATCGGGGATCCGGGTACCGGAAAATGCGTTCGCGGCGATACGAAAGTCACACTCGCAGACGGACGGACCGTTCCGATTCGTGATCTCGTCGAAGATAATCTCGAGGACCCGAAGCCGATCGACGACGGCTGGTGGGACGAAGTCGATCTCCAGGTACCATCCCTGCAAGACGATGGCTCGATTGCCCCCCAGCAGGCGACGAAAGTCTGGAAACGTGAGGCTCCCGATCGAATGTATCGGATTCGAACCTCGAGCGGACGGGAACTCGAGGTGACGCCGTCGCATCCGTTGTTCTGCCCGACTCCCGACGGTTTTCGGGCGGTGCGTGCCGAGCGGCTGTCGACCGGTGATCGAGTCGCTGTCACGAGTTCGGGGCAGAAACTCATCGCCCAGTCAGCCGCTACCGACGTACTGGCCGACGGTGGGTCAGTGATCGAACACCGTTCTGCAGACACCGATCGCATCGTCTCGATCCAAACGCTCGAACCCGACTACGACTGGGTGTACGACCTCGAAATCGACGGAACTCACAACTACATCTCGAACGGCGTCATCTCGCACAACTCCCAGATGTTGGGGTATATTCAAAATATTGCACCACGGTCTGTCTACACCTCTGGTAAAGGGAGCTCCAGCGCCGGCCTCACCGCTGCGGCTGTGAGGGATGATTTCGGCGATGGACAGCAGTGGACGCTCGAAGCCGGCGCTTTAGTTCTTGCCGATCAGGGCATCGCTGCAGTCGACGAACTCGACAAGATGAGATGTGTCACTGGAGAGACTATTGTTCATACCAGTAGTGAAACCAGACCAATTCAAGAGCTCGCGCAAAACGCGATAGCAGAGGGAATAGTCGAGGAACTCGAGAACGGTCGAACGATCCGTGACGTCGACCTGACTGTCCGGACGATGACTGATTCGGGTGCGATCGTCGAACGGTCAGTTACTGCCGTTCATCAGTACGAAGCGCCCTCGGAATTGATCGAGGTCGTCACCGAAGACGGAGAGCAACTCCGCGCAACGCCAGATCATCCATTCTTCGTTCAAGAGAACGGATCGATCCTCGAGCGAAGCGCAGCGGACCTCGAGGTCGGTGATCAGACGCTTGCGCCACATAACGGACCAGCCGTTGCAGCAGATGGCGGTGCTGTAACTGCTAGAACAGACGGCAATTCAAGCCTCCGTGACGTCGAACCGAAAGAAATAGTCGATATTCGGCGGATCGACGGAGATGGCTGGGAGCACGTTTACGACCTCACGGTAGAGGGCACCCACAACTTCATCGCGAACGGGATGGTCGTCCACAACTCTGAGGACCGCTCCGCCATGCACGAGGCCCTCGAACAACAGAAGATTTCGGTCTCGAAGGCGGGTATCAACGCCACCCTCAAGTCCCGCTGTTCGCTGCTCGGCGCGGCGAACCCGAAGTACGGCCGCTTCGACCAGTACGAGCCGATCGGCGAGCAGATCGACTTAGAGCCGGCGCTCATTTCCCGCTTCGACCTGATCTTCACCGTGACGGACCAGCCCGACGAAGAGAAAGACAGGAACCTCGCAAAGCACATCCTCACGACCAACTATGCGGGCGAGTTGACCACCCAACGCGAGCACATGCCGTCGCTCGACGTGGGTCAAGACGAGATCGACGAGATGACCGAGAAGGTCGATCCCGACATCGAGGCGGAGCTCCTGCGCAAGTACATCGCCTTCGCCAAGCAAAACTGCCACCCGCGGATGACCGAAGAGGCCCGCGAGGCGATTCAGGAGTTCTACGTCGACTTGCGCTCGAAGGGGACCGACGAGGACGCGCCGGTTCCGGTCACGGCGCGAAAGCTCGAGGCGCTCGTCCGACTCTCGGAGGCCAGCGCCCGGGTTCGGCTGTCGGATACGGTCGAGCGCTCGGACGCCGAGCAGGTGATCGAGATCGTTCGATCGTGTCTCCAGGACATCGGCGTCGATCCCGAAACCGGCGAGTTCGACGCGGACATCGTGGAAGCCGGGACGTCGAAGTCCCAGCGAGACCGGATCAAGAACATAAAACAGTTGATCGGCGACATCGAGGAGGAGTACGACGACGGGGCGCCGGTCGACATCGTCTTGGAGCGAGCCGAGGAGATCGGAATGGACCACTCGAAAGCCGAACACGAGATCGAGAAACTCAAACAGAAAGGCGAGGTGTACGAGCCGAGTACGGATACCCTGCGGACGACCTGACCCGGAACTCGACTCCCGAACGACGATTTGCTGATCGTTCGTCGCCGGTTCGACGCCGGTCGCTTGCAAGCGAGCACTCGAGGGCGATGCGAGCTTAGAACCCGAAGATCGGGACGAACCGGAACGTGAGGAAGGCGCCGACCGTCGAGATGAGCGGGACGACGTTTTGCATGAGGATGACGCGGGCGGTCGTCGACGGATTGAACAGGTCCGACGCGCTGGGGATGTCTTCGGGATCTTCCTCACCGATCTCGGGGGAGGTTTCGCCTTCCCCCTCCGCGGTGAGCGCGCCGACGGAGACCGGGGTTTCCTCGCCTCGAGCGGCGTCGGGGATCGTCGTCGTCCGCGTCGCTCGGCCCCAGCCGAGTCCGATGATGCTCATCGTGGCGATGACGACGAAACTTGCGGGGATGCCGATCGCGGAGAGACCGATCACGATGACGGAACTGACGACCGCGACGACGATCGCCGCGGTCAGCGGCAGGTTGGTGATGTCGTTTCCGAGCGTGTCGAGAGTTCGTCGGGCGATCGTAAAACAGCCGATTGCGACGGCGGCCGATCCGATCACGACGAGGAGGATCATGTCGATGGAGACGCCGGCGACGGTGTCGACCGCGATGACGTTGCCGAGTCCCAAGAGCCCGACCATGTCGACGTCGGCGCCGTAGATCGGCGCGATCGCGTTGGCGATGTTGCTCGTCCCCGAGGAAAAGCCCATCAGACAGCCGATCGCGACGACGACGAACGCCCCGGTGATCTCGCGGCGATCCGCACCGTCGCCGAAGCGAAGTCGGGGGATACCGCTCGAGCGGTCGACGGTGATCATCTGACGGCCGTCGTGGCTGGCTTCGATCGCGATCCACTCGTTGATCCGCGGGTAGAAGTACCGCCCGACGACGCCGGCGACCCAGAAGCCGATGATCGGCGCGACGACCCACCAGATGACGATCTGACCGAGTACGCCCCAGTCGAGTTCGCCGGTCGCGAGGCCGAGGGCGGCGATCGCGCCGACGGCCGTCATCGAGGTCGATGCGGGGACGCCGACGTAGTTGCCGAGAAACAACGCGCCGCCGATGAAAAAGAGGACGGCGACGTTCGAACGCAGGGTGAAGATCGCGGTGTCGTTGACGAGGTCTCGGCCGAGCGTGTCCACGACCGCCGGACCGATCGTGATCGCCCCGAGGAAGAAAAAGACGGACATCAGTGCCGCCGCCATCAGTTTCGTAATGACGTTGGCGCCGACGGCAGGCCCGAACGCGGGACCCGTCGTCGCGCCGCCGATGTTGTAGCCGACGAAGACCGCGACGAGCAACCCCACGATGAGCAGTACTTCCGTCACAGTAGATAGTCACGGAACCCGGCGGTAAAAACTCGCCTGTTCGAGGGTGGGCGATCCCGGAGGCGTGAAGTTCGAGTGTGGGTGATTCCCGAGGGGGCGAGAGCGCACATCCGGGCCGCGAGCGAGTGATCACCGCATCGATCCGCTCGTTCGGTTCGTCACCTTCGAGTGCGTGGTCTGGGCAACACTACTCGACAGACGTCCGCCAACTCGAGGTGACGAAGCGCAACTCGGATACCGGACCAAAGAATTTCAACTGGACGTACCGTACGAACTGGTAGCATGTACTCCAATCGGGAACGCGGGTTGGGAACGGACGGGGAACGGATCGAATCGATCTGTCGATCGGTTCGAAGCGGCCATATTGGTCGTCGGGGATGGGATGACTCGAGGCTGAAGGGTGACGAACGACGATGCTGAGCCCGGTCCGTGTCGACGCAGTTGTCGATCTCGCTTACGGCGCGTTGATCGCACTCTCGATCGTTCTGATCGCGACGCTCGATACGAACGTCGGGATCGCGTTCGGGGTCGGCGTGTTCGCATCGTACGTCGTCCACGTCGTCTGGAAGATGGCTCGGTTCGATCCGGACTGGATGACCCAGGCCGTCGAGGAGACCGTCGAGAAGCAAGTCGAGGAGGTCCAGGCACAGGTCGAGGAGACCGTCGGAGAGACTGTCGAGGAGACCGTCGGTGAAACCGTCGAGAAGCAAGTCGAAGGCGTCCAGGCACAGGTCGAAGAGACCGTCGGCAAAACCGTCGAAAAACAAGTCAAAGGGGTCCAGGCACAGGTCGAGGAGACAGTCGGTGAGACTGTCGAGGAGACGGTCAGCGAGACTGTCGAAGAAACGGTCGGCGAGACTGTCGAAGAAACGGTCGGCGAGACTGTCGAAGAAACGGTCGGTGAGACCGTCGAAGAAACGGTCGGTGAAACCGTCGGAAAGCAGGTCGAAGCGGTCCAGGAGCAGGTCGAAGCCGTCGACGAGCGAGTCGATCGACGCCCTCGAGAGGACGAGGTCGAAGAGATCGTCGAGGAGTCGGTCGAAGACGAGTCCGAGTCGTAACCGATCGGACGGGCCTTTCGCGGACCTCAGCGGACGATCGTCACCGGGACCGGCGATCGCTTCGACACCGTCTCGGCGACGTTGCCGACGAGAAACCGGTGTGTCGCACGCCTCCAGTCTTCGCCGTGACTGCCGAGTACGATCGCATCGTACTCCTCGGCACGGTCGATGATGTTCCGGGCTGGATGGCCCATGCTGACGATCGTCTCGACCTCTCGGTTCCGTTCGTCCGCGACCTCGTGGGCGCGGTCGAAGACCGGCTCGGCGCGTTCGGCGGCGGCGTCGCTAATGTCGTCCTCGAGCGTAAGCGCGACTGCATCGCCCATCATCATCGAGGGAACGCCCACGACGTGGAGAACGGTGACGTCGGCGTCGGGGTGGGCCTCGAGTGCGTACTCGAGGGCGGAGGCGGCGTGCTCGGAGTTGTCCATGGGAACGAGAATTTTTGATAGCATAGATCGAGATACGACAGCCACGGACGTAAGTACCCCCACCGTCAGGCGACTCCCGGAAGGAGCGTAAAGAACCCGTAGGCCAGAATCGTCGACATCGACGGGCCGATGATCCACATCGAGACGTACTTGATCACCGCTCGAGGGTTGAAGAGATCGCTTCCGTGGAGCACTTCTTCGGTTTCTTCTTCACCGATCGGAGGGGCTGGTTCGTCTTCTTCCTCTTCGGCGACGATCGCACCCAGTTCGATCTCACGCTCTGCTAGTTCGGGCTCGCGGGTGACAGCTTCGCGAAAGGTGATCGGGCGGGTCGCTCGGCCCCAGCCGATCCCGACGATCGTCATCACCGTCGCCATCACGAGACTGATCGGGATACCGATCCAGGAAAGGATCGTCGTGATCGTGGACGCAGTCATCATGACGAACAGCGCCGCGAGCAGGGGGATGTCGCTCAATTCGCCACCGACTGAGTCCATCGTTCGTCGCGCGATCGTGAACCCGCCGAGACCGATCGCGAGCGTGGCGATAATAACCGCGGTCGTTACCTCTAAGCCAGCTTCGCCGACCAGCGGCGCAGCGGCGTTCGGAACGTTACTCGCTCCGGCGCTAAACGCCATGTAACAACCGATAGCGAGAACTACTGCCGTTGTCCCGATCTCCGACCAGGTCGTGTTCGGTCCGAGCGCCAGTTTCGGAATCGAGCCTCGTCGATCGAGGGCAAACAACGGACCATCAGTTTTCTCGATCGTCACTCGCCGGTTGACTTCCGGATAGATGTACCGACCGATGATGCCGCCGATCCAGAAGCCGATGATCGGAGTCACGACCCACCACGAGATGATCTCCGCGATAGTCGCGTAGTTGAGCGTGCCGGTTGCAAGCCCCAATCCGGCGATTGCGCCGACGGTCGTCATCGACGTCGGGACGGGAACGCCGAAAATGTTGGCGACGAGGATTCCCAACCCGATGAAAAAGAGGACGGCGACCCCTGCAGAGAGCGTGAGGTCGATCGTAATAATGCCCTCGCTGAGCGTCTCCATCACGTTTTGACCGACGGTAATCCCGCCGAGAAAGACGAAGACAGTCATGACCGCCGCCGCAGTCGTCTTCTTTACGATACCGGCGCCGACCGATGGCCCCCACGTAATCCCCGTCGACGATCCGCCGATGTTGAACCCGACGAAGACCGAAGCGACGATACCAACCAGTAGAAGCGTTTCGACCATCGACAAACAGTACGACTGTTCCGATAAAATAAGTACTGGAGTTCTCTGTATCGTCTCTGTCAGTTATCCGCCTTCGATAGTAGCCACTGATACGGTCTGCTGTCAGTCAGTTCCGGTGCGACCGCGACTCGTTCTGCGGTCGAACCGGTACATCGTTACAGCAAACTGTATGAAAGCCATTGCACATCTGATCGACAGACGAGCGCGGTTCGGAGTGTGCGCGGTTCGGAGCGAACGGAGTGAGCGAGAACCGCGTCAATGCGAACGGGGAGGAACGACCCGTGAGCGAACGGAGTCGTTCGAACGACCAGCGGTCGTTCGTGATGACGAACATCTTCGATTTTCGAACCATGAACGAAAACCGCGTCAATGCGAACGGGGAGGAACGACCCGTGAGCGAACGGAGTCGTTCGAACGACCAGCGGTCGTTCGTGATGACGAAAATCTTCGATTTTCGAACCATGAACGAAAACCGCGAAAATGCGAACGGGGAACGAACGTGACCCGTGAGTTCGGCGATCGGCGTGTGAACCGTTTCAGTTGTGACTACAATGCATCGCTTACGCTTCCGTGACCAGGCCCGACCTCCCAACGATCCGCGGTTCCCGCCCAGCACTCGAGTGTCGCGTTCGGACGGGGTCGCGAAACCGTCGCCTTTACTCCCGTCGGACGCACTCACACGCGTATGAACGACTCGAGTCAGGAATCCATTGGCGAACGCGGGTTCGACGTGATTCCAGCAGTCGACGTACAGGACGGCGAGGTCGTCCAGCTCGTCCAGGGCGAGCGCGGAACCGAGAAGACCTACGGCGAGCCCGTCGAGGCCGCTCGGCGGTGGATCGACGCCGGTGCGTCGTCACTCCACCTCGTCGACCTAGACGGCGCGTTCGAGGGCGAACGGCAAAACGCCGAGGCGATCGACGCCGTCGTCGAGGAAGTCGACGTGCCGACCCAACTCGGCGGCGGCATTCGCACCGTCGACGATGCCGTCGACCTACTCGAGCGCGGCGTCGATCGCGTCATCCTCGGCACGGCGGCGGTCGAAGAGCCAGAAATCGTCGCGGAGATTAGCGAGGAGTACCCCGGTAGCGTCGTCGTCAGTCTCGACGCGAAAGACGGCGAAGTCGTCGTCGAAGGCTGGACCGAAGGGGCGGGAATCTCGCCCGTCGACGCCGCGAAACGATACGAGGAACTGGGCGCGGGCGCGATCCTCTTTACGAACGTCGACGTCGAAGGGAAACTCGAGGGCGTCGCGACCGAACCAGTCCGGGAACTCGTCGAGGCGACTGAGATTCCGGTAATCGCGAGCGGCGGCGTCGCCACCCTCGAGGACGTCCGGGCGCTCGCCGACACCGGCGCGGCGGCCGCCGTCGTGGGGAGTGCACTCTACGAGGGCCAGTTCACGCTCGAGGAGACACAGGACGAAGTCGACGACTGATCGTCTTCGGCTGATCGATGACTTCGGTCACGGCGTCGTTGGTGACCCGATCCTGGTGTCTCGATCTCGGGCGACCGGCCGCACCGGAATCACGCCGCGGGTGTGAACCGCGGCCCGTACGTTCGGGTCGCGTAGACGATGAGCGGGACGCCGACCGCGGTCGGACCCAGCCACCGGACCAGCGGCGGGACCATCGTCAGGTTGACCGTAATCGTCGCGGTCACGGTCGCGATGTACGCGCCGCCCATGAAGCCGACGTGCCAGTCGATCCACGGCGTACGTTCGGCGGGTGGCGATCGGAACTCGAGTAGCGTGAGGACCGCAAACCCGGCACCGATCGCCCCGAAGACGGCCAGTGCCGGCGCGAGGCCGGGTGGACCGGTGATCATCTGCCACCCGCCGAATGCGACCATCAACCCGCCGACAGCCACCATCGAGCCGTGTCCCGAGTAATCGACCGGCGTCAGCGCGGTCAACCCGGTGCGTCGCCGGGCGATCACGCGGTAGCCCCCGAAGACGAGGTAGCCGCTGAAGACAGCGATGGCCAGCAAGAACCAGTTCTCCGTCCAGACCGCCAGCGGAACTGCCGTAACGACCACGACGACCATCGACAGCGCGTACGCCCTGCCGGCGACGTTGTGGCGACGGCCGCCTTTCCTCGTGACGATCGCGGCGAGTCCCGCGGCCAGTGCAAGAACCCCTGCGAGGACGTGAACCCAGAGGACCGGATCGGCGAGCCACACGCCCGCGCTCGAGGCCATCATTCTACGCTCCCTCCTCCCTTCGTCACAGGTCGCCACCTCGCGGTCGTCGTCTCGACGTTCATACCTTCGACCTGGGCGAACAGCGTCGAATAGCCTTCCCCAACACGTTGGAATTTCGCGAACAGCATCCGCTGACGAGTGCGACCAGCGAGCGGTTTCGCGATTCGAACGAGAGCGCTCGAGACCGACCGAGAGACGCAACGTCGAACCGGTCTAGGAGCGCCAGAACGCCGGCAACAGCAAGACGAGCACGGGGACGATCTCGATTCGGCCGATCCACATCATGACGATCATGACCGCTCGAGAGCTCGCGGGAAAGCCGGCGTAGTTGTCCATCGGGCCGGCCATCCCGAACGCGGGGCCGATGTTGAGGAAGATGGAGGCCGCGGCGCCGAGCGCCTCGAACTCGCCGACGAACTCGCCGGCTCGAGCGGCGTCGACGACGAGGAAGATAGTGAGCACGAAGAAGATGACGATGGCGAGCATGACGTAGCCGAAGATGTCGTTGACGGTCTCTTCGTCGACGACGCCGCCGCTGACGCGAAGCGGGCGGACGGCGTCGGGATGAACCGCGGTGAAGAGGTTGCGCTTGAACGCCTTGAGGACGACCAGCCAGCGAAGCGACTTGATCGAACAGGTCGTGCTCCCGGCCATCCCGCCGAGGAACATACAGAGGAACAGCGCGTGTTTCGCGCCCGGCGTCCAGAGGTTGAAGTCGGTCGAGGCGTAGCCGGTCGTCGTCACCAGCGAGACGACGTTGAACAGGCCGTGGCGGATCGTCGGCTCGAGACCCTTCTCGATGTCGGGATCGAACGCGAGGATGGCGACGACGATCGCGCCGAAGAACGCGAGGGTACCGAGGTAAAATCGGAGTTCCTCGGAGTTGATGGGCCGGTCGAACTCGCCTTGCGTGAGGTAATAGAGCAGAACGAAGTTAGTCGAGCCGACGATCATGAACGGCATGATCGACCACTGGACGATCGGGGCGAAGGCGCCGATGCTCTGGGGTTCTGGCGAGAACCCGGCGGTGGCGACGCTCGTTAACGCGTGTGAGACGGCGTTGAACAGCGTCATGTTCGGTGCGAGGCCGAGCAAGTGGAGTCCGTAGAAGACGACGATCGCCAGAAGCGTGATGCCGACGTAGATGGTCCAGATGAGCCGCGCCGTCTCGGAGATGTGTGGTCTGAGCTTCCTGACGTTTCGGGTTTGGGTCTCGGTCTCCATCAGCTGTGCGCCACCGACCATCAGGTGCGAGAGCAATCCGATGGCGACGACCAGGATGCCGAGTCCGCCGAGCCACTGGATGAGTTGGCGCCAGAGTAACACTGCACGCGACTGGTTCTCGAAGTCCCAGCCGTTCATTATCGTCGCACCCGTCGTCGTCAGCCCGCTCATACTCTCGAAGAAGGCGTTGACTGGCCCGTCGACGAGCCCCGAAAACGACGATTCGCCGCCCGAGCCGAGGCCGGCGAGGAGAAAGGGGATCGCGCCGACGAACGCGACGCCCAGCCAGGTCAACGCGACCATCAGAAACGACTCCCGCTGACCGAGTTCGCGATTCTCGCTCAGTTGCTCCAAGAGAATGCCCGCGACGATCGTCACCGCGATCGCGACGACGAAGGGGACCGGATCGTCGCCGTCGACGAGCGCGAGGGCGGCGGGAACGACTAGCGGAACGGCGAGCCACTTCAGTACCGTCCCGGTGAGACTACAACTCGAGCGCCAGTCGACGCGAATCCTCATCGATCATCGAGTATCGTCGCGGGAGGGAAATAACCGATTCGGAGTTCCCCCGTTTTTGGACGGCAGCGTTCACTCCTGATTGTGACCGTGGCCGACGTACAGCGCGAGGACGTTGACCGACAGGAGGGTGAGAAACGTGAGGGTGATTTGAGGATCGCCCAGTCCCTGTGCGAGAAGCGGCAGGTGGACGAACGGGAGCGCGATCGCGACCCAGAACGAGAGAAACTGTGCGGGACCTTTGAGCGAGCGAACGAGACGACGGCTCCCGGATTTGTGATCCGTCTCGGGACCGGACGGACCGATGGATTCGTTCGGGAGTGGAGAGTGGTTTGACATCGGTTCGGAGCACCTCTTCTTACGAACGACATTCGTCCCTTCCATCATATAACGGAGAGAATATTGGCTCCGTTTCGATCCGTTTCATCGGCGTAGGCCGTGATGAAGGTCGTTTCGAGACAGTTCTAGAATCCTCGAGACGTTTTATAATCCAATCTAAGCGAATTTCTGACTATTTGGACAATAATTGATATCGACGAGAGTGGCGTTGATATCGCATAGAATAGTAAAGAACAGAACCCAGACAGGGACGAGTGTCGGCGGCGAGCGCAACCGCCTTGTATCGGTGGTGCGATCGATTCGACATGAGCGAGCGCACGGCGACCGTAACGCGCGAGACGGCGGAGACGTCGATCGAGTGTACGATCGGGATCGACGGCGACGGAACGGCGACGGTCGAGACAGGGATCGGCTTCTACGACCACATGCTGACGTCGTTCGCCAAACACGGCCTGTTCGACCTCGAGGTAGCGTGTAACGGCGACCTCGAGATCGACGACCACCACACGGTCGAGGACGTCGCGATCGTCCTCGGCACGGCGATCGACGAGGCTCTCGGCGACCGATCGGGAATCGTCCGTTATGCGGATCGGCGAGTTCCGCTCGACGAGGCCGTCGCCGATGCCGTCGTGGACGTAAGCGGGCGATCGCGATTCTACTTCGACGGCTCGTTCTCCCAGGACGAGATCGGCGAGTTCACGAGCGACATGGCGAGACACTTCGGCGAGTCGCTCGCGATGAACGCCGGACTGACGCTTCACCTCGCGGTCGACGGCGAGAACGCCCACCACGAGGTCGAAGCGCTGTTCAAAACGCTCGCGCGGACGCTCGACGACGCGACCCGGATCGACGAGCGCCGCGACGGGATGCCCAGTACGAAAGGAACGCTTTGATATCTTACAGCAGTCCGTCTGATACGGTTTACTGTCAGTCAGTTTCGGCACACCCGCGACCCGGGTCGCGGTTGCAACGGTGGACTCGCTGCACTCCTCTATCGAGAGTCGTCTCACACGGTTCGACTCACCGCCGGTAAATCGGGACAGCAATCCGTATGAAAGCCGTTCCGCCGGCGACGTGGCCACTTCCTACGAGCGGTGAAGCGCCCCGTCGCGTTCGACGAACTCGTCGTCCTCGAGTGCGTGATCGACGATCTTCTCGGTCTCGTGGGACTCGAGGTCATACGCGCCGGCGATCAGGGTCTCGACGGCCGCACGTTCCATCGGAAACTCGCGGTTTCGAAGCAGTCGAATCGCTTTGGCGTATCCCTGTGGTGGTCTCGCTTGCTCTCCCGAACCACTTGGCGTCGCCGACGTCGCGTTCGTCGCCGACTGGCCCGAGTCCGCCGTCGACCCCGATTCGCGCTCGTTCGAGTCGGTCGTATTCGGCGACGGTTCCTCGGCTCGAGCCGTCGTGCCCGCCGACGCCTCCACGGATCGGACGGACTCGGCGTCGCCATCGCCTTCCTCCGGTTCGTCCGCATCGGAGTCGTTTCCATCCGCCTCGTCGTCGCGCCCGAGGGTGATTCCGGTCCGCGAGTCGGAATCGGTCTCGCCGTCCGAGGACGTCCTCCCGTGGCTTGGAGACCGACGCGTCGACGGCTCGTTCGCGGACACAACGGTGGTTTTCGGCGAATCGGACTCACCGTCGCCCGCCGAAGCGCCTTCGGCATCGTCTCGTCCCCGAGTGGCGCCCGCACGGACGAGGAGCGGTTCGAGAAGCGCCTCGAGGCGATCCCGGCAATCGGGACAGAGGACGACGCGGCGTTGTTCGTCCTCGCTCGGCTCGAGTTCCGGCGGAACGATCTCGAAGGTCCCGACGGCGTCGGCTCCACAGAAGTCACAGCATCGAAGCGCGCGCATGGTCGACGATACGGTTCGGTGCCGTAAAAACGTCAGTCAGACGGTGGTCGGCTGACGACCGGTGACGGGACGGGTTAAAGTAACAACTGAAACGATTCACACACTGATCGCCGAACTCACGGGTCACGTTCGTTCCCCGTTCGCATTGACGCGGTTTTCGTTCATGGTTCGAAAATCGAAGATTTTCGTCATCACGAACGACCGCTGGTCGTTCGAACGACTCCGTTCGCTCACGGGTCGTTCCTCCCCGTTCGCATTGACGCGGTTCTCGCTCACTCCGTTCGCTCCGAACCGCGCACACTCCGAACCGCGCTCGTCTGGCGATCAGGTGTGCAAGACCTGCAGTGGCTACTAGAATCGAGCGGCGTCAACCACCGATCATTATAGGCCCGAACGCGTACGTCCGACAAATGTTCGACGAGATTATGGAGAAGTTCGAAGGATCGCCGAGTCAGCAGGCGGTCATCCGCCTGTTGCTCGAGCGGGGCTTCTCCGTCAACGACGAGGGTCGGGTCGTTTCGGGCGGCATCGAGATTCCGAACACGGGCATCGCCCGCGAGATCGACGTCGATCGACGGGTCGTCGACTCGACGACCGACGTCATCCTCGAAGACCCCGAACTCCGCAGAATCTTCCAGAACATCTCGCAGGTGCCGAGCCTGATGGATCTCGCGCCCGTCCTCGACCTGACCGTCCTGTCGATCGCCGTCGCCGACCCAGAGCGAAAGGGAATCGTCGCCACGGTCACGGGAACGCTCGCCGACAACGACATCTCGATCCGACAGACGATCAGCGAGGATCCGGAGTTCACCGACGAACCCCGCCTGTATCTCGTCACCGACGAGGATCTCCCCGGCGAGGCGATCACGCAGTTACGCAACCTCGAGTTCGTCCGAAAGATCGAAATCCAGTAGTCCTCGATTCGCCCTCAATCGAACGACTACCCGTCGCTTGCCGGTTCGGAACCGCTTTCAGTCTCGGCCTGGGTTGCCGGCTGAGCGTCGTCGAGGATCGACGCGAGCACGCTCGAGAGTTCTTCGAACCGCTCCATCGAGAGATCGTCCGTCGTCACCCAGACGCCGTGATCACCGCGGATAACTCGAGTCAGATAGCCGTTCTCGAACATCCGTATCGTCGCGCCGTAGCCGCCGAGTTGGGTGTTTCGGTACGCGGATTGGGAGCGAAAACCGAGGCGTTCGTGATCCGCGAAGCCGACCAAGTCGGCCGTCTGCTCTAAGTCCGACCGGAGATACAGCTGTTCGACGCCGTCCTCGGTGAAGTAGGTGATGCTCCGAAGCTCGTCGCCGACCGTTGTCCGACAGCCGCCGATCAGTTCGTCTCCGAACGCTCGTTCGAGGGCGAGATCGTCCATGGTATATGCTAGCGGGAAGAGTACAAATAGAGTGGTGGGCGGGTCGGTCGACCGATGTTCTCATTTTTCGGCCTGTCGTACTCGTCGGTATGATCGACGACTCGCCGACGGAGACGACGAGACGCGACGGACGACTCGTCGGTGACGGCCGCCTATGAGTCGAACGTATCGCGCACTCGAGGAACCTGCAACGACCGAGTTCGTCGTTCAGGGCTCCGAGTTCATCGGCCACGCTCGGCCGGTCAGCGACATCGAGGACGCCGAGTCGTTCGTCGACGCGGTTCGTACGGAGTACGCCGACGCGACGCACAACGTCCCGGCCTACCGGGTGCGGGCCGACGCCGACGGCGACCTGCTTCGCGAGTACTCGAGCGACGACGGCGAACCCACCGGCTCCGCTGGAAAGCCGGCGCTGAACGTCCTCACACAGCGAGACGTAGAGAACTGTGCAGTAGTCGTCACCCGCTACTACGGCGGGACGAACTTAGGCGTCGGCGGACTCGTCCGGGCGTACTCCAAGGCGGTAAAAGACGCCGTCGACGAAGCGGGCGTCGTCGAACGGCGACCACACGAGACCGTCGCGATCACGGTCGAGTACGACGATTCGGGAACGATCCGGTCGATCCTCGAGAGCGAAGGCCACGAGTTCGACGCCGACTACCAGGCCGACGTCTCCTTTAGCGTTCGAGTTCCAATCGCCGAAAGCGAGGCACTTCGCGATCGCATTCGAAGCGCGACGAGCGGTCGGGCCGACCTCGAGTGAGCCGGACAGAGACGCTCAAACCGTCAGCTGACTCTCGACCTGGCTCAGTCTCGGACGTCGAACCCTCGCTCGCGGAGTAACGGTGGAACTCGATCCTGGTGGTCGCCCTGGAGTTCGATCTGGCCGTCGTCGGTCGTGCCACCGGTTCCCATCGCGCTTTTCAGATCCGAGGCGATCGAGTCGATTTCCGACTGGGGGAGGTCGAATCCCTCGACGATCGTCACCGGCTTCCCGTAGCGTCTGCTTTCCATCCTGACCGATAACACCTGTTCGGCCGCCTCGAGGTCGTGCTGGCTGTCAAGTTCGTCGAGCAAATCGTCGAGCGAGTCGTCGTTTGACACGAGTTTCCGTACGTCGCCGAGATACATAGCACTGTCCGTGGGTGTCGCGTTACTGCCCGAGGACGACTCGAGCCGTTCGACTCGCGGAATCTCGCCCTCGACCGCGTGGATCTTGTCTCGAGTGCGGCCGCGACGTGATCGGCCCGTGAGTTTATAGCCGCGACTTGATCGTCGCCGCGGTCTTCTCGCCGATGCCGGAGACGCTTCGGAGGTCCTCGAGGCTCGCCTCTCGAACGTTTTCGACGCTTCCGAACCGACCCAACAGCCGCTTTCGCGTCTCCGGGCCGACGCCGGGAACGTCGTCGAGGACCGTCTTCACCTCGTCGCGGACGGTCCGGTGGTACTGGACGGCGAAGCGATGGGCTTCATCACGAACGCGCTGGAGGAGGTGCAGGTGTGGCGCATCGTCGGGCCAAGAGTACTCTCGCTCCGGCGTGATTACGCGCTCGTCGGCTTTCGCGAGCGCGATCGTCGGTACGTCCCAGCCGACCTCCGCGAGCGCGTCGCGGGCGGCCTCGAGTTGGCCCTCGCCGCCGTCGATCACGAGCAAGTCGGGATCGGGCCGATCGTCTCGACCCTCGACCGCCCGTCGCGCACGCCACTCGAGGAGCGTCCGCATGTTGGCGTAGTCGTCGTTGCGATCGTCGAGTTTCTTGCGCCGGTAGTCGGCCGTTTCCGCGCTTCCGTCGACGAACGAGACGTCGCTCCCGACGGCCGAACTCCCCTGGGCGTGGCTGACGTCGAACCCCTCGATTCGGCGGGCCGCGTCGATCTCGAGGGCGTCGGCGAGCATCCCGCACTCGTCGCGCCCGCCGACGTTCCGTCGAGCGTTCTTCAACGCGAGTTCGACGAGTTTCGCCTCCCGGCCCGCGCCGGGTACTCGCACGGAGACACCTTCGGCCTCGAGCCAGGCCGCGACCTCCTCGTCGCCGTGGCGTTCGGGGAGCAACAGCGCGTCGGGGAGGTCGCGCTCCGCGTAGTACTGGACGAGAAACGCCGCGAGGACCGCTGGGACGCCACCCAGACCGCTGTCGCCCGCTTCGTCGGTGGACACGCTCGCCGGACCGCCACTTGCAGACGGAGGTTCCGACGACCCCGGTGCCTCGAGTGCGTGGCGTTCTCGATCGACCAGTTTCCCGCTCTCGGCGCGGAGACGGGCGACTGTCGCCGTTTCCCCTTCGATCGCGACGCCCAGAACGTCGACCGCGCGCTCGTCGCCGACCGACTGAACCGCCTCGCCGCCCTCACCGTGAAACGCCTCGACGGTCTCCAGGCGGTCCCGCAGGTTGGCGGCGCGCTCGAAGTTCCGGTCCGCCGCGGCGGCCTCCATCTCTCGGCGCAGGGGATCGGCGAGAATTCCCGTCTCGCCCTCGAGGAAACGTTCGACGGCGGTGACGTCCTCGCGGTAGCGCTCGAGGTCGATCTCGCGGGTACAGGGTGCTGTACAGAGTCCCATCTCGTAGTCGAGACAGGGGCGATCGCGGCCCGCGTACTTGTGATCGGAACAGCCGCGAACGCCGTAGGTTTCCCTGAGCGCCTTCAGGACCGTCTCGACCCGACCTTTGTTCGTATACGGGCCGAAAACGGTCGCCGCACCGGTTCCATCACCCGACGTGCTGTCTCCTCGTCCGTCCGGATCTCGCGTCACCTCGATTCGCGGTGCTTCGTGGCCGGTCAACTGGACCATCGGGTACGACTTGTCGTCTTTGAGCCGGACGTTGTACCGCGGCTGGTGGCGCTTGATCAAGTTCGCCTCGAGCAACAGCGCCTGTGTCTCCGTGTCGGTGACCGCGATCTCGAGTGCGTCGGCGCGCTCGACCATCCGCCGGATCCGCCCGCTTCGCGGGTCGGCGTACGACCGCACGCGGCTTCGCAGGTCGACGGCTTTCCCGACGTACAGCGTCGTTTCCCCCTCCTGAAACTGGTAGACGCCGGGCTCACGAGGCACCGATCGCGCGCGTTCGCGAACCCCGTCTGCGTTCATCGGCGGCCCTAGGGAGTCGGCGGCTTTGAGGTTGACCCCTCGCCCTCGTCCTCGCCACACTCGTCGCCACCGACGTCACCCCCGGTTGCTCTCGCCGTCACCGGCGTCACCCCCGGTTGCTCTCGCCGTCACCGGCGTCACCGTTATCCTCGTCCCCACACCCATCACTCTCATCGTCACCGTCATCACCGCCATCCTCGTCGTTACCGGCATCACCGCCATCCTCGTCGGCCCCGCCGCTCTCGCCACCGTCGTCGTTGCTCCACCACCGTTCGCTCTCGAGATTCCGCTCTGTGCTCTCCTCCTCGGCCGAACCGGATCCCTCGAGGGGATCCCACTCGAAGGCGTCGGACGACTCCTCGCCATCGAGACCGTCGGTTCGGGGGTTCTCCCCGCCGGTGGGTGGCTCCGCCGACTCGAGAGGCGAGAAATCCGCCGTCGGCTCGGGACTGTCCGTCGGCTCGCCTGAGTCGACCGAATCACGGTCCCAGAGGCCGTCCGCTGGTGAATCACTCTCGGGCGAACTGTCCTCCAGCGAACGCTGTTCCTCCGGGCTGTCCTCCAGTGGGCCCCGTTGTTGCGGGGCGTCGTCCAGCGAATTTCGTTCCAACGGGCTGTCGACGCGTTCGCGGACCGTCCGGTGGCGATCGTCCGCCGTCGAACCGTCCTCGAGTCGGTCGCGATCCGGATTCGGCGTGCGTTCGTCGATGGCGCCGAGTGAGGGTTCGGGCCGGATCGCCTCCTCGAGTTCGATGACGGCGGCGCCGACGTCGTCGGTTCCCGCGACGGGGAGTTCGACGTCGTCGTCGCCACGGACTTCGATCACGAGTCGACGTGAGCGCGACCGGACGTACAACAGTGCGAAGGCCGCGGCGATCGTGAGCGACAGGACGCCGGTCACAACGACCGCGAGGTCGACGAGCGCGAGCGTCGATTCGACGGCGCTCAGAATGCCGTCGGCGGGATTTGTCGGCGCGTTCGTCTCGCCGCTCTCGAGGTCTGGCGTCGGAACCAGATCGACGAAGCTAACGGCGACGCTCGTGACGAGCAACCCGATCCCGAGCAACGCCGAGACGAACGTCCACACCAGGTAGCCGATCCGTCCCGTACGTCGGAGGTCGACCGCGCCGACGTTCGGGAGATTGACGTGCCGGTACGCCGGGCCGTCACCCCCGGAGGGAAACGTGAGCACTCGATGGCTCGTGACGACGATCTCCGCCGTCGCGATCTCGAGGCGGTGCTCGACGCGTTCGCCGTCGTACAACAACTGGTCGACGCGGTCGGCCCATCGCATCCGTTCGATACCGACTCTGTCCGCAACAACCAAGTACGTCAGGGCCGGCTCCCGACGGAGATTCCGCGGATTTCGAACCTTGCACCGCCCTCGACTCCCTCGCCGACGTCGATCGCCCAGCCGTGAGCATCCACGATCGCCTCGACGATCGCGAGACCGAATCCGGTTCCCTCCGAGGACGTCGTGTAACCGTGATCGAACACGTCGTCGCGCTCGTCGGCCGGGATCCCTGGCCCGTCGTCCTCGACGAACAGGACGCCCTCGTCCCACCCGACGCGAACCGTGATCACGCCGGCGTCGCCTCCGTGTTCGACCGCATCTGCAGAACCTGACGGTTTTGCATGGCTCGTGGAGCCGTGCTCCACGGCGTCCTTGGGAGTTTGCGACCGAGGGCTCGTGGAGCCGTGTTCGACGGCGTTTCGAAACAGGTTCTCGAACAGCTGACAGAGGCGGTCGCCGTCGGCCTCGATCGTCAACTCCTCGGAAAACGCCTCGACGAGGCCGACGTTCGTCGTCTCGATGTAGCGCCAGGCCTTCGTGACCACCTCCGCGAGGACGACCGAGTGCGGGTCGTCGACGGTTCGACCCTGGCTGGCGAGTGCGAGCAGATCGTCGATGAGCTGTTCCATCCGCTCTTGGGCGTCGAGAGCGTCCGCGAGGTGGTCGGTCACCGCCGGTTCGGTGCTCAGCTGGTGTGCGAGTTCGACGTTTCCCTGCGCGACGGTCAACGGATTTCGAAGGTCGTGGGAGACGACGCTGACGAACCGCTCGAGCTGTTCGTTCTGGCGCTCGAGGGCTCGTTCGCGACGTTTTTGCTCCGTGATGTCCGTGTAGATGCCGTAGCCTTCGATCTCGCCGCCGAACCCCGAGACGACGACCGACTGGAAGAGAAACGTTCGGCGCTCCCCCTCGGCGGTCAGCCGATCGAGTTCCGTCCCGCAGTCGTCGCCGGACCGAAACCAGACGTCGAGCGAGTCGGTGCGCTCGTCTGCCGGCGTGAGTAGCTCCGGGAGCGACCGGCCGATCGCGTCCTCGCCGTAGCCGAACGTCGCTTCGAACGCCGGGTTGACGCTGGTGACGACCGGCGCTGATTGCTGAAACGAGACCGCGACGACGGGTTCGGAGAGCTCCTCGATGAGCGCGTCGAAACGACGCTGGGCCTTCTCGCGGACGCGGATCTCGGTTGCGACGATCTCGAGGTAGCCCTCGGTCTGGCGGCCGATCGTCTCGCAGATGTCGGCGACTTCGTGACTGGAGTACGATTCCGCGGGCTCGAGATCGAGGTCGACGAGTGCGTCCTCGAGCAACGACTGTGCTTTCTCTACGCCGACGGTTTCGCCGAACGTCGAAACGAGTTCGTCGTGATCCATCACTCGGGGAGTAACAAGACGACGGTCGTCGTGTTGTGATAGCCGCTGAACTGTCCAGGACCCATACAGATCTCGCCGTACGTCTCGAAGCCGACGAACGGAAGCGAAAGCTCCGAAGCCATCTCCTCGACCGCACGTTCGAACTCCTCGCCAAGGACGATGCCGCGACACGCACAGTCGTAGACGAACGCGCCGGCCATCCGAACGTCACCCGCGTCCGCAAGCGCCCGGCGAATCGTTTCACCGGCAGATTCGATCTGGGCCTCCGGACGCCCGTGCATCACCCGCAACACCGTTCCTTCGGGGACGTCGACGGCGAACTGCATCGCACCCTCCTCGTCCTCGATCCACGGCCAGCGCATCTTGTACTGGTCGCCCTGGTTGATTCCGAACTCGAACTCACAGAGGATCTCCTGTAAGAGCGTCGAGTCGGCGTCGAGATCGTCGATGGCGACGCCGAACTCCTCGGCGACGGTGTCACGAACCGCATCTTTCCAGACGTCGAACGCCGGCTCGCCGTCGAGTTCGTAGACGGTCGGCCCAGAAGCCCGCGTCACCTCGACCGGTGCAGACAGGGGTTCGTGTCCGTGTGCGACCGCGACTACGGGTCGCTGTTGTGCACCGATGAGAGCAACGACGACACCGTCCTCGACGACCTCCCCGTCACAGAATACGTACGTCGACTCGAGGCGGTGATTGTCGGCCGCCGAGCCACCCGCGATGGATACTTCAGGCCCGAGTTTCTGTTGACAGCTCAGTGCGAGTTTCTCGCCGACGCCGCTGAGACCGTCGTGGAGGGTGATCGCGGCGGCGTAGGGGTGGTCGCCGACGCGTTCGGGCAGGTCGCCGACCGCCTCTCGAACGGCCCGTGAGACGTTCTCCCGAAGCCCGGTTCCGAGGCCGGTGTAAAACGAGAGCGTGTCGCTCGTGACGAGACCGACCGCGACCCCGTATTCGACGGCGTCGTTCGTGAACGTGCCGTTCGCCGAACAGCCGATGAGCTTCGCGTCGGGTCCGACGACGTCGCGAATCCCCGCCAGGATCCGATCGAACTCGTACTCCACCGGACAGAAGACCTGGCAAAAGTCCACCCGTTCCCCCGGAAGTTGTGCCAGCGCCTTCGCCGCGGCACGTTCACCCGGATTCCCGCCCGAGTCGGTAATCAGCGCTGTTCCAACGGATGTGGACATGACACACAGTGAGTCGTCTCAGTAATTGAATGTTTGGTCTACCATCATTTTCTGCCGGCCGATCCTGGCACGGAACGGTACGTTTTCGGGGCGTGACCTCCTCAGTGTGTCCATGAGCGAGTCGACGGTTCGCTGTTGGTTCGTCGAGCGGGCATTCGGCGACCGCAACGTCGTGACGATCGTCTACGCGAGCGCCGACGGGTCCCGATACCACCAACGGGAGCGCTCCTCGGCGTCGCTCCGAACCGGCTCCCCCGTCACCGCCGCGGTCGAGATACCCGAAGACCAACTCGAGCCGGTCGACGACGAGGAGACACGGGATCGGTACGCGACGGAGGCAGAACGGACCGCGAACCGGTACGAGCCGGACGAAACGGTGTGACGTCCGCCGGTTCGTTCCGTTCTCGCCCCCATTTTTCCCGTTTCACACTGCCGTATATTTTCCGCCGTGAGTGACAAACCTTATCGGGAAACGGTGTGTCCACACAGCTATGCCCGCTATTACAGTCGACGACCTGACCAAATCGTACGGTCAGACGCTCGCGCTCTCCGAGCTCTCCTTCGAGGTGGAGGAAGGCGAGGTGTTCGGGTTCCTCGGTCCGAACGGGGCCGGTAAATCGACGACCATCAACGTCATCCTCGATTTCATCCGCCCGACGGCCGGCCAGGTCGAGGTGTTGGGTATGAACGCTCAGACCCACAGCCGCGACATCCGCGCGCGGACCGGCGTCCTTCCGGAGGGCGTCGAAACCTACGACCGGCTCACGGCGAGAGAACACCTCGAGTTCGCGATCGAGTCCAAAGGCTCGATGGACGATCCCGAAACCCTCCTCGAGCGCGTCGGTCTCCTCGACGCCATCGACAGGAAAGCCGGCGGTTACTCCAAGGGGATGTCCCAGCGGCTCATGCTCGCGATGGCGCTGGTCGGCGAACCCGACCTCCTGATCTTAGACGAGCCCTCCACCGGGCTCGATCCGAACGGCGCCCGCGAGATGCGCGAGATCGTCCGCGAGGAAAACGACCGCGGCGCGACGGTCTTTTTCTCGAGTCACGTCATGGAACAGGTCGAGGCGGTCTGTGACCGCGTCGGCATCCTTCGAGACGGCGAGATGGTCGCCGTCGACTCCGTCGAGGGGCTTCGCGACTCGGTCAGCGAGGGCGAAACGCTTCGCGTGACCGTCGACCGGATCGACGACGAGGCCCTTCAGGCGGTTCGTTCGCTTCCGGACGTCTCGAATGCAGTCGTCGACGGCGAGAATCCGCCGCAACTCGTCGTCGAAGTCGATGGGTCGAAAACCGCCGTCCTCGGCGAACTCGAGGAACGCGGGATCGAGATCGACGACTTCTCGACGACCGAGGCCTCGCTCGATGAGGTCTTCCAAACGTACACGGCGAGCCGAGAGGTGCAAGCGCGATGAGCACCGAAACAACCAACGCGGACGGAAACGAAACGGTCTCCCCCTCGAGTTCGGTTAACTTAGAGAGCGTCCGTGCTATCGCGAAAAAGGACTTCAAGGACTCGTTCCGGTCGTGGCTGTTCTGGGGACTGAGCATCTTCTTCTTTATGCTCTTGGTCCTGTTTACAGGGGTCCTCTGGTACTTCGACGGCGATGTTATCGCGGCCGAAGGGCTGACGACTGCTCTGCTCATCGAGGAAGTCGGTAGTATCACCCGCCTCGTGATCCCGCTTATCGCGCTGGTGCTCGGCTGGAAAGCCATCGCCGGTGAACGCGAATCCGGGAGCATCAAGATCCTCCTCTCGCTTCCACACTCGCGAAAGGACGTGCTCCTCGGGAAACTCATCGGCCGATCGGCGGTGCTCTCTCTCTCGTTGACCGTCGGGTTCGCGCTCGCGGCCATCGTCGTCGCCGCGATGGTCGGAAGCTTCGATATCGGCGATTACCTCGGATTGCTCGTCATGTCGATTATCTACGGGATCGCGTACACGAGCATCGCGATCGCCGCCTCCTCGCTCACGCGATCGACGACTATCGCCGGCGCCGCGATCTTCGGCGTCTTCGTCCTCTTTTATATCGTCTGGGATTCGGTCCTCGTCGCGGTCTACCTCCTCATTGCCTTCGAGTATCTCCCGGATAGCGAAACGATCGCCCAGCTCGCGCTCTTTTACCGGAGCCTCGATCCGGGAACGGCCTACTGGAGCGTTCTCTCGCTGTTTACTTCCTTCGGCGGGTTGGACGACCAGACGGTCATGATGCTCGAGACGATGTTCGACGACGTTCCGTTCTACCTCGAAGACTGGTTCGCGATGATCGTGTTCCTGTTCTGGATCATCGTCCCGACGCTGGTCGCGATGTTCAGACTCGACCGCGTCGACCTCTGATCGGCGATCGGGTTCGGAAAACCGAGGTCGGCAGGTTCCGTTTCTCGGTCGAAGTCAATACCGGGCGACGACCCGGTCCGTTTACAAGTGGATGAGGAGAAAGCCTCGGGGCTTGACCCCGAGGCGATTTACGAGGGTGCCGGCGGATGTTGTGCGGACTCGATCCAGAAGTCCTCGATCGCCTGGGCCATCGAGTCGAACTCGTCCGGACTCTGTGGCTTGGTGAGGTAGGCGTTGGCGGCGCGTTCGTAACTCTCGCGGATGTCCGATTCGGTCTCGGAACTCGAGAGGACGAGCACCGGCGGCGGCGGGAAATCGAGGTCGCGTTTCAAGTGCTCGAGAAAGGTAAACCCATCAACGCGCGGGAGGTTCAGATCGAGGAGGATGATGTCGGGGTGGATATCGAGTTCGTCGTCTCGAGCGACGTACTCGGCGGCCGCTTCCCCGTCCGTGACGGTGTGAAACTCGATCTCGCTGTCCGTCGACTCGAACGCCTCCAGCGTGAGTCGGACGTCTCCCGGGTTGTCTTCGACAAGCAGGATGTCCACCGGCTCGTCGGGGGTAAATTCGTTCATGAGGCTCGTTTCGATTCTCGGGACTCGGACGTCTAAGGCTGGTCCCTACACACGTAGTGACTGCCTGCGACTTCGTGGTGGGGCCGTCACTCCATTCACGTACACCACCGTTCGATCGGTCTGCAGTGACTTGGAGTGGCGATAGTGACGACTCCGCCGATCGATCTGGCAGTCAGGTGTGCACAGGCGTGCAAGGGCTACTATAGCTCGGAGACCCCATACTCGAGTCCATGACCGAGTGTCTCCTCTACGGCGGCAAAGGTGGCGTCGGCAAGACGACCTGCGCGGCGGCGACCGCAATCGGACTCGCCGACGCCGGTCGGCGAACGCTCGTCGTCTCGACCGACCCCGCCCACTCGCTGTCGGACTCGTTCGAAGTCGGTCTCGGGCCGGAGCCGGTCGAACTCGAGTCAGCCGTTTCCGCCGGCGAGGGAAGCCTCTGGGCCGTCGAGATCGACGCCGAGACACAACAGGAGCGTTACGAACGTATCGCGAGGGCGCTCGCGGCCGATCTCCGGAGCGCCGGCATCCGGCTCTCGGACGAGGAGGTACGACAAATCTTCGCCTCCGGAGCACCGGCCGGGAGCGACGAGATCGCCGCGCTCGACCTGTTAGTCGAGTACGTCGACGAGGGCGACTGGGACGTCGTCGTCTTCGACACCGCGCCGACGGGACACACCCTGCGGCTGTTCGACATGCCCGAGGTGATGGGGCTCGCCCTCGAGACGACCCGTTCCCTTCGAACGCAGGTTCGCCGGATCGGTACCGCCGCAAAGAGCGCGGTGCTCGGCCCGATGTCGGTAATGACCCGCTCGAGTGGCGGGACGGACGATCTCGCGGCCCTCCAGGACCGCCTCGAGCGCGCTCGGGATCTGCTGGTCGACCCCGACACGACGGCGTTCAGGGTGGTCGTGATCCCCGAACGGATGGCGATCGCGGAGTCCGAGCGATTGGTCGGCCGGCTCCGCGAGGCGGGCGTTCCGGTCGAGCGGATCGTCGTCAATCGTGTGTTCGAGAACCCCGAGGACGACTGTTCGCGCTGTCGGTCCCGGTACGAACGTCACGAACGTCGCCTCGCCGAAATTCGCGAGACGTTCCCGGATCTCGAGGTCACGACGGTGCCCGACAGTGGGGGAGAACTACGGGGACTCGAGGCGGTGCGGTCGGTCTCGACGCGACTTCCGCCGCCGACTGGCGACGCAGAATGCGGCTGATTGGCCGCGGCGTTTGACCCGCGTTGGAATCTCGAGCGCGCGGTGAGGTGGGATGATCGTCTCCGGATCAATCGGTCAACCCGTAGCCGATCTTGAACAGGTAGACGTCGATCGTCAGGACGACGGCGGTGAGCGCCGCCAGGACCCCGAGTGAGACCAGCGGCGCGATCTCGGCGTAGGCCGCCGGCGCGACCTCGAACATATCGGAGTAACCAAGCAGACCGTATCGGACGCTGTCGACCATGTAGACCATCGGATTCAACAGCGAGACGTACTGCCAGATGGGGTCGAGCATGGTCAACGAGTAAAAGACCGCGCCGAAAAACACCAGCGGTCGGAGGATGAACTGGTTCATGACGGTCAGATCGTCGAAATCTCGAGCGACGAGCCCGCCGATGATTCCGAGCCCCGCGAAGAGGGCGGCGATGACGACCATCGTGGCGACGAGAAAGAGCCCGTTCGCGATAGTGATCGGGACGAACAGGCGGCCGATGACGGCGATGATGACGCCGACGATCAACCCGCGAACCGCGCTCGCGCCGACGTAGGCGAACACCATCTCGGCGTAGGAAAGCGGCGAGGTGAGCGTCTCGTGGATGTACTCGTTCCACCGCCCGTGGAAGATCGAGAACGACGCGTTCTCGAAAGCGTTCGAAATGGTTCCCAACACGACGAGCCCCGGAACCAGAAAGAGGATGTAGCCGATGCCGGGAACGGGTTCGTCGATCCGCCCGCCGAGGATGAGCCCGAAGACGGCGAAGTAGAGCACGTTCGTGATCGCCGGCGGCATGAACGTGTTCTTCGGGCGACGGACGAAACGCAAGAGTTCGCGTCGGAACAACGCACGAAAACCGACCGACAGCATCAGGCGACCCCCTCCTGCTCGCGCTTTCGATCGTGATCCGTTTCCGGCCTCTCGCCGTCAGCGCCCGACCCGCCCGACTCCGACGCCGACGACCGCGTCACCGTCCGATCCTCGCTTCTGGTGAGGTCGACGAAGATCTCCTCGAGTGAGGTCCGCGAAATCTCGAGATCGGCGATCTCGTGGCCCATCGCCTCGAGGTCGCTGAGCAACTGCGGTGCGGTCGAGCCGCCATCGCCGACGCGAACCTCGAGTCGGTCGCCGGAGAGCGTCGCTTCCTGGGCGTAGCCGTCGAGGTCGGGAACGACGGCGGGCGGCGACTCGAGGCGGACCGAGATCGTGTCGGTTCCCCGCGTCTTCAGTTCGTCCGGCGTCGCGACGGTCACCTTTCGGCCCTCGTTGACGATCGCGACGCGGTCACAGAGGCGTTCGGCTTCCTCGATATAGTGGGTGGTAAGCAGGATCGTCGTCCCCTCCTCGTTGAGTTCGGTCACCAGTTCCCAGAGGTCGTGTCGAAGCTGGACGTCGACGCCGGCGGTCGGCTCGTCGAGAATCAGAAGATCCGGATCGGTGACCAGCGCCCGCGCGAGCAACAACCGGCGTTTCATCCCGCCGGAGAGCCAGTCGAACCGTTCGTTTCGCTTGTCGTAGATCCCGACTCGCTTCAATACCTCGTCGGCGCGTTCTGCGGCTTCGTCTTCCGGAATCCCGTGGTAGCCGGCCTTGTGCATCAACACCTCGCGGATGGGGAAAAATCGGTCGACGTTGAACTCCTGGGGGGCGAGCCCGATCGCGTCGCGGGCCTGCTGGTACTCGGTTTCGACGTCGTAGCCGAACACCTCCGCCTCGCCGCCCGTCTTGCGGACGAGGCCAACCAGCGTGTTGATAAACGTCGTCTTCCCCGCCCCGTTGGGGCCGAGGAGACCGAAGAACTCCCCTTCCTCGACGGTCAACGACAGCTCCTGGAGGGCGCGCAGATCGCCGTACTCCTTGACGAGATCCGTCGTCTCGATGGCCGGTGGCATCGGCGAATCTTCGGCCCCGGTTGCGGTTAAGAATGTTGGTATCGGCACTCGAGGCGGCCGTTCCGCACCGTTTTCCCGGCCCGAGCGGACGTCGCTCGCTCGCGGCCGCCGTGGATCGATCTGATCGCGGACGTTCGACGCCGACAGTGGAATCGTCATACGGTCTGCTGTAACGATGTACCGGTGCAATCGAACGACGACTCGCGGTTGCACCGTCAATGACTGACAGTAGTCCGTATCAGTCCGCGGCCGGCGGCTGGCCCGCCGGATTGATCGCGCCGCTTTTCTGGACGATGTCGAAGGCGGTCATCAGGTCGGATCGCGAGATGATGCCGACGAGGTCGCCGGGCTCCCCGCTCGAGGCCTCGGTAGCGGTCCTCGGGCCCTCGACGACGAGCAATCGGCCGATATTGTCCTCGCGCATACGTTCGATCGCAGTCATCGCGTCCGAGTCGGGCGTGATCGTCTTCAGATCCGTCGTCATCACGTCCTCGACCGTGTACGCGTCCCGTTCGACCGGATCGATCTCTCGAGCGTCGGACAGCGTGACGAGACCGATCAACCGCTCGTCACCGAACGAGTCGCTCTCGACGACGGGGTAGCCGGTGTGGCGCTCGGTGAACATCCGCTGAAACAGTTCCGCGATGGTCGTTCTGGGGGAGACGGTATCGAGGCCGGAGACCGGAGTCATAATATCGGCGACGGTGACGTCCTGAAACGCGGCTTTCATCGTCACCTGCTGGGCTTCACTCGAAGCCGCGATGTAGACGAAGAAGGCGACGCCGATGAGGATGATGTTGAACTGTGCGAGGAGCCCGAACAGACCCATGAGGATCGCCAGGAACTTTCCGATGGTCGCGGCCTGCTGGGTGGCTTTCGCGTACGGCTTCGAGCGGGCGAGAAACGCACGGAGCACCCGGCCGCCGTCCATCGGGAACGCAGGCAACATGTTGAACCCCGCGAGGGCGACGTTGAGGACGGCCAGATACGCGAGGACGAACCGCACGCCGTCCAGGCTCGCCGGAGTCACGAGAAACAGCGCGTAGGAGACGACGCCGACGAGCACGGAGACGATCGGCCCGGCGATGGCGATGGTGAACTCTTGACGCCAGTCTTCGGGCATCTCGGAGAGCGCGGCGACGCCCCCGAACAGCCACAGCGTGATCGAGTCGATCGGAAACCCGTATCGCTGGGCCGTCAGCGAGTGGCCGAGTTCGTGGAGGATGACGCCGACGAACAGCCCGATCGCCGCGGCCAACCCGAGTATCCACGGCATCGGCCCCTCGGTGACGGCACCCACGTCGATTCCCGCATCGAGTGTCAGGTTCATGACCTCGGCGACCGCCCCGAGCTGTATCCCGATGAGATACGCGAACAACGGGAGAACCAGTAAGAACGTGAGATCGAGTTTGATCGGGATCCCGAACAGCGACCCGATCCGGAAACTCCGTATCATGCCAGTTCATTCCGGTGGAACGACCTTAAGCGCGCCGCCGATTTGCTGCCTCGAGAGCGCCATTCGACGATCTTTTCGGCCGTATTATAACACTTAATACATCCTCGAGTCGCCAGGTTATACACCATCGATCGTATAGATTTCCTGTTCGCCATCGAAGAATTTCCTGCTCGAGTCATCGATCGAACCAACTGTAACGTCAACGACCGCAGACGGTATCGATCGAAAGCAACGGCCCAGTATCCGTTTACAGGGTTCAAATTACAACCTCTCGGACTCTCCGAGCGACACACGGTACGTGAGACCAGATATCAAGACATATAGTCCCAATAGTATCGATTAGATAATATTCACCCACCACACCATAGATTTATACAGATATTCGGCATCGTCCGTACTATGTTGGAACAGCAACCTTCGACCGAACGGATCGACACCCTTCCGACCGACATCGAGTCCCCGCAGGGGAAACTCGTCTATCTCTACCTCGAGGCCGCCGACGGCGCGACGGTCGACGATCTCAACCTGGCGCTGGCGATGAACAAGATGTCGGTGTTGAGCGTCCTCGATACGCTCTCGAGTCAGGGTCTCGTCGAGAAAAACGGCGGCGAGTACACGGTCGGCATCGGCCGGTGAAAGCGACCACGCGCTTTTGTTCTTCCGAACACGCTTCCAGACGCGGCCAGCCGACCGTTCCCTCGAGAGGTGCCATCTGCCCCGTCTCGCGGTCTTCGATCCGAATCCGTGGTTCGAAGGCTTTATCCGCTCGGTAGGCTTCCGTTTTCGTAAGTAATCACAACCATGTCCGATAAACCTGCCTCGATGTACCGGGACATCAGTAAGCCGGCCTACACGCGCCGCGAGTACATTACTGGAATCCCCGGTTCGAAGATCGCACAGCACAAGATGGGCGACATCCGTGCCGAGCCCGACGACTACCCGGTTCAGATCAGCCTCGTCACCGAAGAAGAGGTTCAGATTCGCCACGGATCGCTCGAGGCCTCGCGCCTGTCGGCCAACCGCCACATGCTCAAAAACGCCGGCGAGGGCAACTACAAGATGATCCTGCGCAAGTTCCCCCACCACGTCATCCGGGAGAACAAGCAGGCGACCGGCGCGGGTGCAGACCGTGTCTCCGACGGAATGCGTCAGTCGTTCGGCAAGATCGTTGGCACGGCCGCACGAATCGACAAGGGCGACCGAATCTTTACGATCTGGTGTGACGTCGACGACGCCGACTTCGCCAAGGAGGCGTTCCGCCGTGCCTACAACAAGATCACGCCGCCGTGTCGCATCGTCGTCGAGAAAGGCGAAGAGCAACTCATCGCCTGAGCCGAGAGCCGTCTCGAGCGAACGGACACGTTTCTGTCGTCACAGACGCCGAGAGCCGTCTCGAGCGAACGGACTGTCAGGCTCCCCGCTCTACCGTCGTGGGGCTCTCCTCTCAAAACAGATTCCAGTTGGTCGCGAGGACCGCTCAGAACGATTGACATTCCATCTCCGGAGGGTCGATCGGGTCGATCTCCCCCCAGGAGTGGTAGTCGATGGTGCCGGCCTCGATCTCGATGCGACGGAGATAGCCCGTTTCGGTGCTCACGTAGTAGGTGATCGTTTCACTCTCGTCGATTTCGAAGACGTACATCTCCTCGCCGTCGATCGTGTCAGTGCCGACCGCCTCGACGTTGGCGTGTTCCCCGGCGCGATCCTCGTGGTTCTCGACGTAAGCGTTTTCACTCGGACCTGCGTCTTCCGCGGGGTCTGCCTCCGGTGCAGGGTTTTTCATACACATCTCATCGGTGACGACGTAGTCGTCGCCGTCGACGAGGTACGTCTCCATCACCCGGCCGTCCACCGTCATCTCCTGATAGTAATCTCCCTGGTAAAAGCGGCCGTTCATTTCGACCTCCCCCTCGGTGCCGTCGAGTTCACTGAAACGCATCGTTATCGCATACGAGTTCGCGAACTCGATGTCGCCGAATGTCGTCTCGCCGACACTGGCTGCGCCGTTGGCCCCACCCGCGGAGTCGTCGGCGCTTTCGGCCCCGGCTCCGTCGTCGCTACTGCCGTTTCCACCGTCTGCAGCTGAGTCGTCGTCCAGACAGCCCGCCACCACACCGAGGGAGACGCCGACAGAGAGCTGCATCCACCGTCGTCTCGTAACATTCCCTTCCATGAGAAACTCTTCCGAGCCAACCGACCTAAGTTTCATCTTACCTCGTGGTAACGTCGACGGTTACGTGGAGGTACCTTCTCCGACACTGTATTTTACCCTCGCTGCGACACTCGAGTATGATCGATCTGGCGGTCGCCAACGCCCAGGAGACGTTCCAGCGGATGTCGAAACCGCTCGAGGAGCGGGGCATTCGCGTCCACCACGTGCCCGCGAGCGAACGCGTCGTCGCACTCGACGATCCGCCCTGGTCGCCGGCGGAGTACGACGTCGGCTTCGTCTACCCCGGCCGGCTGATGGAAGGGGGCGTCGCCGACGCCCTCCTCGAGATTCCGTGGCTGAACGATCACGAGGCGGTGCTCACCTCGCGGAACAAAGCCGAGGTGCTTACGCGCCTCGGCGGAGTCGGTCTGCCGGTCCCGACGTCGGTCTACGTCTCGAACGACGTCGCGGAGAACGAACTGATCGGGGCGTTCGAGCGATTCGAGCCGCCCGTCGTGATCAAACCGAACTCCACGACGCGCGGCGTCGGCGTCGCGAAGGCTCACGATCTGGACTCGTTTCTCGGCATCTGCGATTACCTCTCGTTGGCCCACGACTACCGGGCGACCGGCGACCGATCCTTCCTCGTCCAGGAGTACCTCCCGAACGCGGTCGACTATCGGGTGATGGTGTTAGACGGCGAGTACGTCGGTGCGGTCGAGCGACGGCTCCCCGAGGCGGCGGTCGGGGAGGGCCAGTGGAAACACAACGTCCATCGAGGGGCCGACGCCCGCGGCGTCGAGTTGCCCGCATCACATATAGAGCTAGCCGAGGCGGTCGCCGCCGAACTCGAGATCCCGTTTCTGGGCGTCGACGTACTCGAGACCGAGGATCGACTCGTCGTCAACGAAACGAACGCACGACCGACGATCGACGAGGCGACGAAGTACGAGCCCGGGTTTTACGACCGGCTCGCGGACGCGATCCGATCGACGGCGGACCGATCACCTCGGTAGCTCGTCCATTCGATGCGCTACACGACCGTCTCGCGGCGTTCGGTAGACGGCCCTCTCATACGGTTTACTGTCAGTCATTCCGGCGCAACCGCCCCACGAGTCGCGGTTGCGCCGGTACATCGTTACAGAATCCGTATCAGATCGGCGGCCAGGCTCGTCACGGTTGGGTGACAAAAACGGCTGTGACCGCGACGGTCGAGTTATTCGAGGCTGATATCGGACGATTCTTCGGCGGGCTCGAAGACGACCTCGAGGACGCCGTTGTTGTACGTCGCCGAGGCGGTGTGTTCGTTGACCCGCTGGGGTAGGGAGATCCGTTCGTCGTACTGGTGGTGGTCGCTACCGGCGGAGATCGTCAGCGTCTTGCCGTCACACTCGAGGTCGATGTGTTCTTTCTCGACGCCGGGGAGGTCGGCGACGACGCGAAGTTCGCTGTCCGTTTCGTGGATGTCGACGTGGGTGTCCATTCCGAAGCCGTTCTCGACGGTGTTTGTAGAATCGAAGTTGACGTTCGCGTCCGCTCCGTTCATCATCTCGTTCATCATCCGTTCGATCTCGCGAAAGAGGTCGTCGAACGGTTCGTCGCGGTCGTCTCGTCGCATGGGTGTGGGTAAGGAGGGGAGGTGCAAAAACTTTCCCCGCGCGAAAGCGGTCAGTCTGCCGTCTGTCGGTCGAGCGTCCGACCGTCGCGTCCGTCGAGTCGGCCGAATCCGATGCCGAGCGTCTCGTTCGTCAGCGAGCGACTTTCGGGCCCGGTGAGGTGTCCCGAGAGCGCCCGGATCGCGTCGATATTTTCGGGAACGACGTCGGACTCCTGGTGGATCGCCTGCATACAGTAGAGATCCCGCCCCTGGAGGGTGAGCGACTCCTCCCAGACGCAGTTCTCCCAGATGTCGCCGCGGGGACGGCCGGCGTCGAGCGCGAAGTCTTTGAGCGTCCCCGCGCCGTCGATGCCGGCGTACTCGGGGATCGTGAGGATGCGATCCTCGGATCGGAGTCGATCGCGAACCTCGGTGACGTCGTCGGGTTCGTCCTCGAGGGTGACGTTGACGGTGTGGACGTGCATCATCGTCGTCGGTACTTTCAGTCCGATCGTATCGATCTCGAGTTCCGGGAACACGGTCTGGACGTCGGGGCCGTGGTGTGAGGGGATCGAAACCGGATCCGGAACCGCGTCGTTGATCGGTCCTCGCCCGGTCTGATCCGGATCGCCGCCGCGGCGAACCAGCGTCACGCGGGCCTTCTCGATGCCGTAGTTCTCATAGAGTGGTGCGAGAAACCGGGAGAGCCCGGTCGTGTTACAGGAGACGACGCGGACGTAGTCGGCGTCTTCGGCCTCGTCGTAGTTCGCACGGGCGTTAAAGCTCACTTCGGCGACGGTCGCGTCCTCGCCGCCCTGGAAGAGCGCGGGGGTATCGTGGCGTTCGTAGAGCGGGCGATTCTCGGCACCGACCCCCGACGGGGTCGCGTCGACCACGACGTCGCTTTTAGCGACGAGTTCGTCGACCGAGCCGGCGAGATCGATGCCTGCCGCGTCGAACTCGTGAACGCGACCGTCGTCGGCGGCGTAGACGGGGTATCCAGCTTCGGTCGCACCGATGGCGACGTAATCCGGACTGCGTTTCGCGACGCCACAGACCTCCATATCGGGCTGTGCACGGACCGCATCGGCGACGCGTTTGCCGATGGTTCCGTATCCGTTGACTCCGACCCGTATCATACGATTCACCCTCCACCGTCGACGCCCATAACCGTTTCGCAAAAATATTACAGATGTTAACTCGAAATTGAGTAACTCGAGAAAAACCGACAGAGGGCGACAGGGATATTTACCCAATAATAGGTATATGGATATATTTGTATTGTGCCATTAATTCGTTACCGCCGCGCTGTGTTCCCGGTTTTGAACCGTCCGTGTGTAACGTTCATCAACGTTTTGGATTGGGCAACAAATTTAACGCCGGAGATTGTAGAACTCGTATATGAGTGAACATTCTTACGAGGGAGAGAACGGAGAGGGGAACTCGTTGCGTATCGGTCTCAACGGCTTCGGACGGATCGGACGCAACGTGCTTCGCGCATCGCTCGAGTACGACGGCGTCGAGATCGTCGCGATCAACGACGTGATGGCCGACGACGACATGGAGTATCTGCTCCAGTACGATTCCGTCCACGGCCGACTCGAGGACGTCTCCCGGAACGACGACGTCCTCACGGTCGGCGACCACGAGATTCGGTTGCTCTCCGAGCGCGATCCCACCGACCTGCCGTGGGACGAACTCGACGTCGACGTCGCGTTCGAGGCGACCGGCCTGTTCCGGACGCACGACGACGCCGCCCAGCATCTCGAGGCCGGCGCCGAGAAGGTGATCATCTCCGCGCCGCCGAAAGGCGACAAAGAGGTCCAGACAATCGTCTACGGCGTCAACCACGACGAGTACGAGGACGCCGACGTCGTCTCGAACGCCTCCTGTACCACGAACAGCGTCGCGCCGGTCGTCAAGGTCCTAGACGAGGAGTTCGGCATCGAGTCCGGCCTCCTGACGACTGTCCACGCCTACACCGGCACGCAGAACCTGATCGACGGCCCGCTGGGCAAGCGCCGCCGCGGTCGCGCCGCCGCCGAGAACATCATCCCCACCTCGACCGGCGCCGCCATCGCCACCACCGAAGTGCTCCCCCAACTCGAGGGCAAACTCGACGGGATGGCGATGCGCGTTCCCGTGCCCAACGGCTCGATCACCGACCTCACCGTCGACCTCGCGTCCGACGTCTCCGAGGAGGAACTCGCCGAGGCGTTCCGCGAGGCCGCCGACGGCGAACTCGCCGGCGTCCTCGGCTACACCGACGAGGAGATCGTCTCCCGTGACATCGTCGGCCTTCCGTTTTCCTCTTACGTCGACCTCGAGTCGACGATGTCTCTCGACGGTGGCCTCGTGAAGATCCTCACCTGGTACGACAACGAGTTCGGCTTCTCGAACCGGATGCTCGACCTCGCGACGTACATCGCCGCCGAATCCGAGGACGTCGGCCCCGAGGAAGCGCTCGCTCACTAACTCGTTCTTTCACGTTTAAGCGATTCGATACACCAGTTATTCACAATGACGACGTTCCAGACCGTAGACGACCTCGAGCCCGACCAGCGACTGCTCGTTCGCATCGATATCAACGCCCCCGTAGAAGACGGGGTCGTCCAGGACAACCGCCGGTTCGCCCGTCACGCCGAGACGATCGCCGAACTACTCGAAAACGACCACGCCGTCGCCGTCCTCGCCCACCAGGGACGACCCGGCCGGGAGACGTTCGTCCCCCTCGAGGGCCACGCCGACATCCTCGCCGACCACCTCGAACGCGAGGTCGGCTACGTCGCCGACACCTTCGGCGAGGACGCCCTCGCGGCGATCGACGCCCTCGAGTCGGGTGACGTGCTCGTCCTCGAGAACGTCCGGATGTGCGAGGAAGAACTGCCCGAGGAAGAACCCGAGGTCAAAGCGGAGACGGAGTTCGTTCAGACACTGAGACCCGAGTTCGACGCCTACGTCAACGACGCCTACTCGGCCGCCCACCGCTCGCACGCCTCGCTGGTCGGCTTCCCGCTCGTCATGGACGCCTACGCGGGCCGCGTGATGGAAGCCGAGTACACCGCGAACTCGGCGATCCGGGAGCGGGAGTTCGACGGCACGGTCACGATGGCGCTGGGCGGGACCAAAGCCGAGGACCTCATCCCCGTCATCGAACGGGTCGACGACACCGTCGATCGGTTCTGTCTGGGCGGCATCGTCGGCGAACTCTTCTTGCGCGCCGACGGTCAGGACGTCGGCTACGACGTCGGCGGCACCGACTTTTTCGACCACCAGTGGGAGAATCATCGGGAGACGATCGAGCGCGTCCTCGCCGAGTACGGCGACCGACTCCTGCTCGCCGAGGACCTCGCCTACGAGGACAGCAAGGGAGATCGGGCCGAGGAAACCGTCGAGGAAATCGAGAAGGACACCTCCTACCTCGACGTCGGCTCCGAAACGGCCGACCGGTACGCCGACCTCGTCCGCGACTCGGAGGCCGTCTTCGTCAAGGGCGCACTCGGCGTCTTCGAGGACGAACGCTTCGCCGACGGCACCGTCGAGGTGCTCTCGGCGATCGCCGACACCGACTGCTTCTCCGTCGTCGGCGGCGGCGACACCTCCCGTGCGATCGGGATGTACGGCCTCGACGAGGAGGAGTTCTCGCACGTCTCGGTCGCCGGCGGCGCCTACGTCCGCGCACTCACCGGCGACGCACTCGTCGGCGTCGACGTCCTCGAGCGAGCGGCCTGACCGTCGCCAAAGGCGCCCCGATACGCTGGAGAGTGCGGACCTCGCGAATCGAAGGGAAGACCTTTCGTTCGCCCTCACCGATGTGCGCGTATGTCCGAACTCAGAGCCGCCGCCGAGACGGCCGTCCGGGAGTGTCTCGAACTCGCACCCGAAGAGTCCTGCGTCGTGGTCACCGACGACGACCGCGAGCCGATCGGCGAGGCACTGTACGAGGTCGCCGGCGAGATCACTGACGACGCCACCGTGATCCGCTACCCGCCGGGCGAACAACACGGTGGCGAACCCCCCGCGCCCGTCGCCGCGGCCCTGCAGGGGGCCGACGCCTTCCTCGCGCCGACGACGAAGAGCCTGAGCCACACCCGGGCACGCTCCGACGCGACCGACGGCGGCGCTCGCGGCGCGACGCTCCCGGGGATCACCGACGAAGTGTTCGTCGCCGGACTCGACGCCGATTACGACCGAATCAGCCAGGAGTGCGAGCGAACGCTCGAGCGGGTGGCCGGTGCCGACGAGATCCGTGTCACGACCGACCGCGGCACCGATATCACGTTCGAACTGGGCGAACGCGAGTGGTTCGACGACACGGGCGACGTAAGCGAACCCGGCTCGTTCTCGAATCTCCCGGCCGGCGAGGTGTTCGTCAGCCCCGAATCCGCCGACGGCACCTACGTCGTCGACGGCACGATGCGCCCCCACGGCCTGCTCGACGGACGGGAACTCGAGTTCGTCGTCGAGGACGGTTACGTCACCGAAATCTCTGACGACGAGATCCGCCAACAGGTCGAAGCGGGTGCACAAGAAGTCGGCGACGCGGCCTATAACCTCGCCGAGCTCGGTATCGGGACGAACGTCGGCGTTACCGAACTCGTCGGCTCCGTCCTGTTGGACGAGAAGGCCGCGGGAACGGTCCACATCGCCATCGGCGACAACGCCGGCATCGGCGGTGAGACCGACGCACCCCTTCACCTAGACGGCATTATCCGCAATCCACAGGTGTTCGTCGACGGCGAGGAACTCGAGTTGCCGGAGGCCTGATACGGTCTGCTGTCAGTCAGTTCCGGTGCGACCGCGACCCGTCCTGCGGTCCCACCGGTACATCGTTACAGCAAACCGTATGAGGACGTCGTATTCACGGAGTTGATTCGACCGGCTCTTCGACGAAGAGCACCATCGGGAGAGATACGAAGAGCACGGCCGGGAGAGACGCTTGCTGATTGCCGGCGAACCTGGCAGTTGTCATCGGTGTTCGATTCGCTATGTCAGTTACCGTCACTCGGGCAACCGAATTCGTTCTGTGTAACCGATCTCGGTGGCGGGTGAATCATTTTACTCCTTCGTAGCGAACCATACGGTATGGTCGAGTTTCGCGGCCCGTGGACCGGTGACGACGTTGAAACCTTTCTTCAGGACGCGAAGATTCCAGTTCGCCTTGCCACTCGAAAACCGGACGGATCGCTCTGGATCGTCGCCCTCTGGTATCGCTACCGCGACGGATACCTCGAGTGTGCGACCGAAGCAAACGCTCACCTCCTGCAGTTTCTTCGCTCCAACTCGGGCGTCGGGTTCGACGTCTCGACGAACGAAATTCCATACCGCGGCGTGCGGGGGACTGGAACAGCGACGCTCACAGCAGACGAGGATTCGGCTGTGCTACGGGCACTCATCGAACGGTATCTCGGCGGAACGGATTCAGCCCTCGCACAACAGCTTCTCGACGACGACCGAGAGGAGGTTCGAATTCTGATCGAGCCCGATCAGTTCTATAGCTGGGATTTCTCCGAGCGAATGCGTGACGTTTCTCGATCGTAGCTATTAGTTGACACTCCACTCGAAACGACCGATGAGATGACCCTGGTAAGCCAGTTGCCCCGACCGAAGCGATCGTGAAGCGATTTCGAATCGCCGGCGAGCGGTTACGTCGCCTCTTCGGCCGTCACGACGTACGATTCCATCGGTGCGACCATTCCGTCGTCGTCGCGATACGTGTCTAGTGCACCCTCGAGCGCCTGAATCAGTTCGTTCCGGACCGCTGGTTCGAGCGCGGCGACCGAGTCGGCGACTGGCGAACTCGCCGCCTCACGACGGAGGAACTCCGCAACCGACGGGTATCGAACCGACCCGATCTCGATGGTAATCGAGACGTCGTCGAACCCAGCCTCCAGAACGAGCGATCGGAGGTCCTCCCCATCCCATGTCGGGAACGGAGAGCGCATCACCGTCCCGGCTTCCGCTCCAACGTGTCGCTCTACGGCGTCGGCTAACGCCACGTACGCAGGCTGGTACTCGAGGGGGCGCCAGACGCTCAGTGCCGGACGTCCATCCGACGTGAGAACCCGACGCATCTCCTCGAGTGCCACGACGGGGTCGTCGAAGAACTGGAGAGCTTGTTGACAGCAGACGACGTCGAACCTCTCGTCCGGGAACGGGAGATCGGTCGCGTCTCCCGCTTGCCACTCGATCGACGGCTGGCTGTCCGCGGCGGTTTCGTTCGCCACTGCGAGCATTCTCTCGTTGACGTCGAGTCCCGCGACGGATCCGCTATCGCCGACCGACGACGACACGCGACGCGCTACGATACCGGTCCCGCAGGCGACGTCCAGAACTCGGTCTCCCTCGGTGACGCCGCCGGTTTCGACGAGTCGGTCCGCCCAAGACGCGAAAATCGACGGCACTAGATATCGTTCGTAGGCTTCGGACGCGTTCTGTTCGACCTGCCAACCAGTTTGAGGAGTGGGGTTGCTCACGTGCGTTCACCACGAGAGCACGGACGCCGTGAGCGGACGTATAAATGTCTAGTGAAATATTTCACGGCGTGAAAGCGTGGTCCTCAGGGCCGGTTCGAGTCAGCGCGTCGATCAGTGAACCGACTCGACCGAGCGGAGGTCGTCTGCGGCGAGCGGGCGAGCATCGTCTCGAAACTCGTCGTAGTACGACTCCGCCCATGCACGCGTCTCGTCGCTCGCGGTGTCGACCAGCGACTGTAACGTTCTCGTCTCCGGATCGTAACAGCAGAGACAGACCCGTTCGTCGAACAGACAGACACCACACCGATCGTCGAGCGGAAGCTCGTCGTGTAACAAGACGGAGTAGTTGGCGCGCGTCGCCGTCTCCACGACAGTCTCTTCGTCCCACGAGAGCAGTTCCTCGAAAACGGTAGGCGGGTAGATGTATTCACACTCGAGGCCGTCTGTGATGTGATCGAAAAACGGCTCCAGATTTCCCGACTTGAGCATCACCATCCCGAATCCGCGGACCGTCTCGGTCTCTCTTATCAGTTCCGTAAGCCGATCGACGGGTTCGTACGGATATCCGGGTCCCGGTTGGGAGACCACCGCATCGGTGAACGATCCAACGCGGAATCCGTCGGTCTCGCGTGGCAGCCACGGCCAGACTTCCCGGAGTCGTCGCTGGTGGGCCATCGCGTCTCTGAACTCCTCGAACTGGGAGATCACGAACTCGCCTAACTCCGTTAACTGATACGTCCGTCCATCCCGTTCGATCCAGCGACGATCCTGAAAATCGGAGAGGATCCGCCCCATCGTCGGGGAGGATGCACCAGTTGCTGTACGCAGATCGTCCCGATCACACGAACTCCTGGCCAGTGTCGAGAGGACCCCGACGCGGTGGGTCGAACTGACGAGGAACTCGATGTCGTCGTGTGTCCCGTCCATGGTTGTGGTATGTGTTGGCACGCAATAATCGTGTGGTGGAAATGCTACCGGGCGATCTCGATCGTACGAACGTTCAGTGACGACGATAGTCTCTGCAGGAGACACCCACCGTATTACTGGTGGACATGACAAGGGGTAGATATCGAAAACGCGTGGTTGCAATCCACGTTCGTTAGCGCCCGTTCTCGCCGGCGCCCGGTTCAATCGTCTTTTACGCGCGTAGCGTCTACGGCGTGGTATGACTGATATTCCGGACCGCGTTCCGACGCCCTGTCCGTCGTGTTCGCCGGACCTCGAGACGGTCCACGAGGTGCTGACGACGAGCGAGGGTGGCGGCACCGTCACCGTCCGTTGTAGCGAGTGTGGCCACGTCCACAAGGTCCAACCCGAACGGACCCGCGAGGTCACCCTCGACGTCGTCGTCTCCCAGGAGGGCGAATCGTTCACCGCGAACGTCACCATCCCCGAGGAGGAGACACTCGAAGTCGGCGACGAGTTCATCTTAGAGACCCAAGAAGTGCTGTCGACCGTGCGCGTCACCAGCCTCGAGTTGGGTCAACAACGGCGGACCGAGGAAGCCGTCGCCGACGAAATCGAAACCGTCTGGAGCCGCGAGGTCGACAACGTCGCGGTCAACGTCACCGTCCACCCCCAGGACGGCTCGAGAGACGACAGCCGCTCGATCACGGTCTACGTTCCCGGCGACTACGAGTTCGAAGTCGGTGCGGTCGAAAGCTTCGGCGACGACGAGTTCGAGATCGACGCCGCCGTCGTCCGCGGCGACGCCACGGGCTACCATCGCGACCGCTACGAGGTGGAGGGCGATACGGTCTTCGCGAAAGACACCAAACGAGTCTACGCCTACGACGAGACGACCAGCGCCTGGTCGGCCTGGTAGTCGTTTTCCTCCCTCCGTCGGTTCCTGCGCACTCGCCCACTCGGTACGCGAACGCTACCACGAGAACCGGAACGCTCGAGTCCACCGAACGCCCCCCACAGCCTTTTGTCGGGGGAAGAGTAGCCACTGACATGTTCGATCGGTTCGGCTCCGACGACGTCGACGACCACGAGGCCGCCCGTGAGCGGATGGTCGAGACGGTCGCCCACCGCATCGACGACGGTCGGGTGCTCGAGGCGCTCGAGGCGATTCCTCGCCACGAGTTCGTTCCAGAGAACCACAGAGAGAGCGCCTACGCGGATCGCCCGTTGCCGATCGGCGACGGACAGACCATCAGCGCGCCACACATGGTCGCGATCATGGCCGACACACTCGCCGTCGAAGCCGGCGACGAGGTCCTCGAGATCGGCACCGGCTGTGGCTACCACGCCGCCGTGACGGCCGAGATCGTCGGCTCCGAGAACGTCTACAGCGTCGAGTACGGCGAGGAACTCGCCGACCGGGCCCGAGAGACGCTCGCCGAAATCGGCTACGGAGACGTCTCGATTCGGACCGGCGACGGCCACAACGGCTGGGACGGACACGCGCCGTACGACGCCGCGTACGCCACCTGCGCGGCGGCCGCCTTTCCTTCTCCCGTCGTCTCTCAGGTGCGCGCCGGCGGCGAAGTGCTCGCACCGATCGGCCAGGCGCGCCAAACGCTCGTCCACGCGACGAAACGAGAGGACGGCTCGCTCGAGCGAACCGAACACGGCGGCGTCCGGTTCGTCCGGATGCGCGAGTGAGAACTTGGGCGGTGGTCCTGACTCCGATCGCTTCGACGGCGACTGGACCGCGACCGACCGCCGTTCGAGCAAGCGCGCCATTGATACCGGCAGAGCGGATACCTCGAATATGGACCCTGCGGTACTGCGAGCGGATATGGTCGACGGCCTCGAGTCCCCGCCCAAGGAAGTCCTCGAAGACGACGCCGTCGCCGCCGCGATGTGTACGGTCCCCCGCCACGAGTTCGTCGGCGACGAGCGAACCGCCTACGCCGACCGCGAACACGACGTCCGCGGCACTCGCGCGCTCGCACCGAGTACGGTGGCTCGACTGTTCGAAGCCCTCTCGCCCGAAGACGACGACACCGTCCTGATCGTCGGCGTCGGCGTCGGCTACACGGCCGCAATCGCCGCCGAACTCGTCGGAGAGACGAACGTCCACGCGGTCGACATCGCGCGGCCGCTCGTCTTCGACGCACGAACCAACCTCTCCGAGGCCGGCTACGACGGCGTTCTCGTCGATTGCAGGGACGGTGCCAGCGGTCTCCCTGAGTACGCGCCGTTCGATCGCATCCTGCTCGAGGCCGCCGCGATCAGGCCGCCGCGTGCGCTGTTCGATCAACTCGCCGACGGCGGTCGACTGGTCTTTCCCTGTGGAACACACCGACAACGACTCGAGGCGGTCTCGAGCGACGGCAAACGAGACCGGTTCGACGCCGTCTCGTTCGATCCGCTTCTGGTCGACGGCGAACAACACGGAGCCGTCGAGCGAAATCGCACCGCTCGTGAGGATCGAGAACACGCGGATCGAAACGCACGATCACGACGCGGCTGGGAGCACGAGTGGATCGAGTGGGAGACGTCTCTGGGGGAGTAACGTTCGGAAAGTGGGGGTGGGGGGATTGGGGGTGGCGACAGTCTATCGCAGATCGCCGTCTCATCGTAGCGCCCGACAAGGATTAAATATACCCTTTATCTGTTTAGCAACCTCAAAATGAGAACTCTAATTATTTAGTGTCAGAGTCGAACACTAACGAGACGAGCGTCCGTTCCGCCGCGCGGAGGTGGTAGTGGTAGGTGGGTGAAGAGATCTCGAGCGCGTCGGCGATGTCCTCTCCGGTGGACTCTCGCGGCCACTCGAAGAACCCGCTGTAGTGTGCGGCTTGCAGGGCTTCGAACTGTTTGCCGGTCAGTAGATCCTCGAGTTGGGTATCGAGTCGACCCACCGTTTGCGTGCTCGTCGTCTCGCGGCGAGCGACCAGTTCCGTTTCGGGATGTGCCGCTTCGATCGCCTCGATTACGGACCGTGCTTCGACGCCCTGTGGAAGCTCGAGGACGAGCGTCGACGTTCCGCCGTCGGCCGTCGCTGCACGCAATCGCGCATCGTACGTCCGCAACACGGAAAGAAGCGGCGAGGACGTAATCGTCACCTCGTGGAGAGACCGGTGATCGCCCTCGGAGACGACCGAGGTCGTTTCGATCGACGCCCGCTGGTCTTCGAGTTCGGCCAGCTCCGTCGCCGACGGGGCACCAACGAACGCGACGACCGTCTCACCCCTGTCGATCAGCCCCTCGAGCGTGATCCGTTCGCCGGCGATCGACGAGAGCCGGTTGAACAGCAGTCGCGAATCGTGACACTCGAGTTCGATCTCGAGGCGGCTATCGGTGAGCATCGCACGCGTCCGCTCGACCATTCGAATCGCGTGGCCGATCGTCTCCCCGAGTTCGGCGAACACTTCGCGCTCGCTTTCGGCGATCGAATCGACGCCGCTGACGTGGACGAGCAACACGCCGTAGCGCCGTTCGTCGTCGACCAGCGGGACTGCAAGCACGGTCTGATAGCCGTACGTTAGCGCTTCCGTTCGACGCCGGTCCCAGCCATCGGCCTCGAGGACGTTCCCGACGACCCGAACCTCCTCTAGCTCGAGCGTCTCGCCAACCAGATTCGTCTCCGGTGCCCGCTCCCCATCGCTTCGGATTCGGTCGACGTACGCCGCTTCGATGCCAGCCCACTCCGCCGGTTCCGGCGGTTCGCTCTCGCTGTCGGCGATCCAGGCGAATCGGTATCGCTCCGTATCGGCGAGCCGTTCACAGACCGTTCGCTCGATCTCGGCGCGCGTCGAAGCTCGCGTCACGCCCTGGTTGATCTCCCTGATCACCTCGTTGATATGATTCAGTCGAGTCAGCTCCTCGTTTTGCTGTGCCAGCGTTCGATCGTGTTCGCGTACCAGCTCCTCGCGCTCGGCACGGTCGAGTGCGGCCTCGGTGTTCGCCCCCAAAATGTGTACCAGTTCCGTCATCGTCTCGTCGAAGCCGTCGCCGTCTTCGGCCCCCGCGACCAACACGCCGTGTGATCCCAGCGGCTCGATTAGTTCGCTTCGACAGTACGATTCCGTCGTCACTCCGTCAGCCCCCCGCAGATCGTCGTAGTAGACGCTTTCGCCCGCCGAAAACGCATCCCAGACGCGCCCATCGCCGCGTTCGAACGTCGACGTCGCATCCACGAGTTCCCGTCCCGTTTCCGCCGAGGAAACGTGCTCGAGAACACCCTCGTTCGGGTCGAACACGTACGCCGCCGCCACGGCGACGTCGAGGATTTTCGCCGCCGTTTCGACCGTCTCCCGATAGATCTCGGTTTTCGTTCCGGCCCGCATCAGATTTCGGGTCGTCTCGTGGAGCGTCGCCAACGTCCGCTCGTATCGTCGCTTGTTCTCGCGAAGCTCGATCTCGGTCCGGTACTGCGAGACGGCGTTCGAGATCTGATTCGCCAGCAACGTGTACTGTTCGCCCCCGGTTCCCTTCTGGAGATACTGGGTCACACCCGCGGCGATCGCCTCGCTCGCGACGTCCTCCGACCCCCGCCCGGTAAAGAGAATAAATGGGAGTTCTGGATCGATCGATCGAATCCGCTCTAACAGCTCGATCCCGCTCCGTTCCGGCATCTCGTAATCGCTGACGATGCAATCGATCTCCCGGCCGTCGAACACCTCGAGCGCCTCGTCCGCACTCGTCGCGGGCACCGAGACGATCGACTCCTGTTCTCGCTCGAGCATTTCGCCGGCCAACTCCGCGAAGCCAGGTTCGTTATCGACGACGAGGACGGTGATCGAGGTGGTCATTGTGGTGGTCTGCTCTCGAGAGACCGATACTCGATCGAATACTAAATGATTAGTGCTCTACGAGTCGTATGCTACTCACTTCGGAATATCGCCGGTGAACTCGTACGTGTCCGCCCAGTTTATCGACGGGTGATCGATCTCGGACCCGAATCGCAACTCCATCTTCTGGTCGTTCGCATCGGCCGCGTCGATCCAGTAAAACGTCTCCTCGCGCGGATAGTGTACGAAAAACGCGTCTATCTCACCACGGTAGGTTTCCTCGTGGTACGCCCCGTTTTTCGTCGTCTGGGAGTGCGTGTTAAATCGAATCGTCCGCTCCTTGTTCGACCAGGCAGTCTTACACTGGAGCCGGTAGAGTCGAGCGCTGTCGTCGACGACGAGATCGTACCTGTCGTTGTCCCCGAAGGGGATCGATACACTGTATCCGTTCGCGACGAGTTTCGAAACCGCCCTTGCCTCAGTTTCGTCACCGATGTCCTTCGAGTTGCGCATGCTGATCGTGGACCCGTTTTCAGTGAAAAAGTCGAGGACGACCGACGCAACAGCGTATCGAGGGACACTCGAGGGATCGAGAGAACGCTCAGAGCGGGATTTTGAACTGGAGGAAAACGGTCAGTCTCGCTCCGCTCGACTGCTGCGATTTCCAGGCTTCAAATCCCTCGTTAGCGTTTCGCGCCGTCGTCGTTCGCTCGTTCACGAATTGACGCCAGCAGAAAGCGCCTGGAGCGGGATTTGAACCACCCGAACGCGCTCACTACGTTCGCTCGTTCCGTCGTTCAAGTCCCCGTTGTGGTTCTCTCGATTTCAGCGGTCACTCGGCGCAGAGGCTCCTCGCTCAGGAGGCGAAATCGAGAGAACGCCCGGAGCGGGATTTGAACCCGCGTCACAACCGTGACAGGGTTGTATGATGGGCCACTACACCATCCGGGCTTGCAACCCAGCGTTTCCCGGTGACGGTATTAAGGGTTTTGCTCTGCTCGTCTCATAGCACTCGAGACAGTCAGTTGAATTACAGATGTCACTCCTCTCGAAGACGGCTCCGCTCCGGGCTCACTCACCGGTAGACCCCGTTGCTCGAGATTCAGTTTCGGAAAAACGCCCGGAGCGGGATTTAAACCACCCGAACGTCGCTCAAATCCCCGTTGTGGTTCTCTCGATTTCAGCGTTCGCTCGTCGCGGAGGCCCCTCGCTCAGGAGGTGAAATCGAGAGAACGCCCGGAGCGGGATTTGAACCCGCGTCACAACCGTGACAGGGTTGTATGATAGGCCACTACACCATCCGGGCTCGCAACTCAAGGTTTCCCGGTCGCAGTATTAAGACTTTCCAATCGAGGGCCGTGTGGTACGGTGAATCGGGCCACGACGCCAGCGGTTCGACCACGGACCATGTCACACATTCACACGACCCACAAGGAATTTAACCGAGAATCGGGTACTGCTACGTGTGATCGGCACTCCCGGTCAGGGACGCCCGGTCGGTTAGCCCCGCTTCTGGCCCGAGTTAGTAACCGTTAAATGCGTGCCACCGTTAACACCCTGTAGTATCTCGTGACAGCCACTTCTCTCCCAATAGCCCGCAGGCACATCGACACTCACACCGACACATGGTAGACGTAAGCCAACACGAACTCGTTCCGGAGCACACCGTCATCGAGGAGGAGGTCCTCGAGGGGGTGCTCGCGGAGTACGACATCGACCGCACAGACCTTCCCAAAATCAAACGCACCGACTCCGCGCTTCCGGACGACGCGGAGGTCGGCGACGTCATCAAGATCGTTCGCAACTCACGGACGACCGACCAGGCAGTCGTATACCGACTCGTGGTGGAATAAATGGCAATAGAACTCGACCGCGACAAACGACGGGACATTTCGCGCGAATACTTCTCGAGGGAACGGCTCGCAGAACACCATTATCGATCGTTCAACGCCTTCCTCAACCGAGGAATGCAGGAGGTCGTCGACGAGAAGGAGACGATCGACACGGATATCGGCGATAAAGAAGGCGAAGAGCCAGTTCACGTCGAGCTCGGGGACGTACGCGTCGTCACGCCACGCGTCCGCGAGGCCGACGGCTCCGAGGAACTGCTGTACCCCCAGGAAGCCCGCCTCCGGAACATCACCTACTCCGCGCCGGTGTTCATGGAGATGTCCATCGTCAAAGGCGAGGAAGGCGACGAACGGGTCGTCGACTCGACAGAGACGAAGATCGGGCGGATGCCGATCATGGTCGGCTCCGAGAAGTGTAACATCGCCGGCTTCTCCGACGAGGAACTCATCGAGATCGGTGAGGACCCCGCCGATCCCGGCGGCTACTTCATCGTCAACGGCTCCGAACGAGTGTTGATGACCAGCGAGGACCTCGCGCCGAACAAAATCCTCGCCGAGTACGACACCAAGTACGGCGACGAAATCCAGGTCGCCAAAACGTTCTCCCAGCGCCGTGGCTACCGCGCGCTGGTGCTGTGTGAACGAACACGTGACGGCCTACTCGAGGTCTCGTTCCCCTCCGTCTCCGGCAGTATCAATTTCGTCACGCTCGTGCGTGCGTTGGGCCTCGAATCGGACGAGGAGATCGTCCACAAGGTCTCGAACGACCCCGAGGTCGTCAAGTACATGCTCGAGAACTTAGAGGAAGCCGAGGTGCAGACCGAAGAAGGGGCCATCGAGGCACTAGGCAAGCGCGTCGCCTCCGGACAGGGGAAGAACTACCAGCTCAAGCGGGCGAACTACGTCATCGACCGCTACCTCCTCCCACACCTTCACGAGGAAGGCGTCGACGAGGAGGACGTCCGGATCAACAAGGCCCACTACCTCTGTCGGATGGCCGAGGCCTGTTTCGAACTCGCACTGGGCCGGCGCGAGGCCGACGACAAGGACCACTACGCCAACAAGCGCCTGAAGGTCAGCGGCGACCTGATGAAAGACCTGTTCCGGACCGCGCTGAACAAGCTCGCACGGGACGTCAAGTACCAACTCGAGCGTGCGAACATGCGAAACCGGACGCTGTCGGTTTCGACCGTCGTCCGTTCGGACGTGCTCACCGAACGACTCGAGCACCCGATCGCGACGGGCAACTGGGTCGGCGGCCGCTCCGGCGTCTCGCAACTGGTCGACCGGACCGACTTCATGGGTGTGCTTTCACACCTGCGCCGACTGCGCTCGCCGCTTTCGCGCTCGCAACCGCACTTCGAGGCACGGGATCTCCACGCGACCCAGTGGGGTCGCATCTGTCCCTCGGAGACGCCCGAGGGGCCAAACTGTGGGTTGGTGAAGAACTTCGCACAGGCGATGGAGCTCTCCCAGAACGTCGAGGACGAACAGGCCCTGAAACGGGAACTCGCCTCGATGGGGGTACAGGGCATTCCGGGTATCGAGGGAATCGAACGATCGACGCCAGCAGACGACTAAATCATGAGCAGCCAACAACGAGAAGCCAAAGTGTACGTCAACGGGTCGCTGGTGGGGACCCATCCCGATCCGCACGAACTCGCAGAACAGATCCGCGAAGCGCGTCGCATCGGCGACGTCAGCGAGATGGTCAACGTCTCGGTCAAAGACCGCACGCGCGAGGTAATCGTCAACGCCGACGCGGGTCGCGCACGCCGCCCGCTTTTGGTCGTCGAAAACGGCGAACCACGCATCTCCGAGGCCGAGATCGAAGCGGTTCGCGACGACGACCTCGAGTTCGAGGACCTCGTCTCTCACGGCTACATCGAGTTCATCGACGCCGAGGAGGAAGAGGATATCTACGTGGCGGTCGAGGAGGACGACCTGAACGAGAAACACACCCACCTCGAGATCGACCCGCAACTCATCTTCGGGATCGGTGCGGGGATGATTCCCTACCCCGAGCACAACGCCAGTCCGCGGATTACGATGGGGGCGGGGATGATCAAGCAGTCGCTGGGGCTTCCGAGTGCGAACTACCGTATCCGGCCGGATACGCGCCAGCACTTGCTTCACTATCCGCAGCTCTCGATGGTCAAGACCCAGACGACCGAGCAGATCGGCTTCGACGACCGACCGGCCGCCCAGAACTTCGTCGTCGCCGTGATGAGCTACGAGGGGTTCAACATCGAGGACGCCCTCGTCATGAACAAGGCGTCGGTCGAGCGCGCGCTCGCGCGATCTCATTTCTTCCGGACGTACGAGGGCGAGGAGCGACGCTACCCCGGCGGCCAAGAGGACCGCTTCGAGATTCCGAGTCAAGACGTCCGCGGGGCCCGCGGCGAGGAGGCGTACTCTCATCTCGACGAAGACGGCCTCGTCAACCCGGAGACGACGGTCGACGAGAACTCCGTCCTGCTCGGGAAGACGAGCCCGCCGCGGTTCTTAGAAGAACCCGACGACATGGGCGGTTTATCGCCCCAGAAACGCCGCGAAACGTCCGTGACGATGCGCTCCGGTGAGTCCGGGGTCGTCGACACCGTCACGCTGATGGAAGGCGAGGACGGCTCGAAGCTCTCGAAGGTCTCCGTGCGCGACGAGCGTATCCCCGAACTCGGGGACAAGTTCGCGTCCCGGCACGGACAGAAGGGGGTCGTCGGCCACCTGGCACCCCAGGAGGACATGCCCTTTACCGAGGAAGGCGTCGTTCCCGACCTCGTGCTCAACCCCCACGCCCTGCCCTCGCGGATGACCGTCGGGCACATCCTCGAGATGATCGGCGGCAAACTCGGTGCGATGGAGGGTCGGCGGGTCGACGGCACGCCGTTCCTCGGCGAGGACGAGGACGAACTCCGCAAGGGACTCGAGGCCAACGGCTTCGACTCGGCGGGCAAAGAGACGATGTACTCGGGAGTCACGGGTGAGAAGATCGAGGCCGAGATCTTTGTCGGGATCATCTTCTACCAGAAGCTCTACCACATGGTCTCGAACAAGCTCCACGCCCGCTCGCGCGGGCCGGTACAGGTACTCACCCGCCAGCCGACCGAGGGTCGCGCCCGCGAGGGCGGACTCCGTATCGGGGAGATGGAACGCGACGTGTTCATCGGCCACGGCGCGGCGATGACGCTGAAAGAACGGCTGGTCGACGAATCCGACCGCGAAGAGGTGTACATCTCGGCCGAAACCGGCATGATCGCGGTTCAGGACGTCAATCAGCGCCGTGTCTACGACCAGCTCACTGGCGACGAAAGCGACATCCACCGCGTCGAAATTAGCTACGCGTTCAAACTGTTGCTAGACGAGATGATGGCACTCGGCATTCGACCACGGCTCAACCTCAAGGACGCAGTCTAACATGTCAATTCAGACACCAAAAGAAATCGACGAGATCGAGTTCGGGCTCATGGACCCGGAGACGTATCGGGACCTCTCGGTCACGAAGGTCATTACGGCGGACACCTACGACGACGACGGATTCCCCATCGATATGGGACTCATGGACACGCGTCTGGGCGTCATCGATCCCGGTCTCGAGTGTCCGACCTGTGGACAACATTCGGGATCGTGTCCGGGCCACTTCGGACACATCGAACTCGCCGCGCCGGTAATTCACGTCGGCTTTACGAAACTCATCCGTCGACTGCTGCGTGGCACGTGCCGGGAGTGTTCACGTCTGTTGCTCACCGAAGACGAAAAAGAGGAGTTTCGTGACCGACTTTCGGAAGCACACCGCCTCGGCCGTGATCCACAGGACGTGCTGAAAGCCGCAATTCGGCAGGCCCGAAAGAAAGACCGCTGTCCTCACTGTGGCGAGACTCAGTACGACATCGAACACGAGAAGCCAACGACGTACTACGAGGTTCAGCAGGTCTTGACCGGCGAATACTCCCAGCGCATCGCGGCGGCGATGCAAGGCGACGAGGAAGCCGGCATCGAGCGAACGTCACCGGACGAACTTGCCGAGGAAACCGACATCGACCTCACCCGGGTCAACGAGATCCTCTCGGGCTCGTTCCGACCGCGAGAGAGCCAGCGGGCGGCGATCGAGTCGGCACTCGACATCGACCTCACCGAAGAGGACACGAACAAGTTGATGCCAAGCGACATCCGCGACTGGTTCGAGGCGATTCCGGACGAGGACATCGAGGTGCTGGGCATCAACTCCGAGCGCTCACGTCCCGAGTGGATGATCCTGACCGTGTTGCCGGTACCACCCGTGACGACACGGCCATCGATCACGCTCGACAACGGCCAACGCTCCGAGGACGACCTCACCCACAAGCTGGTCGACATCATCCGGATCAACCAGCGGTTCATGGAGAACCGCGAGGCAGGCGCGCCACAACTGATCATCGAGGACCTCTGGGAGTTACTCCAGTATCACGTAACGACGTTCATGGACAACGAAATCTCGGGGACGCCACCGGCGCGACACCGCTCCGGGCGGCCGCTCAAAACCCTCTCCCAGCGTCTGAAAGGGAAGGAGGGCCGTTTCCGTGGCTCGCTGTCCGGAAAGCGCGTGAACTTCTCCGCCCGAACCGTCATCTCGCCGGACCCGACCCTCTCGCTGAACGAGGTCGGCGTGCCGGACCGCGTCGCAAAGGAGATGACCCAGACGATGAACGTCACGGAGCGAAACGTCCCGGAGGCCCGCCGGTACGTCTCCAACGGTCCGGAGGGCCACCCCGGTGCAAACTACGTCCGCCGACCCGACGGGCGGCGACTGAAGGTAACCGAGAAGAACTGCGAGAAGCTCGCGGAGAAAGTCGAGGCCGGCTGGGAGGTCAACCGCCACCTCGTCGACGGAGACATCGTTATCTTCAACCGCCAGCCCTCGCTCCACCGGATGTCGATCATGGCCCACGAGGTCGTGGTCATGCCGTACAAGACGTTCCGTCTCAACACCGTCGTCTGTCCGCCGTACAACGCCGACTTCGACGGCGACGAGATGAACATGCACGCCCTCCAGAACGAGGAAGCCCGTGCCGAGGCCCGCGTCCTCATGCGCGTCCAGGAACAGATCCTGAGCCCGCGCTTCGGCGAGAACATCATCGGTGCGATCCAGGACCACATCTCCGGAACGTACCTGCTCACCCACGATAACCCGCGATTCAACGAGACGCAGGCGCTCGACCTCCTGCGTGCGACGCGGATCGACGAGCTTCCGGAACCGAGCGGCATCGACGACGAGGGCGAGCCGTTCTGGACAGGTCACGACGTCTTCAGCGAACTGCTTCCCGACGATTTGAACCTCGAGTTCACCGGTACCGTCGGCACCGACGTCGTCATCGAGGACGGCCAGCTCGTCGAGGGGACGATCGCCGAGGACGAGGTCGGCGAGTTCGGCGGCGAGATCGTCGACCGGATCACGAAGGCCTACGGCAACACACGCTCGCGGATCTTCATCAACGAGGTCTCGACGCTCGCGATGCGTGCGATCATGCACTTCGGGTTCTCGATCGGGATCGACGACGAGACGATTCCGGGGGAAGCCCAGGCCCGGATCGACGAGACGATCGAGGACGCCAACGACCGCGTCGAGGAACTCATCGAAGCCTACGAACGGGGCGAACTCGAGAGCCTGCCCGGTCGAACCCTCGACGAGACACTCGAGATGAAGATCATGCAGACGCTCTCGCGTGCGCGAGACAACGCAGGGAACATCGCGGACGAGCACTTCACCGAGGACAATCCGGCGGTCGTCATGGCCTCCTCGGGCGCCCGTGGCTCGATGCTCAACCTGACCCAGATGGCCGGCTGTGTCGGCCAGCAGGCGGTTCGGGGCGAGCGGATCAACCGCGGCTACGAGGACCGCACGCTCAGCCACTACGAGCCGAACGATCTCTCGGCGGAAGCACACGGCTTCGTCGAGAACTCCTACACCTCCGGGCTGACCCCGCGGGAGTTCTTCTTCCACGCGATGGGCGGCCGCGAGGGCCTGGTCGACACCGCAGTGCGAACCTCCAAGTCCGGCTACCTCCAGCGTCGACTCATCAACGCCCTCTCGGAACTCGAGACGCAGTACGACGGCACCGTCCGGGACACCTCGGACACCATCGTCCAGTTCGAGTTCGGCGAGGACGGCACCTCGCCAGTCAAAGTCTCTTCCGGCGAGGAGAACGCGATCGACGTCGGGGAGATCGCGGGCCGCGTCCTCGACTCCGAGTTCGCATCCGAAGCCGAACGCGAGGAGTTCCTCGGCACGCGCCGTGAACCGACGAACCTCTCCGAACACGCCGACAATCGCCTCACCGAGGGAGCGGAGGTGACCTCCGATGACTGAGGTCACCTACGACGTCGACGACGACACGATCGCGGTCGTCGAGGACACCAACCTCCCCCGACGGCTCAAAGACGACGTCTACGCGGAACTCGAGGGACGCGACGGCGCGACCGTCGAGGACGCGGACGAACTCGCGAAGGCCGTCGAGACGCGATACCTGGGGACGCGAGTCGATCCGCTCGACCCGGTCGGGACGGTAAGCGCCCAGTCGATCGGCGAACCGGGGACCCAGCTGACGATGAACACGTTCCACTACGCGGGGGTCGCAGAGATCGACGTGACTCAGGGACTTCCGCGGCTCATCGAACTGGTCGACGCCCGGAAGACGCCGGATACGCCGATGATGACCGTCCACTTAGAGGACGAGTACGCCACCGAGCGCGAGAAGGCCCACGAGGTCGTCTGGAACATCGAGGCGACGAAGATTCTGGCGCTGGGTGACGTCTCGACGAACGTCGCGGACATGCGGGTGCAGATCTCGCTCAACCGCGATACGCTCGAAGAGCGGATGATCACGCCCGAGGAAGTCGCCGAGATTATCGAGGACAACCTCGGCGTGGAGACGGTACAAAACGGCACCGAAATCCAGTTCGGACCGGAAGAGCCGTCTTACCGCGATCTCCTCCAGTTGGTCGAGGAGCTGCGCGATATCACGTTCAAGGGGATCGAAGAGGTCTCGCGGGTCGTCATCCGACGCGAGGAGCGCGAGACGGGAACCGCCGCGAACGGAGACGAAGACGAGGAGTTCGTCCTCTACACCGAAGGGTCGGCCTTCGGCGACGCTTTAGAGATCGAAGGCGTCGACGCCTCCCGGACGACGTGTAACAACATCCACGAGATTCACCGCAACCTCGGGATCGAGGCGGCTCGAGAGGCCATCATCGAGGAGACGAACAACACGCTCGCCGAACAGGGGCTGGACGACGTCAACGTCCGACACCTGATGTTGGTCGCCGACATGATGTCGAACAACGGCGAGATCGAGTCGATCGGGCGCCACGGCATCTCCGGCTCGAAGGAATCGGTTCTCGCGCGTGCGGCGTTCGAGGTGACGGTCAACCACCTGCTCAACGCCGCGATCCACGGCGAGATCGACGAACTCGACGGCGTCACCGAGAACGTCATCGTCGGCAAGCCGATCAAACTCGGCACCGGCGACGTCGACCTCCGGATGGGGTCGACGTCCTCGAGCAGTCGACAGGCAGAGTAATCGATGGACGTTACCCTCGACGACGACGCTCGACGACACCTCGCGCTGTTCGAAGACGTCACCGGAGCGGACGGAATCGACTGTCTGTCCGTCGACGGAGTCGACGAGGTGGCCGACAACGAATCGTCCGGCGGGCGGTTGATCGTCGTCGTCTCGGGCGGGCAGATGGGTGAGGCAATCGGGCCCGGGGGGCGAACGATCCAGCAGTACGAAGATCGGGTCGATCTGCCGGTTCGACTCGTCGAAGACGCCGACGACCCCGAGGAGTTCGTCGCGAACACCCTCGCACCGGCGGCGGTCTACAACGTCACGATCAGCGAGAACGAGGATATCGTCGCGTACGTCGAAGTCGCGGAGGACGATCGCGGGATCGCCATCGGCACGAACGGCCGAACGATCGAGGCGGCGCGCACGCTCGCACAGCGACACTTCGACATCGACGACGTGCAGTTGATCTGAGCGAGCGGTAGCGGCTAGTTCTCGGTCGAAAATCGGTGTGGTCCAGCGTCAGAGCTCGTCTTCGTCGGGTGTGTACGTTTCGTGAAACTCGTCTACTGTCGCCATCACGTCGTCGTCGCTTGCGAGTGCGGCGAACTCCTCGTCGGAATCGGTCTCGAGTATCGACCACACCTCGACGTAGCCGTCGACGTCGTCCTCGTAGGCGTTGACGTCCGTCTGAATCTCCCGTTTCTCCTTTCGAATCGACTCGAGTTCCATCTCGAGTTCGTCGTACAGCCTCCGCAGGTCCATATCCGCTGCGACGGGTTCCTCGTGGGGGTCTCCGAACTCGGCGTCGAACATCTCGACGATCCCAGCCGTGTGGCGTTCGAGTTCGTTCAGCCGATCCCGGATCTCGTACAGACTGGTTCCGATCCGATCCGCGTCGCTCTCGAGTCCCGTCGACCGATACTCGTCGATCGCCGTCTCGAGGTCTCCGTACGCCACCTCGAGTTCGTCCGCCAGTTCGGCTTTCTCCTCGAGTCCGTCGTTGAGTTCCGTAACGACGTCGTTGGCGTCGTCGGTAGCGTTCGATTCACTCGAGAACAGACGTTTCAGCGCTCCGAACATCGTTACCTTCTGGATGGAGTCGACCGATATCAATGGTTTGGTCGATCGGGCGACCGACGCGGCGGACGGTCGGTACGCCCTCCTGGGGTCGCTTCGGTGCCGAAAACAAAACCATTGTCTGTGTTGGTAATAAATCACGAGTAGTGAATTCCCTCCAGGTAGTGTTCGTCGGCGTTCTCCTGGTTCTCGTCGCGCTCGAATACCTCTCCCATCGTGAGGCACTCCCGTTCAACGTTCCCCACTGGGCTGCGATGGGCCTGTTCACCATGGGGTACGTCGGCGTCGCGCTGTCACTGGAGGTTTCCGACGTCGAACAGGTGGGTGTCCTGATAACGGGGGCGCTGTGTTTTTTCGCGGGAAAGCTGTGGCCGTACGACGATGAATCGAACGAGCAGTGTTAGCGGGCGAGCGTTCGCCTGTTTCCGATTTCCTCGCTCGCGAACGAACGGACGAGACGGATCTTCGAGGAACGAAACGTGCTCATATCTCTTCTTACACCCTGTTAGATCGATCTCAGACCGTCTCGAGGAACTCGAAAACGGGTCGCTTAAGTGCCTCCGTCGGATAGCGACCCCCATGGCAAACGGCAAGTACGCCGCGCGCAAGCTCAAGAAGGACCGCCAGAACCAGCGGTGGTCCGACTCCGACTACGCGCGCCGCGCACGGGGCCTTCGCGAGAAGTCCGACCCCCTCGAGGGCGCCCCCCAGGCTCGAGGTATCGTACTCGAAAAGGTAGGCATCGAGGCAAAACAGCCCAACTCGGCGATCCGAAAGTGCGTTCGGGTTCAGCTGATCAAAAACGGCAAACAGGTCACCGCGTTCTGTCCCGGTGACGGCGCCATCTCGTTTATCGACGAACACGACGAAGTCACCATCGCCGGTATCGGCGGGGCGAAGGGTCGTGCGATGGGTGACCTCTCCGGTGTCAACTACAAGGTCGACAAGGTCAACGGCGTCGCACTGCTCGAACTCGTTCGCGGAAACGCGGAGAAACCGGTGCGATAACATGGCGGCAGAAGACCAACCAGACCCCGACGCACCCGCGGGCGGCGCCGACGTCGGCGCCAAGCTCTTTGGCACGTGGGAGATCGACGAGATCGAGTACGCCGACCCCTCGACGGAACGGTACATCTCGGTGACGCCGGTCGCACACACCGCCGGTCGTCACGCGAGCAAGCAGTTCCAGAAGTCCCAGATCTCGATCGTCGAGCGCTTCATCAACCGGCTGATGCAGTCCGAGGAGAACACGGGCAAGAAACAACAGAACCTGAACTTCGTCCGCGAGGCGTTCGACCTCATCCACGAGCGCACGGAGGAAAACCCCGTGCAGGTGCTTGTTACCGCCGTCGAGAACGCCGCGCCGCGCGAGGAGACCGTCCGCCTGAAGTACGGTGGTATCTCGGTCCCGAAGGCAGTCGACGTTGCCCCACAGCGCCGGGTCGACCAGGCGCTTAAGTTCCTCGCCGAAGGTGTCCACAACGACTCGTTCAAGACGTCGACGTCGGTCCCCGAGGCCATCACACGCCAGCTCACCGGCGCGGCCGACTACGACGTCCAGACGTACGCGATCAGCCAGAAAGAAGAAAAAGAGCGCGTCGCGGCGGCCGCGCGCTAACGCTCGAGTCGATTTTCTCATCTCAGTTCTCCCGTTCGGTGAGTCGTACGGACTGACGTCCCGATACTTCGCCGACGACGGGACGAACCCGTCGGCACCGGGCACTCGAGCCGTCTTTCGTCGGAAACGTGTTGTACGAAAAATGATTTAGTGGCTGAACGTCCTCGTTTTGGATGATGGCCGATAACGAGTACGCCCTGAACCCCCTCCCATTCGATCGCGCCGCCACACCGCGTGCAAGCGACGTGCGGTCCTCGCTCGGTACTCGAGGGCGCCGTCGGGGCGACACCCCGGCTCCCCACCGAACCGCGTCGACAATTCCGACGGGAGTCCCGCCCGGTTACACCCACCGCGGATCGTGTCCCGACTCGGCCGCCCCCATGAGAAGCCCACCGCCCGTCCCGGCAGCGATCGCTGGTGTCGTCCCGTGATCGAACGCGCTCCGTCCGATACGTTCATCGGTGAGACGAGACGTTCCGTTCGGACCGTACTCACCGTGAGCAAGACCGAACTCCGTCGCCACGGTCGATCGCCTCGAACTGTCGGGACCGTGCTGTCGGTGATCGGAATCTGTACCCTGCTCGCGTTCAACATCGTTCGACTCCGCGAATTTCGGCGGTCGTTCATGCGGACGACGAACAACTTTCAGATCTCCGCCACCGAGTACGATATTCTCTACGTCTTTCTCGCGAGAGATCCGCTGATCGCGCTGTTTCTGGTCAGCTTCGCCGTCCTGGTCGGCGCGAACGCGATCGCCGGAACGCGAGAGAACGGGACGGGACGAACCCTGCAGTCGCTTCCGTTCGACCGACGCGGCGTGTTCGTCGGGATCGTCCTCTCGCGCGTCGCCGTCGTCGCCGTCGTCGCGGCCGCCGTGGTCGGATTGACGTTCGGAAGAGCCCACCAGCAGGGGTACGCGCCGTCGATCCGAATGCTCGTGTTGTTTCTCCCGGTGTTGGTGATCCACCTCGCCGCCTTCGTGAGCATCGGTTCGGCGCTGTCGACGCTCCGGTGGCGACGCGGTGCGATCCACAGCGTGGCACTGCTCGTCGCTATCGGGCTCTCGACCCTCTACGTTCCCCTGTCACGGCTGGCACCTGAGGCCGCAGTCCTCGCACCGCGGCAGGCGTTTTACGGACTCGTTGCGTCCTTACACGGCGGTTGGAACGTGCTTTCGGGCGTCTCGACGCGGGCCGCCGTGGCCGCCCACCTCGTCTTGCTCGTCGCGCCCTTTCTGTACGGGCTGTACCGATACGAACGCTGTGACCTCACGACCTGATCCATGACGCCCGACATCGCAATCCAGACTCGAGACCTCACGAAACGGTTCGGAAGCGTAACCGCACTCGAAAATCTCTCGCTCGAGATTCCGGCGGGATGCATCTACGGCTTTCTCGGGCCCAACGGCGCCGGAAAATCGACCACGATCGACATTTTGCTCGATCTGGTGCGGCCCTCGGCCGGCACGGCGACGGTGCTCGGTTACGACACGCAAGACTCCCCGGTCGCGGTCCGAGAGCGAACCGGCGTGTTGCTCGACGGCTTTACCCCGTACGCGAAACTGACCGGTCGCCAGCACGTCGCGCTGGCGGCCGACGCGAAAGACGTCGACGCGGAGCCGACGGCCGTTCTCGAGCGCGTGGAGCTGACCGACGCGATGGACAGAGCCGCCGGCGGCTACTCGAAAGGGATGACCCAGCGACTCGGGCTCGCGATGGCGCTGGTGGGCGAACCCGATCTCCTGATCTTAGACGAGCCCTCGACAGGGCTGGATCCCCACGGCGTGGCGTTGATGCGCGACCTCATCCGCGAGGAAAACGACCGCGGCGCGACGGTCTGTTTCTCCTCACACATTCTCGATCAGGTCGAGGCGGTCTGTGACCGGGTCGGTATTCTCGACGACGGCCGGCTCATCGCAGACGACGACGTCGCGACGCTACACGAGGCGGTCGGCGACGACACAGTCGTTCGAATCCGAACGGCGGAGCCGCCGACGGGCGTTCGCGACCGCATCACGTCGATCGACGCAGTCAGCGGCGTGCGAATCGACGGCGACGAACTCGTCGTTCGCTGTGCGGACGACGCCGCGACGGCGCGGGTCATCGCCGCCCTCGAGCGGACCGACCTGGCGATCGAGTCGATCGAAACCGGCGGCCGATCGCTCGAGCGAGTGTTCGCGGCGTACACGGGTGGGTGACCGTATGGGCCGCGCGTGGCTTCGCCAGATCTCTTTCGTCGCTCGGACGGAGCTATCGACGGGACGGCAGTCGCGGGCGGTTCCCCTCTGGGGGGCGGCGTTTTCGCTCGCGGTCGTCGCCGGCGTCTGGATCGCCGAGGCGCCGGACGCGGCGATCAGCCTCGGCTATCTCGTCGGGGTGGACCAGGGCGTCGATCCGGTCGATCCCACGGCGACGGTGATCTTCACCCTCGGCCGTCTCTTCCCGCTCGTCCTGACGTTTCTCGCCGTCGGCTGTTGTGCTGGTGCACTCGCCGGCGAACGCGAAGCGGGGACGATCCGAATGTTACAGTCGCTTCCGGTCTCTCGAAGCGCCGTCGTCTGTGGAAAACTGCTGGGCCGATCCGCCCTCGTTTCGGGTATCGTCGTCGTCGGACTCGCGATCGGCGCGGCGGCGACGTGGGTCCGGTTCGGGACGATCTCGATCGTTCCCTACGCCACGTTCGCCGGTGTTTCGGCGCTGTTTTCGATGGTACTCGTGACGATTACGCTCGCGGTCTCGGCGGTCGTGTCGACGCGTCTTCGGTCGATCGCGTTCTCGCTGGGGCCGCTCGTGCTCTTTCTGGTATTCGGCTCGGATCACGGCGTTCCCGTCCCGTTTCGGACGGGATTGCTCTACCAGCCCTATCAGATTCTCGTCGCGGACACACACGACCACCTCTTTGCCGTCCCGCGATTCGAGTGGGCACTCGCCGCCGACAGTGATCGCTCCCTCGAGACTCTCGAGACGACTGCCGATCTGGCGGCGACGGCGCCGGCGTACCTAAGCGAACTCGGGACGGTCGCGGCGTTGCTCGCCTGGGCCGCGGTGTGTCTCCCGATCGCCGTCCTGGCTCATCGTCGCCACGACCTGTAGTCGGATCCGTATCAGTCGGCCGCCGGCCCCGATCCGCCGACGTACGCCCGCGTGGCGTCGACGAGCACCTGCCGGTATCCACTCGTGTCGGGGTCGCGAGCGAGTTCCCGAAAGCGGCGTTTGAACCCCGCGAAGTCGACGCCGGGTGCATCCATCGCGGCCGCGTGGGCGAGATCGTACAGTCGGTGGTCGTCGTCGACGAGGCCGTGTCGCTCGGCGAGCGCCAGCGCGAACGCCGCGTTGACCGCCGTAATCTCGGGGTCCGCACTGGGAGAGAGACGCTCGAGTCCCGGTCGTGCCGGCGTTTCTGGACGGTTCGCGACCGCCGTCGCGAGGCTCGACTCGAGAAAGGAGAGGAGTTTCTCACCGGGGCCGACCGAGAGCGTGATGTCGTCGGCGTAGATGTCTTTCATGTGGTTGGCGATCTGATAGCAGTGAGAGAGCTTTCGACGTTCGACACTCTTGCCAGCGAGTGCGAGGTAGAGTGCCTCTTCTGTCGACTGGACGTGAGAGGGGTGTTCTTGCTCGTGTCTGGCCATGTGGGCGAACTCGTGGAGGGCGAGTTCGCGAGCCATCGCACTCGAGGCGGCCTGTCTCGAGATGTTCAGGACGTGGCGGTCGTCGTAGTGGCCGGCCCAGGTTCGTTCGTCCGGATCTTCCCGGAGGTGGACGTACACCGGCAGGGTGAGGTCGTGTTCGGTCTCGAAGAGACCTCGAGCGCTGAGAAAAGGAGCGGTCGGACCGGAACCCTGTACTCGTATATCCATGCGTGTACGGTACTCGGTCCGTTACAGTATGTCTCTTACGCCCGTTTTCACAGCTTGTACCCACAGCCGCGCGAGCGGACCTGACGAAGGATCGTCGCCCCGCGATGTGTACACGACGGCTCGTATCACTCCGTTCGAACTCGAGCGACCGGCGCGGTTCGTGGCGGTTGCAAACTCGAGCGCGGGCGGATGATGATTTTCGGTTTCCGTAACGTGTCGGGCCCCGTAATCTGTGTGTTATTCACTCACTCAATAAAGAGATTCCACCGCTCAACCCGGGGAAAACGCCGAATCCACGCGAGGACGAAACACTACCCTTTTGACCCCGCTGGCGGTAACAAGGTGTATATGGGCCGACGCAAGAAGATCGTCCAAGAGTGTGAACGGCTGATGGACGAACCGGAGAACATCCGGAACATCGCCATCGCCGCTCACGTTGACCACGGGAAAACGACCCTTTCTGACAACCTGCTGGCTGGTGCGGGCATGATCTCCGACGAGACTGCCGGCGAACAGCTCGCGATGGACACGGAAGAAGACGAGCAAGAACGTGGGATCACCATCGACGCGGCGAACGTGTCGATGACCCACGAGTACGAGGACACTAACCACCTCATCAACCTGATCGACACGCCTGGCCACGTCGACTTCGGTGGCGACGTGACCCGCGCGATGCGCGCCGTCGACGGCGCGCTCGTCGTCGTCGACGCCGTCGAGGGAGCCATGCCACAGACCGAAACGGTCCTCCGGCAGGCCCTCCGCGAGGGCGTCAAGCCGACCCTGTTCATCAACAAGGTCGACCGCCTCATCTCCGAACTCCAGGAGGGTCCCGAGGAGATGCAAGAGCGTCTCCTCTCGGTCATCCACGACGTCAACGAACTCATCCGTGGAATGACCAAGGATATGGACGACGTCGACGACTGGACCGTAAGCGTCGAGGGCGGCACCGTCGGCTTCGGCTCCGCGCTGTACAAGTGGGGCGTCTCGATGCCGTCGATGCAACGCACCGGGATGGACTTCGCCGAGATCATGGAACTCGAGCGCGCGGACAAGCGCCAAGAGCTCCACGAGAAGACGCCGCTTTCGGACGTCGTTCTCGACATGGTCTGTGAGCACTTCCCGAACCCCGTCGACGCACAGCCACGTCGTATCCCGCGTATCTGGCGCGGTGACGACGAGTCCGAACTCGCAGAGACGATGCGTCTCGTCGACGAATCCGGCGAGGTCGTCTTCATGGTCACCGACATCTCGATGGACCCACACGCCGGCGAGATCGCGTCGGGCCGCGTCTTCTCGGGAAGCCTCGAGAAGGGCCAGGAGCTGTACGTTTCGGGCACCGCGGGTAAAAACCGCGTCCAGTCGGTCGGCATCTACATGGGTGGCGAACGCGAGGAAGTCGAACAGGTCCCGGCCGGCAACATCGCGGCCGTCACCGGTCTGCGCGACGCCATCGCCGGTTCGACCGTCTCGAGTATCGAGATGACGCCGTTCGAGTCCATCGAGCACATCTCCGAGCCGGTCATCACGAAAAGCGTCGAGGCCCAGACGATGGACGACCTCCCGAAGCTCATCGAGACGCTTCGCCAGGTCTCCAAGGAGGACCCGACGATCCAGATCACCATCAACGAGGACACCGGCGAACACCTGATCTCCGGACAGGGTGAGCTTCACCTCGAGGTCATCACCCAGCGTATCGAGGCGAACCAGGGCATCCCGGTCAACACCGGTGAGCCGATCGTCGTCTATCGCGAGCAGTCCCAGGAAGCGAGCCCGGAGGTCGAGGGCATCTCGCCGAACCGCCACAACCGCTTTTACATCTCGATCGAGCCGATGTCGGACGAACTCGTCGACACGATCAAGCTCGGCGAGGCGTCGATGGACATGCCCGAGCAGGAGCGCCGAGAGGCCCTGCAAGAGGCCGGGATGGACAAAGACGACTCCCAGGAAGTCGAACACATCCACGGGACGAACATCCTCATCGACGACACGAAGGGGATTCAGCACCTAAACGAGACGATGGAACTCGTGATCGAAGGGTTCGAGGACGCCCTCGACAACGGGCCACTGGCTAACGAGCCGGTTCAGGGGACCCTCATCCGACTGCACGACGCCCGACTCCACGAGGACACCATCCACCGCGGTCCGGCACAGGTCATCCCGGCAACCCGAAACGCGCTTCACAAGGCGCTGATCGCCGGGAAGATCAAACTGCTCGAGCCGATGCAGGACGTCCGCATCGACGTGCCAAACGACCACATGGGCGCCGCATCCGGCGAGATCCAGGGTCGACGTGGCCGCGTCGACGACATGTACCAGGAGGGTGACCTCATGGTCGTCGAGGGCATCGCACCCGTCGAAGAGATGATCGGATTCGCGAGTGACATCCGCTCTGCGACCGAGGGTCGTGCGTCCTGGAACACCGAAAACGCCGGCTTCGAAGTCATGTCCGACTCGCTCCAGCGCGATGAGATCATGGAGATCCGCGAGCGCAAAGGCATGAAACTCGAACTCCCACCGAGCGTCGACTACATCTAACGCGGTCTCGCTTTTTCGACTCGAGTCGTTTCGATCTTTCGCTCGTTTCAGCCGCTGGCGACGGGCTTCCGACGGTTCGACCGACGGGACCGCTCACTCGTGTTCGCTGACGCAGAACCCGTTTCCCTCGGGGTCTTCCATCGCCGTCCAGGTGAGTTCGTAGCCGTCGTCCTCGATCGACTTGGTCTCGCGAACGGTCGCGCCGAGTTCCTCGAGGCGTTCGACGGCCTCGGATCGGTCTTCGGCGCCGAGATCGAGGTGGATCGGGAGGTCCTCGTCGGTCCCTCGCGTGGCCTCCCGAAACATGAGCGACGGGCGGTCACCGACCTGGTCGACGATTTCGATCTCCGCCGACGGAGGGAGGTCCCGACGCTCGCCCTCGAGTGTGTCAGCCCAGAACGTCGCCATCGCGTCGGGATCGTCACAGGCGAAGTTGACGTACGATATGTTGACCATTGAGCCAACGACACTCCGTGAAAATATAACCGTTCACGTCCCGCGGTTGGCGAGATTGCACAGGTGACTACCGGCGTGCGATTCGTCCAGAAGAGATTGGCAATTCTTATTAACTAAGGACCCAGTGTTGTTATTGTCGTGGAAGATCACCGGCATCGGATTCCAGACGGAATCGATACGCTGCGAGTCGGAGCTAACGCGGCACTCGTCGGTGGCTTTCTCGGCGTCGGAACCGCCGCCGCGATCGGCGGTTCGCGTATCCTGCAACTGCTCGTCGCTGGTTCGATCTCGGTGGCCATCTGTGTCATCATCTGGCGAGGGCTGTTCGAACTCGCCACCTGTACCGATTTCCCCACTCGGCCGCGGCCTCGAGATCGGACGGCGCGATCGGGCGACCGTTCGCCGGGCGTCGACGGCGACCAGTAGCGGAGATCAGTCGTCGGCGAGGACGGCCCGTTCGGAGCGCTCCTCTCGTGTCAGAATTGGCGTTCCGTCGGCGTTCGGCCCGAGTTCGGGACCGAACGGCGGGTCGTCGGGATCGATCACCCGGCGACGGTCGTAGTCGGTCGATCGCTCGACCGGCGTTCGGCCGATCGAGGTGATCAGATCGACGTACTCTTCGAACGAGCGGAACTCGCCGTAGGTACCCCCTGCCCGCTTGGTGATCTCCTCGGAAACGATCGTCCCCATGAAGTCGTCGGCTCCGCAGTTCAACATCTTCAGCCCCTGTTCGTCGCCGTATTTGACCCACGAGGACTGGACGTGATCGACGTTATCGAGAAAGAGCCGCGAGACGGCGATCATCAGCTCGTCTTCGTCCGTGCTCGCGCCGCCGGAGACGACGTCGTGTTCGAAAAGCGGCGTGTTCTGGTGGACAAACGAAAGCGGGACGAACTCGGTGATCGCGCCGTCGACGCGCTCTTGAAGCTCTCGAATCCGTTTTAAGTGGACCGCACGGTGAGCCTCGTTTTCGACGTGGCCGTACATGATCGTCGCGGTGAGTCCGAGACCGACGGAGGCGGCGGCTTCCATCGCCTCGAGCCACTCGTCGGTGCCGATTTTTCCGGGACAGATCACGTCCCGGACCTCGTCGACGAGGATTTCGGCGGCGGTTCCCGGAACCGTGTCTAAGCCCGCTTCCTCGAGGCGACTGTACACCTCCTCGTACGACCAGTCGGTCCCACGGCGGGCGTGGTACCCCTCTTCAGGGGTCATCGAGTGGACGTGAACGTCGTCGACGCTCATCGCGGCCATCTGTTCGACGTACGTGCCGGGATCGGTCTCGTAGCGCTGGGCCGGGACGTAGTTGACTTCTTTCGGATTCGGGTGGCTTTCGAGGGTCTCGCGGTGTTCCTCGTCGAGGACGAACGCGGGGTGGAGACCGGAGACCGAGGTGACTTCGTAGATGCCACGGGAAACGGCGTCGGCGACGATCTCACGTGATTCGGCGGGCGTCTTGGTGAATCCCGCGGTCTGTCCGTCGTGACCGACCTCGAACGTGTGGGCGGCGTCTTTAAAGTTACAGAACAGACAGCCGACGTTACACGCCGTCGTAACGTTGTTGTTGAGATTGGCGACGAAGGTGACCTCCTCGCCGACGACCTCGGCCCGGCGGCGGTCGGCGGCCTCGAGCACCTGCTCTTTGCGCCACCGGTCGATACCGTCGAGGTCGGTTCCAGTGGTCAGTAGCTCGATGGCGTCGTCGACCGTGAGCCGATTGCCGTCGCGAGCTTTCGCCAGCGCGTTCTCGAACGACTGGTCGGTCTCGGGAACGCGTTCGAACGTGAGGTCGGCCTCCGTCACCGGTCGCTCCATCGTGGCAACGATGCGGGTACAGCAAGAAAAGCGTGATGGATCGCCGGCGACGACGATACGAAGACAGTCAGTCTATCCGATATAACTGTATCGAGTCGACCGCCTCTCGAGCCACGTCCACCGATTTCCTCCCTCTTCGGTGGATGTTACAACCAGCCACATTTTGACAGTCTCGTTTCACATTACCGTCGGTAGCGGCTATCGAATCTCGGTCTGTCGATCCGTCGTCGACGCGATCGACGCCCGATCAGCGCGGCGCGCCGGCGAGGACGAGCGTCGCTCGCTCGTCGCCGCGATTGTGGATCTGTCGACGTTCCTCGGGGTCGATTCGGATCGCGTCCTCGCTCTCGAGTGAAACCGTCTCTTCGGCGTCGGGCAACTCGACGTCGACCGTGCCCGAGACGACGTAATAAATCTCCTCCTGGTCGCTTTCGGTCTCGTCGTGTTCCTTGCCGCTCGCCTCCGGCTCGAGTTCGAGGACGGTGAATCCGAGCGCCGTCGTCTCGAGTTCCTCGCGTAGGAACCACATCCCACCAAACTCCGCTGGAACGACCGATTCGGGATCAGCCTTCGCCGCTGTATCGTAGCCCATGTGCCTCCGGTCTACGCCCATCCGGTAAACGATTCTCGTGTCGGCAAACTGGAAGACCATCGACGGGTCCGGACGAGTTCCGACCGACGACTGGCGACTGGCGACTGGCGACCGACCGGGATTCGAGACAGTGTCCCTGGAACGAAATACTGTCTGAAATATTATTTGCTTCCACGAATCCGATCGTTATCGGTCGATTTACACGTAATTTTGGTTTGAGGTGTTGGAGAGGTTTAATGGATCGGTCCGTGGACATCGACAGTACATGACACACATCACCATGGAGAACGTCAGCAAGTACTTCGATGGGGGCAACACCGTGGCCAACTACCGGCTCAGCCTCGAGGTCGAAGACGGCGAGTTCCTCGTCTTTCTCGGACCGTCGGGCTGTGGAAAGACGACAGCACTCCGACTCATCGCCGGACTCGAGGACCCGTCCGAGGGTTCGATCTACTTCGACGGCGAGCGAGTCGACGCTCGGTCGCCGAGCGATCGAAACGTCGCGATGGTGTTTCAGAACTACGCGCTATACCCCCACATGAGCGTCGCGGAGAACGTCGCCTATCCGCTCAAGATCCAGGGAGTTCCGCCCGACGAACGCGATCGACGCATCGAGGAGGCAATGGGCTTTCTCCACATCGAGGATCAGGCCGAAAAGTCCCCTGACGAACTGAGCGGCGGCCAGCGCCAGCGCGTGGCGTTGGCTCGAGCCATCGTCCGGGAACCGTCCGTCTTTCTCCTCGACGAACCGCTGTCGAATCTCGACGCCAAACTCCGCCAGGAGATGCGAAGCGAACTGAAACGCCTCCAGGACGAACTCGCGATCACCACGATCTACGTCACCCACAACCAGGAGGAGGCGATGAGCATGGCCGATCGGGTCGTCGTCATGAACGAGGGAACGATCCGACAGATCGCCCCGCCCCAGGAACTCTACGCGCGACCGCGAACGGAGTGGGTCGCCCGATTCATCGGCTCGCCGCCGATGAACCTGCTCCGGGGGACCCGCCAGAACGGCTCGATCGCCTTCGGCGAAGCGGGGTCGGTCGACCTCCATCGAACGAGCGCCGGCGGCCTCGAGACCGTTCCACGCGGGACCGTCTCGCTCGGCGTTCGACCGGAGGACGTCTCGATCGAGACCGATCCACCACCCGGAACGGCTGCGATCGAGGGGACGGTCGACACCGTCGAACCGCTCGGGGAGTACACGATCGTCAACGTCACCGTCGACGATCAGATCGTCAACGCGAAGGTTTCGTCGACGTCCGTCGATCGCGAAGATCGTGTCTATCTGACGTTCGACGACGACGACGCCTACCTCTACGACGAGAACGGCGAACTGCTCACCTGAGACGATGAGCCTCCGAGACCACATCGACGCGCTCGAGGCGGACCGTACTGCATGGCCGAACGTCGATCGGGAGAAAGCGGCGGCGATCGCGGTCTTTCTCCTCCCCGGTCTGACCCTGTTCGGGATCTTCTCGGTCGGACCCATCGCCTACTCGGCCGTCGGGAGCTTCTTCTCGTGGGACGGATTCTCGATAGAGAGTTTTATCGGACTGGACAACTGGATTCGGACGTTCGCCGATCCCCTCATCATCAACTGGGAGAACGTCCTCCGCTGGCGATTCCCGATGGGCGCGTTGACGCAGAATCTCCTCTGGGTGGTTCTTCACGTTCCGATCAGCACTTTACTAGGGCTTGGAATGGCGCTTTTGTTCGTCGATCTCAGGGGACGGCGAATCCTGCGATCGATGGTCTTTCTCGGCTTTACGACGCCGACGATCATCATCGGCCTCGTCCTGTTGTTCATCTACGACCCCCAGGCTGGTATCTTCAACGAACTGTTACGGGTCGTCGGTCTCGGCGGGCAGGTTCGCAACTGGACGCAATCGCCCCAGGTGGCGATCTACGCCCTCATCGCCGGGGGAATCTGGGTCCAGACGGGATTCAACATGTTGCTCTACAGTTCGGCCCTCGCCGCGATCGATCCGTCGCTGATCGAGTCGGCGAAAGTCGACGGTGCCGGACGCTGGCGCCGGTTTTGGGACATCACCTGGCCGCTGGTCAAACCCGTTACCGCCGTGGTCGTCATCATGGGGATCATCTGGGTGATGCGCGTCTTCGACATCGTCTACGCCGCCGGCGGCTCCGCCGGCGGACCCAATCACGCCTACTCGGTACTCGGCATCGAGGTCTATCGCGCCGCGTTCGAACCGCCGATCGACTACGGGAAGGCGATGGTCGTCGCGCTCGTTCAGCTCGTCATCGTCGCCCCGCTCGCGCTGTACATCGCCAGAATGAACTAACATGGCAGACGATACCCACACTCCAGGCGAACCGAACCCGGCCTCGAGTCGCGAGACCGATCAGTATCTCCCCCCGGACGCGATACCAAAAACCGCGCCACCGACGGACGACGACGTGGCGACGCGACTCGCCTCCGCCGTTCCGTCGATGCCTCGGCTCCTGAAGTACGCGATCGCGATCACGGTCGCGGTGCTCTGGATCGTCCCGTTTCTGGGGCTGTTCATGGCCTCGTTCCGCCCCCTCGGCGAGATCCTCGCCGGCTGGTGGCACATAGAGGGGATGACGATCACTCTCCAGAACTACACGCGGGCGTGGTCGTATCAGACGGCGCCCATGGGCCGAGCGCTGTTCAACACGCTGGTCGTCACCATCCCCTCGGTGCTCGTCGTCATGTTGCTCGGCGCGATGGCGGCGTACCCCTTCGCGCGCTTCGAGTTTCCGCTGAAGACGACGCTGTTCTTCTTGATTCTGCTCGTGATGGCCGCACCGCCGGAACTGGTCGCGATGGGCAACTACAACACCCTCCGCGAGATCGGCCTGTTCGACAGCTACATGGGGCTAATACTGGTCCACATCGGCTGGGGACTGGGATGGGTCGTTCTCTTTTTGCGGAACTATCTCCTTGGCATTCCCGTCGAGTTAGAGGAAGCCGCACGCATCGACGGCGCCTCGCGCTACCAGATCTTTCGGACGATCATCCTGCCGCTGTCGACGCCCGCGCTCGTCTCCGTGGCGGTCATCCAGTTCACCTGGGTCTGGAACGCCTTCTTCTTCCCGCTGGTGTTCATGCGCTCGCCGGAACTCTACCTCGCCCCGCAGGTCCTGCCGTTGATGACCGGCCGCATCCAGGTCGAGTGGGGGCTCGTCGCCGCCGGGTCGGTGATGACGATGGCCGTCCCCGTCTTGTTGTTCTTGATGCTCGAGCGGTACTACAAACAGGGGATGGTCGCCGCGGTCACGGACTGACGGTGACCGCGCGTCGATCCGGTTTGTGCCCGATGGTTCGTCGCCGAACCGGTGCTCGTACCCGTCGACCGGAGAATCGCACTCGTCGACTCGAGGATACTGGTACGGTTTGCTGTCCCGATTTCCCGACGCAACTGCCCGGGTAGTATTGGGCCAAAAACGGCGGACAGCAAACCGGTGAAACGTCGTAAAACGGCGGACCGAACCGGAGCGAGGCCGACCGTTGCTGTTATAGCAGGCCGATCCCCGTCTCCGTCGCAATCACCGCAAGAGCGATCGCGAGCAGGTTCGCGAGGAAGAAGGCCGTCGTGGACTTCCAGGCGAAATAGAGGAAGGTCAGGAGGGGGAGAGCGGCGACGACCGCCGGTCGGACACCCTGAACCGCCAGCGTCGCGAGAAAGGCCGTCGTAAACAGATAGAGGACGTCGACCACGAGCGCGCTGGAATTTCGTCGGCGAAGTTCCTGGCCGACGACGATCAGCGAATCGACGACGCCGTCGCGAGCGCGCTCGCGTTCGACCACGCTACACCTCGTCTTGCTCCTCGACCGTCTCCTGTAGGACGGCGTCGAGCGATTCAGTGATTCCCTCGACGTCCTGATCGGGTTCCGCCCAGAAGCCCGTCAGCACGGACCAAAACTCCGACTGGAACGGATCGCCGAGCGTGTCGTCTAAGTCCGGCACGAGCTCCACCTCGTCGGCCGTCTGCGAGAGTTCGAGCATGATCTCGACGTCGTAAGCGTCCTCGGGAACCTCGAGGTTCGAGGCGATGAAGCCGCCGCGTTCGGCCCACACCGACTGACCGTCGGCAGACACCATCTCGGCGACGGCCGTCCGTGCCGCCTCGACGTCGTCGCCGTACTCCGGAACGGTAAACCAGTTCTCGGCGGCGACCATCGCCTCCGTACCGGGGAGCATGAAGACGTCCAGATCGTCGGGATCCTCGATTGCTCCGAACGTCGGCGTCCACGACCCCATGAAGTAAAGCGGGGTCTCGTTCTCCCAGAAGAACTCGTACTGGACGCCGAAGTCCCGAACCTCGCTGAAGTACCCCTGCTCGAGGAGGTCCTGAATCTCCTCGAAGGCGGTGACGACGCGGTCGTCCGTAAACTCCGCGTCGCCATCGATGAGGTCGAGTTGAAGTTGCGCGCCGTCGTCCTGGCGAAGAATAAATGCCTCCGTGACGTCGCTCAGTGGCCAGCCGGCGCCGTTGCCCGACGCGAGCGGCGCTTCGACGCCGTCGATGTCGTCGATCTCGGCGAGCAAGTCGAGGAACTGGTCGTAGTCTTCGGGCTCCTCGAGGTCGTGTTCGTCGAAAAACGACGGGCGGTACCAGAACCCGGGTTTGAGGTCCATCTTGAACGGTGCGGCGTAGGCTTCGCCGTCGACGCTCACGAAGTCCGGATCCGGCGCGAACTCCTCGGGATCCCAGGTGTCAGTCAACGGCGCCAGGTGTCCCGATTCGGCGTCCGACTGAACGCGGGCCGGAGACGGCATCACGACGACGTCGGCGGTCGCAACGCCCGCCTCGTAATCGATCAGAGTCCCGGTCAGTATCGCCTCCGTGTCCCGCGGTTCGTAGGTAATCTCGATCCCGGTTTCTTCCTCGACGTAGTCGACGACCGCGAGGAAGTCCTCCTCTTCGTCTTCGGCCCAAACGCCAGTGACCGAGATCGGCCCGTCCTGCGTGCCCGCCTCTCCAACTTCGGCGGTCGCATCGGCTCCCTCGTCGATACGCTCCTCGACGTCGCCCCCTTCTTCTCCGAGACAGCCCGCGAGGCCGACGACACCGGCTCCGACTCCTCCGATAACGGTCCGCCGCCGGACTGGCATGTTACTCTCACGCATACGGGTTCCCGACGACGATCTGAAACTTAATGCTTTGCTCGAGTAGAGTGTAATTAAATCCGCGGAGAGTTACCACTGTTCGGAATAATCCCTGCGACCGAAACGACGCGACTGGCATGCCCATCGACGACCGCGAGCATCCGACAGCGGAACGGACGGATGGCTCCGAACGCATCCATCATCGATCGGTGGTCTCGTATCTCGTCGACGATCGAGTTTTCACGAACGTCACCTACCGTATGATTTATTTGAAATCCCTCACGATACTAGTTTGACAAAATGAACGAGAAACGCGCGGTAGTTACCTTATTCGGGGCCGGCGTCGCGGTCGTGACGGCGTATATCGCCTATCGATTCATCGCAGCGCTTACCATCGCCATCTTCCTCTACTACTCGACGCGGCGCTTCTACAAATCCCTCGAGCGTCTTCACCTCCCTGATAAGGCACGCGCCGGGCTCGTCATCTCGTTTCTCGCGGTCCCCCTACTCGGCCTTATTACCTACACCGTTGCCCTCCTCGTCGTCGAAGTCCGCAACTTCGTCGCCGAGTACCCGGTCGCCGAAATGCTCCCCCAGGACGTCGTCTGGGTCCAGAGTCTCGAGAATCCCCCGGAACTCACGATCCAGGGGCTGGCCGGCGCCTATCAGGCCGGCACCTTCGATCCGTTCATCGATTTTGCAGTCGACCACGCCGGCTTGCTGACGAGCGTCGTTTCGAACGTCCTGTTGAACCTGTTGATCGTCGTCGTCGTCACCTACTACCTTCTGATCGACGGCGCGAAGTTCCACGAGTGGTTACTTCGGTTCGACGACGACGCGATCGTCCGCGAATACCTGGAAACTGCCGACAAGGAACTCGAGGCCGTACTGTTCGGAAACCTGTTGAACGTGATCCTCATCTCGCTGATCGCCATCGTCACGTTCATGGGGTACAATCTCGCCGTTCCGTCGGCCGTCGAGATTCCCTACCCCGCACTCGCCGGCGCACTCACCGGCATCGCTAGCCTGATTCCGGTCGTCGGGATGAAGATCATCTACATCCCCGTCGCCATCGCGGCGGCCGTTCCGCTCGTCCTCGACGGCAACACCGCCATGGTCGTCTATCTCGTCGGCTTTCTGGTGCTTGCAGTCGTCATCGTCGATACGATTCCGGACCTCGTGCTCCGGCCGTATCTAAGCGGCGAGCGCACCCACGTCGGCTTGCTGATGCTCGCGTACATCTTTGGCCCGATCGTCTTCGGCTTCTACGGGCTCTTTCTGGCCCCGATCATCCTCGTGTTGGGCTTGACGTTCGCCGACACCGCACTCCCGCGACTGCTCGGCGCCGACTCCGGCCGCCGTTCCGGCCCACCCGAACGAACCGAAGGCGTCTCGGTCTCGAAGCAACCACCCTCGAGCGAACCGGCTGGCGAAGCCAGCCAGTGACGGTCAACGATTATCAGGCCGGGGTCCGATAGACCGTCCGTGAGAAACGATACGACCGAAACGTTCGACATCGGCGAGACGAGGGTCAACCGGCTCGGTTTCGGCGCGATGCGCCTCTGTGGCGAGGGAATCATCGGCTCGCCAGCGGACGAAGAGACCGCACGCGAGGTCGTCCGACGAGCCGTCGATTCGGGCGTCAGCTTCATCGATACTGCCGACTCCTACGGCCCCGGCGTGAGCGAACGACTCGTCGGCGAGGCGATCGGCGACCCGGAAGACGTCGTCGTGGCGACGAAAGCCGGTCTCCTTCGCAACCGTGAGGGCGAGTGGCTCGCCCACGGCGATCCCGACTACATCCGCAATCAGGTACTCGCCTCCCGCGACCGACTTCGAACCGACACGATCGATCTCTACCAGTTCCACCGCCCCGATCCCGACACCCCCTTCGAGGACTCCGTCGCGACGTTCGCCGAACTCAAAGACGAGGGGCTCGTCGAGCAGGTCGGCCTCAGCAACGTCTCCGTCGAGCAACTCGAGATCGCCCGCGAACACGTCGAGATCGCAACCGTCCAGAACCGGTACAACGTCGACGATCGTTCCTCCGCGGACGTCCTCGAGGTCTGCACCGAGAACGACGTCGGCTTCATCCCCTGGGCACCCATCGACGCCGACGACCTCGAGAGCCACGGCGACCTCCTCGACGAGATTGCGGACGGACACGACGCGACCCGGCGACAGGTCGCGCTGGCGTGGCTCTTGGAGCGGTCGCCCGTCGTGTTGCCGATTCCCGGCACCTCGAGTCCCGAACACCTCGCATCGAACCTCGAAGCACGAAAGGTATCGTTGAGCGACGAGGACGTCAGGCGCCTGACCGACGCCGGGACCTGATCACCGACACGCCAGCCACGATGTGGACACTGACGATCGGTTCGATCCAAGCGAGCGGCGATCGAACGGGATTTCAGCGGGATCGACGCTCGTGAGTTGACGACGAGGTGACAGTCACCGTCGCCTGTGTTCTCAACAGTCATGTGAAACAGTTATCACCTCGATCGATGTTCGACGATTGCAGATGAAAGAACTGATCGTACTCGCGTTCGATTCCATGGACGGCGCGAAAGACGTCCGTGACGAACTCTACGACCTTCAGAAACAGGAGTTACTACAGCTAGACGACGCCGCAGTCGTCACTCGAGACGAAGACGGCCACGTCAAAGTGAAACAAGCACGAAGTCTGGTCGGTGCTGGTGCCCTCGGCGGTGCGTTCTGGGGCCTACTCATCGGAATCATCTTCTGGATGCCGTGGCTCGGCCTCGCCATCGGCGCCGCCAGCGGAGCGATCGCCGGCAAGTTCTCCGACGTCGGCATCGACGACGAGTTCGTCGACGAAGTGTCGGAGACCGTCGAGCCCGGTCACTCCGCACTGTTCATGCTCGCCCACGACATCTCCGAAGACCGCGTCATCGAGGATCTCGCGCCCTACGATCCCGAGGTTATTCGGACGAACCTCTCGCCATCGGACGAAGACAGGCTTCGCGAGACGTTCGCCGCCGAAGAAGTCGCGGCCTAACTCCGAGAAGACGCAGGAGGCCTCTCTCGTCGACGACGGCCAGTACGAACGGTCCGGACTCGACTGTCCCGCCGCTCGAGGCCGCCGTGACTGACAGACTTTTTTACCAGCTAGCGTCCGGATGCGAAAATTGAACCACGCCGAGACGTGCTCGCACACTGCGCGCGACTCGTCTGATTCGATTCTCTCCCCGGCCAATTCCCACCTCCACGTATCGCCAGCAGAACGTCCGGGTGCGAGAATCGAACCACGGTCGATCGCTTCCTTCCTCGCGTTGCTCGGAAGACTGCACTCTCCCTGATTCGATCTCTCCCGGGACTATTCGCTCCTCACGTCCGTTCGTCGCAGAACGTCCGGCTGCGAGAATCGAACCACGGTCGATCGCTTCCTTCCTCGCGTTGCTCGGAAGACTGCACTCTCCCTGATTCGATCTCTCCCGGGACTATTCGCTCCTCACGTCCGTTCGTCGCAGAATAGTCCGGGTGCGAGAATCGAACCCGCGTCTCAGCCTCCACAAGGCTGAAGGATAACCACTACCCCAACCCGGACACGCTTGCACGCTTATTTAGGATCGGTCCACCTGAAATACGTTACGACTCGAGTACGGTCCGTATGCGAGTTTGTGACGCGGATTTTCCCGCTTTCGGGAACGTCGGCCCGCCGCTTCTCGTCGCGTTCGCGACCGGGACGTTTTTCGGCGGGCCGACCGTAGGCTCGCCAACGCGTGGCCATCACCGACAAGATCTACGTCAAGAACCACCGACAGCTCAGCTCCCAGCTCGAGACGAACATCCCGAAGGGAGCGTTCAAGGGGGCGACCCTCGACGTGCTCTTCCAGGGGGAGGGCCTCGAGAAACTCGACGACGCAACGCGCGACCGCGTCCTCGAATTCGCACAGGACTTCCTCGACTGTGACTGCGACAACAACCCCTACTGTGGCTGCCCCGAGCGGAAGTTCCAACGGTACCTCCTCGAGTTACGGGCCCAGGGACTCGGCCCGGACGCCATCGTCGACGTGATGAGCGACGATTACATGCTCTATGCCTATCCAGGCGACGTTCTTTCGTTCCTCGACAACGGCGTACGAACGCTCGAAGCCGCCGAGGGACTCGCCCGCGTCGACGGCGCAGACGAGAAAGCCGACGAGATCAGACGCGAGAAACGAAATCTCTCCAGATAAGACGCACTCTGGAACCGCAATCGACGCACATCGCCCCCGCTCGCGCCACCCCGGTCCGATCACCGGAGCTGGTAGGACTCGTCCTCGCCATCCAGGTCGTCGAGCAAGAGCACCTCGTCTTCGCCCTCGAGTCGGTCCTGGAGGTCGTTGACGTACGCCTTGTACTCGTCGAGTTGCTCCCGGAGGTGGTCGGCCTCGAGTTCGAGCCGTTCGTGCTCGCGGATGAAGCTCTTGGGAACCTCAACCGTCGGCGGGAACGAGATGTCGCCATCTTCGCCCTCCGCCGGCACCGAACGCGACTCGAGTTCGCGCGTGGGAACGACCTCGACCTGGCCGTCGTGGTCGACGAGTTGGTCGACGTAGTCCCGAAAGACGGCCGAAAGCGAGATGTCTCGCTCCTCGGCGATGTCCTGGAGCGCCTCGAAGGCGTCCTCGTTGACCCGAAACGAGATCGTCTTGTTCTTGTTGCCCATTCGCCAGCTAGTGGGCGCTCCGAGCACTTAACGATTCGTCAGACGACGGTCTTTCGTTCCGACCGGAACGGCTCGAACCGAGAGCTCCGGAGTCGGGCAGGCTAACCCGCTCGAGCCCCAACGCCACCCATGCTCGCGGACACACTCGGGATTCACCACGTGACGGGAATCGTCGGCGACGCCCAGGAAGCCATCGACTTCTACGCTGGCGCGTTGGGACTTCACCCCGTCACCCGAACCGTGAACTTCGAGGATATCCTCCAGCACCACCTCTACTTCGGCGACGCGACGGGCTCGCCGGGGACGGTCATCACCTGCTTTCCCGACCCACACGCCGATCCCGGACGCGTCGGCAAACCACAGGTCGACGCCGTCGCCTTCCGCGTTCCCGACGGCTCGCTTCCGTACTGGCACGAGCGTCTCGAGACCGACGGCATCGACGTCGACGGTCCGCTCGAACGATTCGACGAACGGTTCCTTCGACTCGAGGATCCCGCCGGAACGGGACTCGAACTCGTCGCCGATGCCGACGCCGGCGACCTCGCCGCCGAACCGTGGCCGGAAAGCGACGTTCCGACAGACGCCGCAATCCGCGATTTGTACGGCGTGTCGGCGCTTTCGTTCAATCCCTACGCCACGGCGAGCACGCTCGAGACTCTCGGATTCGCGTACGACGCGGAAGGTGACGGCCGCGTCCGGTATCGCGCGCCAGGCGATCGGGCAACGGTCGTCGACGTCCGAACTGGAACCCAGGAAACATCGGATGGCCCCGGAACGGATTCGGACGGGCTCGAGGGCGACTCGGTGGCCGAACGAGCGGCGTCGTTCGGTCGGGAGGGGCCGGGAACGGTCCACCACGTCGCCGTCCGAGCCGAGAGCGAAGAGGCGCTGGCCGAGTGGCGCGAGCTGTTCGACGATCGCGGATACGACGTCTCGCGGGTCAAAGACCGCCACTTCTTTCACTCGCTGTACGTCCGCGAACCCGGCGGGATCCTCTTCGAACTCGCGACCGAGACCGAAGGCGTCGCCGCCGAACGCAGGCCGGACGCGAAGGTGGACGACTCGACTGACTCGAGGGGGTCGACCGACCTGCCGCTTTACCTCCCGGAGTGGTTCGAAGCCGACCGTGAGCTGGTCGAGAGCCAGCTTCCCCCGCTGTCGACACCGAACGCCTCGACGCGCGGACGGATCCCGAGCGACGGGGAAAACCGCGATGCCGAAGACGAGAGGGAATCGTGACGGACTCGAGCCGTCGACGGACCGCAGCGTCGGGCCCCCACGAGGGACAGGAACTGCTCACTGCGGGTGCACCCGCGATGGCGACAGAGGCGGCCGTCGTACTCTGTCACGGCCGCGGCGCGACCGCCCAGGGAGTCCTCAACCTCTTCGATCCACTCTACCGCCACGGCGTCGCCTTCCTCGCCCCGCAAGCCGAACGAAGCCGGTGGTACCCGCGTCCGACGACCGCCCCGCGGACCGAGAACGAACCGTGGCTCACCTCGAGCGTCGAGTGCGTCGACGCCGGACTCGAGGCGGCCCGATCGATCGGCGTCCCGCCGGAGCGGACGCTTCTCGGCGGCTTCTCGCAGGGAGCGAGCGTGGTCGCGGAGTTCGTCCGCCGAAACCCGGGGCACTACGGCGGGGTCTTCCTCCTCTCCGGGGTGCTCCCTGGCGACGTCGACGACGCGACCGACGTCACCGATCCCGTCGACGCGAGCGATGCAGACCGCCGGAACGACCGAACCATTCCCGCCGGCCTCGAGGGAACACCGATCCTCGTCGGGTGGGGCGAGGACGACCCACGGATTGATCCCGAACGCGCCGCCGAGACAGCCGAAACGTTCGAGCGAGCGGGTGGTGACGTCGACGAACGGATCTATCCCGACGTCGGCCACGAAGTAACCGACGACGAGTTCGAGGCGATTCGAGCGATGCTCCCGGAGTCGTAACCGGTTCTCGTCTCATCGGCCACCGACCGGCGTCAGTCGGGACCCATGCCCTTCTCCGCGAGTTCTTCGATCGCCGCCGCCGTCTTCTCGCATTTCTCGAGCCCCATCCCGCGGAGAACGTGGTCGGCTTTGGTGAACTGGATGTCCTCGTAGCCGACGATCTGGACCCGGTTGCCCCAGGGATCGCGAAACTCGAGACCCGGTGCGTCGAGTCGATCGATCCCCAACTGCTCGAGTCGACGCTCGACGCGGTCTGCGTCGTCGACGACGAGCCCGAAGTGTCGGGCGTCGTCGACCCCGTCACCCTCGGTCTCCGCGAGCGCGATGAACTGATCGCCCATATCGACGAACGCCTTCGTCTCGGAGCGGCCGCGTCGCTCGAAGGCAAAGATCGACTCGTAGAACTCGAGTGCCCTCTCGAGATCACCCACCTCGAGTGCGACGTGGTTGATGCCGACGAGTTGCGGTCGGCTGTCGATATTCTGATCGTCACCGCGATCGGTCGATGGGGTCGACGGTTCGGTCATACGGACGTCGTCGGTACCGATCTCAAAAAGGTTCCTGCCGGCCGATCCGTGCCGATCGACCGGCGGTGGTCCACCCGCCGAACGAAATCGGTGGTGTGTCGCGGTTGGTTTCGTTCGGCGAGTTAGGCGGTCGGTTCGGGGTTTTGTGCGCCCTCGATAGACTCGAGTGCCTGGATCACGTCGTTGCGGTAGTTGACGACCGGGGAGTCGTAGCGCTCGCGAGCCATCTGGGCGTACTCGTTCGTGGGTGCGGTCGATCCGCTCTCGGGAGGCTCCTGTTCGGCCTCCCACTCCTCGAACGCTTCGACGCGCTCTAACGTGCGTTCGGCGGTCTCGACGACCCAGCGGTCGCGGGTCGCCTCGTCGACGATCGCGATGGATTCGGGTCGAAGCGAGACGTTGACCGTCCCGTCGTCGGTCTCGTACGTTCGGGGTTTGCCCACGACGGCGGCGTACGCCGGCGGCTCCGTATCGCGGAGCGCGGCCGCCGCTTCGGGCTGGTACTGGCCGGCGTAGACGAAGAACGTCCCCGTCGGGTCGACGACGCGGCCACGCCAGTACTCGCTGTCGTTGCCGACGTCCTCGGTCTCGGTTAAGGTGCCGACGACGAACACGCGGTTCGCGCGGTCGCCCGTCGGGAGGAGCGCGTAGTTGGGTGCGCGCTCGTCGTCGCTTTCTTTGAACGCGTACGTCGAGTCGTTGAATTCGGAGGCGAAGACGCGTCGGGCGACTTCGCGCGTGAGTTCTGCGCCGCTCATGTTACATCGACCTCGCTTTGATCAGCAGTTGTTCTGCATCCGCCGGCCCGTCGAGTTCGGAGACGTCGTCGGCAAGGACGTACCGGCCGAACGTCGGTCCCTCGATGCGGTAGTAGGTGCCGACGATGTCGTCTGCGATCTCGTCGGCGACGATCGTCGTATCGAGTGCGTCCATCGCCATCTCCTTGGCTTCCTCGAGGCTGAGTCCAGTCAGTTCCTCGGTGGCTTCCTTATCGAAGATGACTTCGTGGGCGTCGATACCGTCGTCGACGACGGCTTTGATCCGGAGGTCGAACTCGCCTTCGACCTCGCCGTGTTCGCTACACCGGCCGTTCTGGAGGACGCGGGTACAGCCCTCGACGGGACAGCGCTTGATGAGTCCGCTGCCGCTTTGCATGTCGACGAGGGCGCCTTCGATCACGCTCGTGTCGTCGCCGACCTCGATCTCCTCATCGAGTTCCTCGATGACGGTGGTGCTGTTCAATTTGACCGAGTACCGGCCCTGGTACTCGTCGGTGACCACGTTTCGGAGTTCGTAGACGCCCCCCTCCTCCAGGCTCGGAAGGTCGGATTTCGCCCACTTGGTGAACTTGATCGTTCCCGTCGGATCGCCGAGCAAGCCGACCTGGGCGACCGAGTCGCTCCGGGGGTCCCAGAGTTCGATGACTTTGGCCGTTAGGTCGATCCACTGTTCGGGCTCGTCGACGTCCTCGACGTTGACGTGTTCGCTCGAGCCACTGGAGATGTCCTCGCGGTCGAGTCCCGCCTCCTCTAGGTAGTGGTTGGTGACGCTTCGCCGTGCCTCGTCCATCGGCACCTTGTACTCGTCGACGAGCGTGCTCAGGCGGTCCTCGACGTCGTCGACGCTGACGTCGATGTGGTCCGAAAACTGGTCGTGTATGTCGTCCGCGTGCTGTCGTACGTCGCTCATTGTGTCACGCCTCCTCTTTGGTTTCACTGGGAGGCATACCGACGTTCGCGCCCAATAGTATTTAAACTGCCGCCACCGGAGCGAAAGTGAACTGATCGCCTCGAGAAGACGCCTTCGGGTCGGTCGACGGTTAGACTAGCCCGGACGTGACCGCGTAGCCGACCGCGCCGACGACGATGAACACGATCGAGATCGCGAGGCCGTACCGCACGAACGAGTCGCCGTCGTTTACGGTCTCGTGTGCGCCGCGTTCGACGACCCGGCGGCGGTCGATCCGCCCGAGTTCGCCAGCGTGCTCGCTCGCGAGGTGCTCGAGATACGCATCCTCGTCGTCGAACGACGCCGCACAGTAGTCGCAGTCGGGCATCGTCTGTTCTCGTGAGCGAACGGACTCAACGGTGTCGGTTCGTTCGTCGGTGCGTTCTCGCCGAGCCGACGATCCAGTCCTCGCTCACTCTCCGTCGCCGTAGTCGGACAGCGACCCCTCGGTCACGTCCGCACGGTGGCTCGTCGCCAGACCCGCGAGGTGTGGCGCTTCGGGGACGATCAGCTGTTCGCAGGCGGTTCGGCAGGCGTTCGTACTCCCGGGCAGGCAAAAGACCGGCGTGTCGACCGCGATGCCCGCTGTCGCGCGCGAGGCCATCGCGCGGGTTCCCACTTCGTCCCACGACAGCGAGCGGAACAGTTCACCGAAACCGGGCAGTTCGCGTTCGAACAGTGACGACGTCGCCTCGGGCGAGACGTCGTCGGCCGTCACACCGGTTCCGCCCGTCGTCAGAACGACGTCGATATCGCGTCGGGCGACCAGTCCGCGAACGGCAGTTCTGATCGACGCGTAATCGTCTCGCACCAGAAGGCGCTCGCGAGCCTCGTGGCCCTCCGCTTCGAAACACTCCTGGATTGTGTCGCCGCCCGGGTCGTCCGGATCGTCCTCGTCCGAACCCGCGCGCGAACTCGAGACGGTCACGATTCCGACGTACAGCGGGTCGATGACGTCGTGTCCGTGGTCGTCGGTACTTCGTCTGTCGTCTCTGTCTGTCGTCATATCGTCTGTGAATGTACGCTCGAGGGCGATAACTGCTAGCGGTCTTCGAATGCTGACTCGTCAGTCGACTGGGAGGGTGACGGTCTCGTCCATCGCCGTCGGCGCGTCGTTTTCGAACGCAGTCCAGTCGTCGTCCATCTCGTCGTCGGTGAGCAGACAGTCGTCGAGCCGCTCGATCAGCGCGTCCATCTCGAGGTCGCGGCCGATGAGCGCGAGTCGAGTCTCCCGATCGCCCCACTGCTCGTCCCACTCGAGGTCCGTCTCTCCCGACCGGTATCGCTCCTGGCGCTGTTCGGAGAGGCTCGCGATCCAGCGGCCCGTGACCTCGAGGCTCGTCTCCGAACCGGCGAAGCTCATCGTGATCGCCTGGCGTTCGCGGCCGGCGATCCAGCACAGCCCCTTCGCGCGGACGAGGCCGTCCGGCAGATCGGCGAGGAGGGCGGCGAAGCGCTCGGGATGAAACGGCCGTCGACGCCGGTAGCCGTCGACATCGATGCCGTACTCCTCGGGCGGGTGCGCGTGATCGTGGTGGTCGTGAGCCTCGCCGGAACCGTGATGGTGATCGTCGTGTTGATGGTCGTGATCGTGACCGGCCGGTTCGTCGTGCGTGTGGCCGTGATTGTGGTGGTCAGCGTGGTCGTGACCCTCACCGTGGTCGTCGTGGTCGTGATCGTGATCCGCACTGTGCTCGTCGTGGTCGTGAGCGGCCGTTTCGTCCTCGAGTACGCGCTTCCAGCCAGCCGATTCGGCGGCCGTCTCGAGGTCGAATCGCTCGATCCCGAGGAGATCGTCGGCGTCGACGCGGCCGTACTCGGTCGTCACCACAGCCGCGTTCGGCTGGAGGGTTTCGAGTACCGCGACCACGCGCTCGCGTTCGGTCTCGGTCACGAGGTCGCATTTGTTGACGACGAGTAAGTCACAGAACTCGACTTGCTCCAGGGCGAGATCCGCGAGGGGCCGCGTGCCGGTCTCGTCCGGTCCCTCGATCGCGGGTACTTCGTCGGTTTCCGGGGCCACGAACCGGTCGTGGAATCGACGGGCGTCGACGACCGTCACGACCGACTCGAGATCGTAGACGCCCGCCGCCGGACCGCGGACGAACTGACGGGCGATCGGCTCTGGTTCGCCGACGCCCGAGGCCTCAACGACGAGGTGGTCGAACTCGCGTTCGCGCTGGAGTCGTATCACCGCCCGCGAGAGGTCGCCGCTCAGGCTACAGCAGATACAACCGTTCTCGAGGGCGAGAACCTCCTCGCCCGTCGAGAGATCGGTTCGGGCCTCGACGAGATCGGCGTCGACGTTCACCGCGCCGACGTCGTTGACGACGAGTCCGATCTCGCGGTCGCTCGACTCGAGCAAGCCGGAGAGCAACGTCGTCTTTCCCGCGCCCAGTTCGCCACAGAGGATGGTGACCGGAATCGCCATCTACTGGTTCGTGAGCGCGAGTTCACGTCGCTCTTGTGGTTCGAACGGGTCGATGTAAGCGTCCCAGTCTTCGTCCATCTCGGCGTCGGTGAGGACGCAGTCGTCGAGTCGCTCGATCAGGGCGTCTTCCTCGAACTCGCGACCGATGAAGACGAGTCGGGTCATTCGGTCGCCCCACTCGTCGTTCCAGTCGTCTTTCAGCCCCGGACGGGCGGCGAAGTACTTCTTTCGCTCCCGTTCGGGGAGGGTCGCGAGCCACTTTCCGGACGGTCCCGCGCGGACGGAGGTGCCGGCCTTGTCGACCCCCATCGCGACGTCTTCGCGACCGGCACTCCAGAAAAAGCCCTTCGCACGGATGAGTTCGTCCGGCAGGTCCGAGAGCAACGTGGCGATCCGCTTGGGGTGGAACGGCCGATCGCGTTGATAGACGAAGGAAGTGACGCCGTGTTCCTCCTGTGGATCGTGGTGGTGGTCGTGCTTGAGTTCGTGTTTCCAGCCCGCCGAATCCTGTGCCCGCTGGAAATCGAACGCGTCGGTTCCGAGGATCCGATCCGGATGAACCTCACCGAACTCCGTCCGAATGATCTCTGCGCGGGGCTGAAGCCGCTCGAGAACTGCCTCAATCTCCGAGAGCGCGTCGTCCGGGACGAGATCACACTTGTTCAACAGGAGAACGTCACAGAACTCGATCTGGTCGAGTAACACCTCCTCGGGGACGCGACCGGAGTCGTCCTCGAGTTGCTGGTCAGTCAGCGCGGACCCGGAGTCGAACGAGTCCCAGAAACTGTGAGCGTTGACCACAGTCACCATCGTGTCGAGTTCGTAGGTGCCGGTCGGATCGAAGCTCGCGTCCTCGAACCCCATCGCGAACGTCTGAGCGACCGGAATCGGTTCCGAAATGCCCGACGATTCGACGAGCAAGTAGTCGAACTCACGGCGGTCGGCGAGTCGGCCGACCTCGTCTAGCATGTCCCCGCGGAGCCGACAGCAAATACAGCCGTTCGACATCTCGATGATCTCCTCGTCGCCACCCAGATCGGACTGCTGGGCGACCTGTTCGGCGTCGACGTTGACCTCTCCCATGTCGTTGACGACGACGGCGACGTCGAGACCGTGGTCTGCGGTCAGGATATGGTTGAGTACAGTCGTTTTCCCCGCCCCCAGGCTTCCACTCAGGACGGTAACAGGGATGTGATCGTCGTTCATCAGCTAATTGTGAACTATGTCCCCGAGCTTATTAATATTAGTTATTTCACAACCCCTATCGACTGAATAACAAATTCTATTATCGTATAGGATCGAGTTCATATATGCCCGTCGTCAGCGTTTCCATGCCCGCTGAACTGATCGATCGAATCGACGCTCTCGCGGACGAACACGACTACACCGGTCGGAGCGAAGTCGTCCGGGAAGGTGCTCGAACCCTGCTCTCGGAGTTCGACGACGAACGTCTCGAGGATCGGGAACTCGCCGGTACCGTGAGCGTACTCTACGACTTCGGAACGCAACCCATCGAACACCGGGTTACCGAGCTTCGACACGAACACGAGGAGATTATCGTCTCGAACGACCACAGCCACGTCGACGACTACTGTCTGGACCTGTTCGTCCTCGAGGGCGACCTCGAATCGATCTCCGCGTTCGTCGGAAACCTGCGGACGATCGAAGACGTCGGGACCGTCGACTACTCGTTGATCCCGATCGATTCAGTCGGGACCCTGCGAGATACGTAATTCAGCGTATCTCGAGTGACTCGAGTGAACCTGCCGCATGAGTGTTGGACAACCCAGACCATCGCTATTTGACCGCCCAGATCTGAACAGACCCGAGAACCGGTCCATTGCACAGAACCTCGGCCTCGCGCAAATGCGGACTTCTTCTAATCGCTGTCGCTGAGGAGTTTGTTTGCGGCAGAAATATGGGATCGCCCGGCCTTGAACTAACGCTGTTTTCACGGCCCAGTCCGACGCACGAAGTGGTTTTAGTGGCTGACATGGGTCTACTCGATGTTGAGTTTATTAAGGTGGGGTCTGCGGCGTTTCTCCATCCGGTCGCGCTCTTCGGATTTGTCGTAGTACTCGTCGATCACGTCCTGTGAGGCGTTCACCCGTTCAGCGGTCACTTCTCGAGGAACGCCTCGATCACAGTGCCAGGTGATCGAGCCTGTTCGAACGTGGTGCGGAGCGCGGGACGACGGACACTGACTCGCCTTCGAGTGGCTTCGGAACTCGCACGTTTCCCGGTCGTACCCGTGCGGACACTCGGTCGCAATACAGGGGAAGGTGGCGCGGTACATCCAGACGCGTAGCGTACCCGGTTTCGGACGACCCTGTAGCGACGAGAACAGCGGTTGTCGACCGTGTTCGTCGTGTTTGTCGTGACGGTTAGTCTGGATGAACGTCGAAATCGTCTCGCAGACCCGTTCGTTCAGCGCGACGACTCGCTCACCCTCTCGCTTGTTCTTTAGCACCGTGTTCGACTCTGGACGGTGGACGAACTCGATCGTCTGCTCGTCGCGATCGTAGTCACGGAGATCGAGCGCCCGGAGGCCACCGAGTCGTGCGCCGGTATGCCATGCCGTTTCCAGCAGTGCGTGTCGTTTGGAGCCGTATAGGGTGCCGTCCGATCGATAGTATCGGATCAGCTCGAGCGCCTGTTCGGTCGAGAGTTTCGTTTCCCGAGATCGCTGGTCGCTCGGGACGTGTGGAACGCTCACCCGTTCGGCGAGGCCGTCCTCAACGGCCTCGATCCGCTCGAGGTATTCGATGAACGTCTTCAACGTCTCCATCTCGTTGTGGAGCGTCGTCGCGGCGACACCCTGACCGGACCGGTAGGATTCGTACTGATCGAGCAGCCAGCCGTTGAGTTCGTCGACCGTCTCGATCCCGTTTTCTTCGCACCACTCGCCGAAGAGCTTCAGTCGGTAGTGGTACGTCGACGCGGTTTCCTCGGTCAGCTCCGTTCGCCGGCTGTCGAGATAGCGATGCCACGCGGCTCGAGGAGTGAGATCCTTCGGACCGCTCGTCATCTCGAGTCCTCCAGGAGCGTCGCGGTGATCGCGTCGCGAGTCTGTCGACCTGCTTCATCCCAGGCGACTGCACCGGGGAGTCCGGGGAGATCGACGTCGACGAGATCGTACGACAGATCCTGCAAAGCAGGCCAGTCGACCGAGCTCATCGAACCGCCTCGTGCGTGTCAGCGATATGGTTGGATTCGGTACTCTTACCGTGGTGAAGCGTGCATTCGTGCATGGTCTCAGATTTCTGGGACCACGGACAGACCGCACGCGTCGTTGTGTAGGAGCTTCGGGCGCGTGCGGTCAGGCTCCGTTGGTCATCTGAAATGTCCTGTCCACCATGACTTATTCTTGAGGAGGCTGTTTCCGAATTTTCCGACAGTTGGGGAACTGACGGTTTTCTAAGTCTTCGACCCCTACTCTGTTCGCTTTGGGGATTTCCGAAACTACTTCCGATAGTCGTGTAGGGACGCTTTTGTTCCCTGTGTGCATTGCTTGTCATGCTTCCGCACCATGATTACGGGAGCTTCTAGCGGTCCGGTGTTCCAGCACCGGAACGCTTCGAGTACTATACCCTGACAATCAGGATTCTGTATCGCTCCTAAGAAATGCATGATCTCATGACTTCATAAAACTATCTGTCGATGGTTCCATAGTATCATGACATCCATAAAGATTTGATCTCAGAGTTTAATGAAACAATATGAGCGACGAGACGACGACAGTGACGGTTTCCAAGAAAACCTGGAAACGACTTACGATGAGGAAGGAGCCGGGCGATAGTTTTGACGACGTAATCTCCGATCTCCTTGATACCGCTGAAGAGTTAGAAGAGTAGATCTTTTATAAATTTGACTCGTCAGCGCTAATAGCGATTAGAATGTACCGGTACACTCCGGATGAAATTGATAACGAGCGTGCTGAACACCAGGCTGTTATTCAGGTTTCAGAAACGAACAGAGGCAGTATCGACGTAAAGCGAGTCGGAAACCTCGGTGAACTGGCTTTCGAACAGTTCTGTCGCGAGTTCATTCCGGTCGAGATGTGGGACTGGAAGAACGAGTTCGCGATTCGACGTTGTAATCCCGAGACATTCTCGAGTTACGACTTCGAGATATTCGGCTACGAGGTGGACGTGAAGACCTCGAGGGACGTGTCCGCGTTTCTTCCCGAGAAGATCCTCGAGGGCGACGACGAAGACGATATCATCGTGATGGTCTGGCACCGAGACAACGAGGATGCGCTGATTCTGCTAGGATGGGAGCGGATCGAAACGTTGCGGTCGAAGGCGGAAACGCAAGCTGACTACTCTGGAGACGAGCCAAAAAAGTTGGATCACATGGCCGCTCGACCGATGAACCAACTGCTCGAACTCGGTCCGAGTACTGCACAGATGGACCAGCGACCAAAGAATCCGTTCTCACCTGGCGATCGAGTTTGCAAGCGAGACGGGGAGGGAGACGAGGCGATCGTGATCGAGCGGGTGCCACCTGAGAAGTTGGACTACGAAGCCGTTGCTGTTGCGTTCGTTCCGCAGCTCAAGGACGGTCCGGGTAACTGGGAGGAGATTCATCCCGCAAAACTGGCATCGTACTGTGACGACCAGAATATCAGGACGTACCCGTACAAATATTCGAATCTCAAATTTGTGAACTCAGTCTGAAACGTCTATCTTGAGGGAGTTAGGATCAATGCTATCAGAAAGGGCAACTATCTGAGATAGGACATCAATAACATCATCATGTAGCTCATTTGGCTTCATTTCCTTTGCAATATACATTCCATCACGCTTCTTATCATAAACCTCCTCAACATCAGTCACGCCCTTGTGTTCTTGTTTAAAAACCTCGTTCAGAAGATCCGCTTCATCAGTTTTGTCACTCGAATTAAGTATTATATCATTTACCTCTTCCCGCGATAATTCAAAACCCTGTGATATCGCCCGAGGGATGAGCAAATACTTTTCAATTCCATACGCATCCCATACAATAATATTATCCAGAGACACGTCCCACCATTCATTATTGTCGCTTCTAGTCATCTTTTCAAATAATTCTCCTCTTGCCTGTTCAATAGTTAAATCGTGGCGGTCTCGGACGAATAGATAGGGAATGTTAAATGAGTATAATAGCTTAACAAGTGATTTGGAATCTTTTTTCATATTATTTATACCTTCTAGTTCTACTATTTCGATATCCGTTTCATCAATACGAACACCGGCTGTTCTCAAGAATTGACGTAAAACTCTCTTATCAGACACACCTTCTACAAAAACAACAACTTCGGATTGAAGTAGCTCGCTCTTTTCATAACCCAGATCCTGTAGTTCAACATCTACATTTTCAGGTTTAATACTTCGAAGAGTAGTTTTCCCATTTCGATCAACACGAGTTATGCTACTTGCATTTGCTTGATTAACAAAAACATCTGAATGGGTTGAGATAACAACTTGTATTTTAGAGTCTTTGACTAAATCTCGAATGATACCAAAGACCTTATTCTCAGCACCAGGATGCATATGTAACTCGGGTTCCTCTAAAAACAGGACGGATGTATCGTCCGCTGCTAGATGTAATTGGGTGAGTAATACTAGAATTTCTTTTGACCCAGAAGATATGTCCTCAGACTTAAACTCAACATCATAATTATCTTCCTCCACAATTATTGTGATTTCTTTATTGCTTTTTTCACCCGCCTCAACATCATACTTAATGGTTAAATTCGTCACGCCATCCATAATATCAATGAATGATTCAGATATTGACTCGAATTTGTCCAGCTGATTCATTTCTAAAGAATGGAGAACTTCTACCAGATTATCGCCACTTGGCTCAAGATCTAACTCAAAGTGCGGGGTCCCCATATTTCTTGGTTGACGAAATGGACTTACGAATCGAAAGTCTTCAATCGTCCAGCCTATCATACGCTTGAGTCCCTCTCCATCAAATTCAGAGACACAACGACCTGCCTCCCTAAACGGTACCCAATCGGAATCTATATCTGTAAAATAAGATTTTTCTACGGCCTTTCGGGTCGTTCCTGAATTTAGAATTT